>DATAOT010000201.1:0-8439 GCA_036265615.1 Aestuariivirgaceae bacterium
CTGAAGGGCTAGAAACATGTTCACCACCTGGTCGCGCGAGGAACTCTCGAATATTTGGACACCCCAGGGAAAGACCGCGCTCGCATCCGGGAGAGCCGCTTCAATAGGCGTCTCCGGCTCCCGCGCTTCAATCGGTATCGCCCAAAGGCCGACCAGGATCCCGAATACGTAGAACACGGCCACGCCGACCGAAACGGCGCACAGCAAAATCACGCTCTTTAAAAAGCGCATGAGCCTCTCTCAACTGGCGAACGGAGCATATTGCCAGGAGAACGGTTCCGCTGTTCTTAAAGCCCCCACCGGGATAAGCCATCCCGGCATCTCTATATTGAGCCCCTGTCGCTTGGATTGCCAAAGCGGATGCCGGTGCCGGAGGTGGCGAACCATCTCGTCTGCAGCGTTTGTGGTGCCAGGAATGACGAACTCAAACGGCCGATACACGCGCGGCCGGATGCGAGAGTGCCAGGGGTGACCGGCAAATATCCGCGATGGTGATCCGGCTCGGTGCCCAGCGCGGCGGGCCGCCGCGCCTGAACCTGCCGACCTTATCCGCCTGCGCGGCAACATGGCTAGCGCCGCGGTCGACTGCGAAGTCTATCACCGAGACGCTGAGGGTTCAGGATGTGGTGACACATCCGAGGCCTTGGCTGCTGCTCCTTTTCGGTGCGGCGGGCTATGCACGCCAATGTTCGGCCACCACCTGGCCCCGGGTGGTGATCCCGCCCGCCCGGTCGGGCAGGTCTCGATGCCAGAGGATGGTCTTGCCATACGCAAGCCGGCGCGAAAACAAAAGAGCGGCACCGAATTGATGCCGCTCCGCGATGCTGCTTGAGATTTAGCGTTCATGCCGCCTCTTCGGTCGGTGCTTCCTCAGCTAGGAGCTCCGCTTTACGCAAAGTGTATTACGTGTTCTCGTAATGCTGTCGGCAACGTTGTTGAAAGCATAACCGGTCGCATTACCAGCTTCATTGAACGTCGCTTTCATCATCGCGTTGGTCCACTCGGGATTCCATTTGTCGACATGAATGTCGCCGTCTTCATCACGGTGATGAACGAACGCAGCCCGGTAGTCGACTTGATTAGGGTCGAGCTTTCCTAACGCTGCAAGCAGTGAGGTCTCGGCATCCCAAGCACTCTTTTTGCCCATCCAGTGGCAGACCTGGCCCAAGGCTTGAAGCAGAATGGCCGAGAAGAGGACGTTGCGATCTTCATCACGATGCTTCCGCAGATAGTCCAGGCGCTCTGCGGGCGTCTGGTTTGGATCGGGGAGCCAGACCGTCCTAAACAATTGCGCTATCCTTTTCCAGAAGGCTTCGCAGAAGTCCTTCCGCTCATCTACCTTCTCGATGGTATCAGCGTCGATCGCCTTTAAGGGTTTGGCTTTCCCAATGATGGACAGACTGTAGGCTTGCGCCAGCGCCGATAGGGTAAACAGTTTGGTGCTTGAGCGACTGATCCACTTTGAGTCCTCCTCAACGTAGTCTGGCGACATCCACTCCATGCTCGCTTCAGTCCTTAATTCCTGAAGCGCAACGATCACGGGTGAGAAGTACTCATATTTCACCATCTCCTCTTGCGCGGCACGAGCATTAAGAGCGTTGCCTTCGATGTAGAGGCGCCGCTCTCCTTCGAGCGAAATTCCATGGATCTGGCCCTTATCATCCACATGATCGACATAACAGACGAAGGGAAGAGAGGTAGTCGATAAAAACCTGTGGATCCGCTTCAACTGCTCTTCCAACGCCTCAAGTTCGCGCTGGTCAGCAAGGGTGGGCTCACCACGGCGCTCCTTTTTCTTGATCAGTTCCCGGAGCTTGATGACGTGTTTTCGGACCGCTCGCTCGAAGGCGTGAAAGCCTACGCCGCGACCTTGACCGTCTCCAACGTCAATAGCCGCCTCTCCCATGAGGGGATTTGCTCGGAGCACAGCTAGCTTGGTTTCGTCGGGAAGGCCGGATACGTTTAGATATTCGAGGCGAGCACCCTTGAACTCGGCCGGCACGGCGAATTGGGGTGCACCAAAAAAGCCATCGGTATTTTTTCCTTTCTCGACCTCGTTCATGACGCGTTTGCAAAACTTGATAAAGCTCTGCATCCGCGGGCTCTTCTCGACTTTGTCGGTATCGAGGAGATGTTCCGTGCTTACCTTCTGACTCCCGGACACAATCGAACGTTGAGCGTCCGGGTTGATGCGGAGAGTCTTATTCCGAAGGGCCTCCACGAATTCGTGCGCCGTCATCATCCCGGTTTGCTCGTCGGATCACGAAGCTGATCTTTCGCCTCCGAATAGGTCGAGTTCGATAGGAGTCGGAACAAGGCCAGGAGCCGTCGCAAATCGCAGCCCGTCCTTCAAGCCGGTGACCATCGGCGACCTAGTCCGTCAAGGAAAGCTGCTCGAGGTGCACTGCGGCATTTGCCGGCCGCCACGCCATCTCTACATCGATCCCGGTAGTCTCGATTTGCGGAAGCGGCTGCCGGTGCCGGAGGTAGCCGATCATCTCGTCTGCAGCGTCTGTGGCGCCAGGAATGACGAGATCAAATGGCCGATACACGTCCGGCCGGATGCGAGAGTGCCAGGAGTGACCGGGCGATATCCGGACTTCGATAAGCGTTAATCTGCGATCCGAAAGCACCTTCCCATCCTGCCCAGACCACGCGTCGTCGCGCCCAGTGAACGCCCGGGCCTGGCTGCGAGATGAGCTACGTGCGGCAGCCATTGTGCTGATCTTATGCAGCCAACCCGTGCCGGCCGGCGGTGCATCGACCGGCGTCGGAAGCAGCGGCGGAACGAAGCCGAGCACTGATCGCGGTAAGGACTTTGGCTTACCTTCTCATAGCTCCAAGAATGCGCCGAAACCGCTTCGCTAGGTTGCTAGTTGGTTGCTAGTGGGCGAAGCATCTCCACCATGCAAAGCCGATGAAACGCTAAGTCGTTGAATTGAGTGGTGCCCCAAGCCGGACTCGAACCGGCACGTCCTTGCGGACAACAGATTTTGAGTCTGCCGCGTCTACCATTCCGCCACAGGGGCCCTTGCGCCGAGCCACTTGCCTGAAGCGCGCGATCATAGAAGGCTGCCACCGGTCGTCAACAGCCTCTTGCCCCTGCCGCATGGACGAGGGCGGGCCCTCCTGCTAGGGGTGAGCCATGCCCCACCCCATGATCGCGCGTCTCCTCGAAATCCTCGCCCGCCCGGCGACCGAGGTCGCCCTCGCCCTTCTCGCCTTCCTCGACGGCTTTGCCATCGTCTTTCCGCCGGAATTCCTGCTTTATCCCGCCGTCTATGCCCGCCCCGCCCAGGCCGGATTCCTCGCCTTCGTGACCACCGCCGGCTCGCTCCTCGGCGCCATTGCCGCCTACTACATCGGCCAGCTGATGTTCGAGACCTTCGGCCAGATGATCCTCGAATTCTACGGCATGGAGGACGCCTTCGTCGCCTTCACCCAGAGCCAGGCGCAGAATGGTGCAACCGCTGTGCTGCTCGCCGCCGGCCTGTTCATGCCGATGAAGGCGGTGGCCGTGGCGAGCGGCGTCATCGGCGTGCCGGTGTCCCTGTTCACCCTCTATGTCGCCATCGCCCGCGCCATCCGCTTCGGCCTCGGCGCCCTGCTCGTTCGCTTGATCGCCGGCCTGACCGGACGCCCGGCCTGACCCTCGCCGATGCTGAAGCGGCTCTATGATTGGACGCTATCGCTTGCCGCCCGCCCGAGCGCCGCTCTGTGGCTCGCCGTCATCGCCTTTGTCGAGAGCTCGGTGTTCCTCGTGCCCGCCGACGTGCTGTTCGTGCCGATGGCGCTGGCGCGCCCGGCAAGGGCCATCCGCTATGCCCTCACTGCCACTGTCGCCTCGACGCTTGGCGGCGTTGCCGGCTATTTCATCGGCCTCTATGGCTATCAGGCCGTGGCCCGCCCGATCCTCGAATTCTACGGCAAGCTCGACAGCTTCGAGCACCTCAGGGCCTGCGCCGGCCGCGAAACGACCATGGTCATGCTGGTGACCTCGGGCCTCGCCCATCTGCCGCCGATCAAGGTCGTCACCATCCTCGCCGGCGTCATCGATGTCGGCCTGGTCTTCTTCGTCGTTGCCTGCCTGCTCGCCCGCGGCGCCCGCTTTCTCGCACTCGCCCTGCTCATCCGCCGCTATGGCGATCCCATCCGCCTCTGGATCGAGCAACGGCTGGGACTGATCGCCGCATTGGCGGCGGCCCTTGTCGCCCTTCTCTATCTAGCATTGCGCTTCGGTCTTGGCGGTGGAGGATTCCCATGCTGAATGGCGACGCTGCCAGGCTGGCCAGCCGGGGTGACAGGCGCATCTTCAACGCTGTGCTCGTGTTCTTCCTGGTGGCGCTCGCCACCATCATCGGCGCGTGGGGGTTCGAGAAGATCGGCGGCTATGTCCCCTGCGAGCTCTGCCTCAAGCAGCGCTGGGCCTACTATTTCGCCGTGCCCCTCGCCGCCCTGCTGCTGCGCCCGGCCGCCGACAGCCGCCCGCTCGCCCGCTGGGGACTGGCCCTGCTTGCCCTCGTCATGGCGGCGAGCGCGCTGCTCGGCGTCTATCATTCAGGGGTGGAATGGGGCTGGTGGCCGGGTCCCCCGGTCTGCACCGTCGGCGGCGGCCTGTCCGGCGGCCTGCCCGATCTAAACACCGCCAAGGTGATCCGCTGCGATGAAGCGCAGTGGCGCTTTCTCGGTCTGTCCTTTGCCGGCTGGAACGTGGTGGTGTCGCTCGCCCTTGTCGCGCTGTGCCTGTGGAGCCTGCGCCTGCCGGCCGCGCCTCAGGGCTCGAGGACCGTGTCCCAATAAAGGAAGTCGGCCCAGCTCTCATGCAGGTAGTTGGGCGGGAACATCCGGCCATTGGCGTGGAGCTGCTGCACCGTCGGTCGTACCGGAAGATTTTCCGGCCACATGTCGACTTCGCCGGGGAGATGTCCGCCCTTGGTCAGGTTGCACGGGCTGCAGGCGGTGACGACGTTTTCCCAGGTCGTGATGCCGCCCTTCGAACGCGGCACCAGGTGATCGAAGGTGAGATCCTCCCCGGCACCGCAATATTGGCAGGTGAAACGGTCGCGCAGGAACACGTTGAACCGGGTGAAGGCAGGATGACGCGCCGGCTTGACATAGGTCTTGAGCGACACGACGCTCGGCAGGCGAAACTCGAAGGAGGGGCTGCGCACCACCCGGTCATATTCCGAGAGAATGTTGACGCGATCGAGAAACACTGCCTTGACCGCGTCCTGCCAGCACCACAGGGATAGAGGATAGTAGCTCAGCGGCCGGTAGTCGGCATTGAGCACCAAGGCGGGGCAGCTCTCCGGAGACATCGCGGCTTGGTGCACCGAACCTCCTTTCGATGGCACGACCGGCTCTGACCCGGCAGATGACAACCTACTATATCTGGGACGACATCCCTGTGAAGGCCGATTTTGCGCCGCAGTATCGGCCGGCGGAAATCGCGGGAATCCAGCCTTTGCGGCAGCATTGGACAACCCGGCGCCACATTCGCCGCGACCCCGCCGTCTTGTGCAGAACGGAGCGAATCACGCGTTTGTCCGCCCTTTGCACTCTCCTGCGATTTGACCGGCGCGCTCGAGGCGGACTATAGCCGGCGGGTGACCAAAGCCCCGTTCACCCCGCCGGTGTTCCGTTTCGCGCCAAGCCCCAATGGCGACCTCCATCTCGGCCATGCCTATTCCGCCATGTTCAGCGAGCGTGAGGCCCGAAAGGCCGGCGGCAGGCTGCTCCTGCGGATCGAGGATATCGACACCATCCGCTGCCGGCCGATTTATGCCGAGCGCATGATCGAGGATCTAGTCTGGCTCGGCGTCGCCTTCGACGGACCGGTGATGCGCCAGAGCGAGCACGTCGCGCGCCATCGCCGGGCACTGGCCGGGCTCGAGGAACGAGGTCTTGTCTATCCCTGCTTCTGCTCCAGGGCCGACATTGCCGCCGCCGTCACGCCCATGCACCCGCGCGATCCTGAAGGCGCGCCGCTCTATCCGGGCACCTGCCGCAGCCTCCCCTCGACCGAGCGCCAGGCGCGCATGGCCGCCCGCCAACCCTATGCCTTGCGGCTCGACATGATGATGGCCCTGGCCAAGGTTCCGACGCTGACCTTCTGGGAGGAGGGCAGCGGTCCCGCAGGCGAGCACGGTCGCGTCCCGGCCGCGCCCGAGCGGTGGGGCGACGTCGTGCTTGCCCGCAAGGACATCCGCACGAGCTACCACCTTGCCGTGGTGCTGGACGATGCCTGGCAGGAGGTGACCACCGTCAGCCGCGGCCACGACCTGTTCCATGCGACCGGCGTCCATCGGCTGCTCCAGCAGCTGTTCGATCTTCCCGAGCCGCTCTACCACCATCACCGGCTGATTGGTGACGATACCGGGCGCAAGCTGTCGAAGAGCGCCGGCGACCGGTCGCTGCGATCGCTGCGCGAGGCCGGGGTCACCCCTGCCGACATCCGTCAGCTCTTGAGCCAATAGAGCAGGACGGTCAGCGTGAATGCCGAAGCGGCCGTGCCGATGGCGATCGCGGCGGCAACCGTGGCGACGGCCCGCTCATAGCGCATCGCGAGCAGGAACGCGTTCACGCCGGCCGGGCAGGCCGCCATCAGCACCGCCACGCGAAGCCAGGCGGCAGGCATGCCCGGCATGGCGGAGCCGATGAGGTAAACGAACGCCGGAAAGAGCAGGAGCTTGAGCCCGACCAGCACGGCAGCCGCCTGCCGGCCCTCGCCAAGCCGGTAGGCCGAGATCGAAAGCCCGAGCGCGAACAGCGCCACCGGCACCGCGCAATCGCCGAGGAGCTTGAGGAAAAGGTCCGGAATGGCCGGCAGGCCAAGCCCGCTCGTCCGCCAGCCGGCTCCGACCAGCAGCGCCAGGATGATGGGATTCTTCAGCAGCGATCGCAGGAGATCATGCATGAGCCGGCTGGACGGCGCGGCGCTGTCGCGGTTTCCCCATTCCATCTGCAGCATGGCGCAGAACCACAGGAGCGGCGTGTTGACCGAGACGATCAACGCCGCCGGCAGCGCTGCCTCCGAGCCGAAGGCGCTGACCGACAGCGGCAGGCCGAGAAACACCAGATTGCTGAAGCATGAGGTCATGGATGCCACGGCGGCGCTTCTCGGTCCGAAGCCGGGGAGCTGCGTCGCAACCACGCTCGCCAGCACCCAATTGACGGCAAGCGCACCATAATAGGTGACCCACAGGACCACCGGCGACGCTTGCGGCTGGTCGACATGGACGAGATTGCGGAAGAGCAGCGCCGGGATGGCAAAGTCGAATGCAAAGCGTGACAGCCCGCTTGCACCTTCGGCTGGGAACATCTTGAACTTTGCTGCAGCGAAGCCGAGCGCGATCAGGCCGAACAACGGCATTACCGTGGCCAGGACTTGATTCATGGGATCTTCCTCTCCCTCGCCCGCGCTCCAGGGCCAGGACTCAACGCGGGTGACACATTTCCCTTCCTCATGGCCGGCCCCCGAGCCGGCCATCCAGAGATGTCCCAAGCAAAAACTGGATGGCCGGGTCAAGCCCGGCCATGAGGGGAAAGGAAATCGTTTCGCTCTCGAAAAGGTCCAACCTTGGTGCGTAGTGAGTATACTGTTCAGCGGATGACCGGCGAGAAGAACGACGAGCAAGCGGCCGCCCGGCTCGAGCGCGCAAGAGCCCTCGGCTCGACCGGCGATGCGCGTACCCTCTATCGTCAATGGGCCAAGGACTATGACGAGGACGTCTTCGCTCGCCTCAAGGTCACCGGCACCCGCCGCATCGCCGAGCTGCTTGCCCGCCATCTCCCGACCGGCCGCGGATCGCCGATCATCGATCTCGGCTGCGGAACCGGGGCCGCCGGTGCGGTGCTGCACGAGCTCGGTTTCACCACGATCGATGGCCTCGACCTGTCGCCTGAGATGTTAGGCCTTGCCGCCGCCCGCACCGCCTACCGGCTGCTGATCGCGGCAGACCTCCTGAAGCCGCTTCCCCTGCGCGACCATCTCTATGATGCGGCCGTCTCCGCCGGCACCTTCACCACTGGCCATGTCGGCGCCGCAGCCCTTCCTGCCATTCATCGGCTCATCCGGCCGGGCGGCATCCTCGCCTGTGTCATTGCCCAGTCCTTCCATGTGAGCGGCGGGTTCGCCGAGGCGATCCCGCGTTTTGTCAGCGAGCATCGCCTCGGCATCCTTCACCACACCGTCGAGCCGATCCGCCAGGGCGGCCCGCCCGAGGGCCACATGCTGGTGATGCAGATCGGCTAGCTCCAGCTCAGTAGGCATCGGTCAATGGGGAGTGAAGGGGTGCTCTGCCTACTGCCTACTCTCCGCCACCAGCCCCGCAATATCCCTCATGAGCTCGTTCAGCCGATAGTCCTTGGGCGTGAACACCCGCTTCACGCCGAGCTGCCGCAGCACATGCCGGTCCTCCTCCGGAATGATGCCGCCGA
>DATAOT010000202.1:0-6546 GCA_036265615.1 Aestuariivirgaceae bacterium
TCGGCGAGCCGCATCCCGAAGGCGCGGCGCTCCTTGACATAGGCGGCGGCGATCTCGAGGCAGCGCTTGGCGAGGCCGAGCCAGCGCATGCAGTGGGTGAGGCGGGCCGGACCGAGGCGGATCTGGGTAATGCGCAAGCCGTCGCCCTCCTCGAGCAGGCGGTGCTCGATCGGGATCTCGAGGCCGTCGAATTCGAGCTCGCACACCCCGCCATGCTCGTCGGGCCCCATATTGGCGATGCGGCGCACGATGCGCCAGCCGGGATCGTCGCGGTGGAACAGGAAGGCCGACAGGCCGCGGCGCGGATCATCGGAGGTGCGGGCGATCAGGATGAAATGGCCGGCAACGGCGGCACCCGTAATGAACCATTTGCGGCCATGGATCACATAGCGGTCGTTGCGCCGCTCGGCCCGGGTCAGCATCATGCCGCCGGGATCCGAGCCCGAGCCCGGGCTCGGCTCGGTCATCACGAAGGAGGAACGGACCTTGCCGTCGATGATCGGCTGCAGCCAACGATCCTTGGCCCTGTCGTCCGGCAGCACCTTGTTCAGGAGGTTCATGTTGCCGTCGTCGGGGGCCTGGCAGTTGAGGCAGACAGGGCCGAAGATCGAGCGGTTGGCCTCCTCGTAAAAGGCGGCCCAGCCGGTTATGGCCAAGCCGAGGCCGCCACGCTCGCGCGGCATCTGCGGCGCCCACAGACCGGCTTGGCGCGCCCGCGCCCGCACCTCGTCGCAAAGATCGATGCGGATGTTGTCATATTCGTCATAGGTGGAGCGGTCCTGCTCGAGCGGCATGATCTCGCGCTCGACGAAGCTGCGAAGCCGCGCGCAGAGATCCACAATGTCGGCCGGCAAGGTGAAGTCCATGCGATTTCCTCCGGTCCAGCGCTAGAGCATATGACCGCCGTCGACGACCACGGTCGAGCCGGTCATGAAGCCTGACGCCCGGGGCGAAGCGAGCAGCAGCAGGGTTCCGTCAAGGTCGCTTGGATCGCCGAACCGGCGCTGCGGAATCTGCATCCTCAGAGCTTCACCTGCGGGGGTGGAAAAGAAATCGGCAGTCATCTCGCTTTGGACATAGCCCGGGGCGATGGCATTCACCCTGATGCCGTTGCGGGCCAGCTCGAGGGCGAGCGCGCGCGTCATCTGGATGACGCCTGCCTTGGCCACAGCATAAGCGGCAAGATTGGTTCCGACGCGAAAGCCGAGGACCGAAGCGATGTTGATGATCGAACCCGGCTTGCGGGCGCCGATCATGCGCCGGGCGGCCTCCTGGGCGGTGAACCAGACGGCGTCGAGATTGATCGACATGACGGCCCGCCATTCATCCTCGCCAAGCTCGACGCCGCGCTTCAGGCTGCCGGAAATGCCAGCATTGTTGAGGAGGAGGGTGACAGTGCCGAAAGCCTGTTCGGCGGCATCGAAGGCGGCAAGGATGCGGGAGCGGTCGGAGACGTCGAGCTCGACGGCGTGGCTCCTGCCGCCAGCGGCAGCGATGTCCCGGCTGAGCGCTTCCAGCCGGTCGCGCCGGCGGGCGCCCACCACGACCCGGGCACCGTGGGCGGCGAGGACCATGGCGAAGCGCCGCCCGAGGCCGGAAGAGGCGCCGGTGACCAGCGCCACCTCGCCGCTCAGATCGAACAATTGCGCTGCCGTGGCGACGGTGCTCTCCATGATCCCTCGTGCGGCGAACCGGCCCAAATGGGGCTTTTGTGTTTGTCGGCCCTGCCTCTATAGTCGAAAAGCCCTGCAGGCCCAAGTCGCGAGGGACCAGGGCAGAGCGGTGTCAACGGGGAACCCGCGTGAAGCGTCTGCTGTCGTTCAGTCGCGCCATCGATCGGCTTTCGGTGTGGGTCGGCCAGTTGGCGGCAATCGCCATGCTGGCGGCATGCGCGGTGAGCTGCGGCAATGCGCTCCTGCGCTATTCGCTCAGCATCACCTCGAATTTCTGGCTGGAGATCCAGTGGTACCTGTTCGGGGCGATGTTCATGCTCGGCGCCGCCTATACGCTGAAGCTCAACGAGCATGTGCGGGTGGACCTGGTCTACGGAATGCTCAAGCCGCGGACGCGGCTCATCATCGACATTCTCGGCACCCTGCTCTTCCTCATTCCCACCTGCGTCGTCGGCGGCTGGCTCACCTTCTGGTTCTTCTGGGACTCCTGGCAGACGGGCGAGCTGTCGGCCAACGCCGCCGGGCTGCCGCGCTGGCCGGCCAAGCTCATGTTCCCGCTCGGCTTCGGGCTCCTCTTGCTGCAGGCACTCTCGGAGTTGATCAAACGCTCGGAGGCGCTGCTTGGACATTTCGCCTTCGACACGTCCTATGAAAAGCCGGTGCAGTGAGCATGGAGCCGATCACGGTTGCTCCGTACATGTTCGCAGGACTCGTGATCTTCCTGCTGATCGGTTATCCGGTGGCGTTCTCGCTGGCAGCGGTGGGGCTCGGCTTCGCGTTCTTCGGCATCGAAACGAACCTGCTCGAGTCGAGCTTCCTCAACACGATCCCGCTCAGGCTGTTCGGCATCATGTCGAACGATCTCCTGCTGGCGATCCCGTTCTTCACGCTCATGGGAGCGATCCTCGAGCGCTCCAGGCTGGCCGAGGACATGATCGAGGGCTTCGGCCAGCTGTTCGGGCCGGTGCGCGGGGGGCTCGCCTATGCGGTCGTGCTGGTCGGAGCCATCCTCGGAGCGATCACCGGCACGGTTGCGGCATCGGTCATCGCGATGGCGCTGATCGCGCTGCCGGTGATGATGCGCTACGGCTACGACATGCGGCTCGCGACCGGCGTTATCGCCGCCTCGGGCACCATCACCCAGCTGATCCCGCCGGCGCTGGTGCTGGTGGTTCTTGCCGATCAGCTCGGGCGATCGGTCGGCGACATGTATCGCGGCGCAATCGGCCCAAGCGTCGTGCAGGTGGCGCTGTTCTGCCTCTACATCCTGTTCCTCAGCCTGTGGCGGCCGGCGGCAATGCCAGCGCTGCCGGCGGAGGCGCGGACACTTCGCGGCATGGCGCTCGCCTGGAAGCTGATCCGCGGCATGGTGCCGTCGCTCGCCCTCATCTTCGTGGTGCTCGGCACGATCCTGCTCGGCCTGGCGACGCCGACCGAGTCGGGGGCGATGGGGGTTGCCGGAGCGCTGCTGCTCGCCGTCGTCAGCCGCCGCCTCAGTCTCAGCGAGTTCTGGCATGCGGTCGACGCGAGCACCCGCATCTCCACCATGGTGGTGTTCATCCTCATCGGTTCGACGATCTTTTCCTCGATCTTCCAGGGCTTCTACGGCGGGGTTTGGCTCGAAGGGCTGCTCAGGTCGCTGCCCGGCGGCCAGGTCGGCTTCCTGGTCTTCGTCAACGTCTTCGTCTTCATCCTCGCCTTCTTTCTCGATTTCTTCGAGATCGCCTTCATCATCATCCCTCTGCTGGCGCCGGTGGCCGAAAAGCTTGGCATCGACCTGATCTGGTTCGGCATCCTGATCGGGGCCAACATGCAGACCTCCTTCATGCATCCGCCATTCGGCTTCGCGCTGTTCTATCTGCGCGGCGTTGCGCCGGAGGAGGTGAGGACCAACGACATCTATCTCGGGGCGATCCCGTGGGTGGGGCTGCAGCTGGTTCTGGTGGTGATCCTGATCTTTTTCCCGCAGATCGTGACCGCCTTTCTCGAGCACGGCCCGGCGATCGACCCGAACCAGATCCAGGAGCTCAACATTCCCTCGCCCGAGGATATCCCGGCACCGCAGCTTCAGCCGCAATAGCGAAGCTCACGCCTTGGGTCGGGTGCGGATCTGGAAGTTGTCGAAGGCGTATTCGCAGACCTGGAACCAGAGGTATTCGTTGTTCCGGTAGCTCATGTAGGCGTCGTGCATCTTCTTGAACTCGGCATTGTCCTTGCCGATCTCGGCATAAAGCTCGTTCGACGCCTTGAGGCAGGCTTCCATGACGTCCGGCGGGAACGGGCGCAGCTTCGTGCCGCTCGCGACAAGGCTTTTGATTGCCGGCGGGTTGAGCGCGTCATAGCGCGCCAGCATCTCGAGATTGGCAGCGGCGGCGGCCGAGGTCAGGAGCGACTGGTAGCTCTTGGGCAGGGCGCGCCACTTGTCGATATTGATGAAGAAATGGATGGTCGGCCCGCCCTCCCACCAGCCGGGATAATAATAATAGGGCGCCACCTTGTTGAAACCGAGCCTGGCATCGTCGTAGGGGCCGACCCATTCGGTGGCATCGATGGTGCCCTTCTCGAGCGCCTGATAGATCTCGCCGCCGGCGATCTGCTGCGGCGACACGCCGAGCTTCGACAGCACCCGGCCGGCAAGCCCGGCGATGCGCATCTTGAGCCCGCTGAGATCGGCCACCGATTTGATCTCGCGGCGGAACCAGCCGCCCATCTGGGCGCCGGTGTTGCCGCCCGGCAGGGAGTAGATCTTGTACTTCTCGTAAAAGGCATTGAGCATGTCCTGGCCGCCGCCGAAATAGAGCCAGGCATTCTGCTGGCGGGCATTCATGCCGAACGGCACGCAGGTGCCGAAGGCGAAGGTCGGGTCCTTGCCGACATAATAATAGGAGGCGGTCTGGCACATCTCGACCGAGCCATTGGTGACGGCGTCGGCAGCCTGCAGGCCGGGCACGATCTCGTTCGAGGGAAAGACCTGGATGTGGAAATTGCCGTCGGTGGCGTCCGAGACGGTTCTCGAGAGGCTTTCAGCGACGGCGAAGATGGTGTCGAGATTCTTCGGGAAGGACGAGGTCAGGCGCCATTTCAGCACCGGCTGCGACTGGGCGACGGCGGGGGCGGCGAGCATGGCCGAGCCGATCGCCGACACCCCTGCGGATCGCACGAACTTCCTGCGGTTCATCCTGTCGTTTCCTCTCAAAGCCGAAGCGTCCATGATGGACAAGCAGGCCAGGGTCGGGCACTCGGCATGGAATCCGCCTGCCGGTCAAGCTAAAATCAGGCCATGTCGACAGCGACCAGAGATGCCAAGCCGCTTGTGGGACTCCCGGCCGATACGTTCGAGGACAGGGGATTCATCTTTCACTCGATCGGCGACAAATATCTGCGCGCCGTGGCCGAGGTGGCAGGCTGCGTCCCGATCATGATCCCGGCGCTCGATGCCGATCTCGAGCTCGAGGGGCTGCTCGACCGCCTGGACGGGGTGGTGATGACGGGGGCGGTGTCGAATGTGCATCCGCCACATTACGGGGCGGTGGCGACGGAGCGGCATGAGCCCTATGACCATCGCCGCGACCGGCTGACCCTGAAGCTCATCGCCCAGGTCATCGAGCGCGGCATGCCGCTCATGTGCATCTGCCGCGGCTTCCAGGAGCTCAATGTGGTGCTTGGGGGCACGCTGGCGACCGAGCTTCAGGAGCTGCCGGGGCGCCTCGACCACCGCGCACCGAAGTCGACCGAGATCGCCGTGCGCTACGGTCCGGCTCATCCCGTCGCCGTCACCCCCGGCGGCCAGCTCGAACAGATTCTCGGCAAGCGGGAGGCGATGGTCAACACGGTCCATCGACAGGGAATCGACCGGCTGGCGCCGCAGCTCGCCGTCGAGGCGACGGCGCCCGACGGGACGGTCGAAGCGGTGTCGGTCAAGGGCGCGCGCGGTTTCGCCATGGGTTTCCAGTGGCACCCCGAATACAAGGCTGCCGACAATCCCGACTCGGTCAAGCTGTTCGAGGCTTTCGGTGCCGCCGCGCGCGTTTTCGCGGCTCGGTCCCGCAGCCTGCGTTGCGCCTCCTGACGGCTGATCACCGGCCGATGTGCCGGGGCAGCGCCTCGAGGCTTTCGAGCTCGAGCGCCGGAGCGCCGGGAATGCAGTCGGCCGGCCCGCCGCTCCTGTTGATCCAGGCCACCTGAAAGCCGAAGCTCGCAGCCGCCTTGGCGTCCCAGCTGTTGGCGGATATGAAGCAAACGTCGTGCGGGCTCGCGAGCTTGAGCACCTGCTGGGCATGGCGGTAGACGCGGCGCGAGGGCTTGAAGATGCCGACCTCCTCGACCGAGATCACCTGATCGAAGCATCTGGCAAGGCCCGAGGCGCGGAGGACGCCGTCGAGCATGGCCGGGCTGCCATTGGAGAGAATGGCGAGGCGCAGGCCGCGGCGCTGCAAGTCGACGAGGGTCGGCTCGGCATCCTGGAACGGGTCGAGCCTCAAATAGAGCTCCATCAACCGCCGATGCAGCTCGCGGTCATCGAGCCCGAACAGCTGCATGGCGTGGTCGAGGGCATCGGAGGTGACCTGCCAGAAATCGGCATGGACCCCCATCAGGCTTCGCAACCAGGCATATTGCAACTGCTTGTCGCGCCAGGTGGCGGATAATGATTGGGCCTTGTCATCGTCGAGGGCCGCCAAGGCGCGCAGCACCGGCGTGTGGACGTCGAACAGGGTTCCGTAAGCGTCGAAGACGCAGGCTTTGATGCCCTGAAGCGGTGCTGGCATTTCCCCGTTTCGCCTGCTTGCTGGCTCAGGTCGTCAGCATAGCGGATTTAGAGCGTGATGAGACATACGTTAATCTCGGGACATCGTGCTCTAGCCGAGCTTGCCGA
>DATAOT010000203.1:0-7396 GCA_036265615.1 Aestuariivirgaceae bacterium
GAATGCCTGCCGGATGCGGTCGAACACATCCTCATAGGAGGCAACGACATCCTCGGCCTGCACGACGGCTATGTGGGTCTCGGGCAGGAAGTTCAGCGTCGTCGGATTGTCAGGCCCCGACAGCAGCACCAGCGTCCCGGATTCGGCCACCCCGGCCGCGGCGCGGCTTACCGACACCTCATCGGCAGGCTCGGCAGGCCCGCTCAGCCGCTCGAGCGTCGGCGCGACCTCGCGCCAGGGCAGGCTCGCAAGCAGCGGATCATCGCCATGGCGGATCCGCGGTGGCAGGTTCTGCCGGCGCAGATAGGCGGCAACAAGCGCCGGGAGCTCGGCGGCGCCTGCCGCTTGATCGACTGTGGCATGCACCCCCTCGGCCATCGACCGGAACAGCGAGATCCGCGCCGATCGCTCGAGCTGCCCGCGCCGCGGCACGAGATTGCGGGCGTGCTGCGCCAGCCGCTCCTCGACCGCGCGCCTGCGCGCCGGCTCCTCGCCGGTCACCCCGAGGCCTTGGCGGATGCGCGAAATCAGCACCGATCGATGGTCGAGATCAGCCATTCCGGCGCCGCTCCCGCCATTGATCCATGAAGGTCGCCCCCTCCGGCGTCGGGAAATCGCGGAACCGCGTCCAGCCGCCGGCGAGAGGGAGCGCCGCCATGCGGGGCTTGCCGCGCGACCACAGTCTGAGGGCGCCATTGCCGAGACGTGCCGCCAAGCGGTAGAGGGCGGGGCGGCGCGCCAGAAACGCCCACAGCCCGAGCCCGTATCGGGCCGCTGCCGGCTGCAGGTGCCGCTCGAATTCCCGCTCGCGCCAGTGCCGCATCATGCCGGGCAGCGGGATCTTCATCGGGCACACTTCCTCGCAGCGCCCGCAGAAGGTCGAGGCATTCGGCAGCTGACCGGCCTTGTCGATGCCGATCAGCGACGGCGTGAGCACCGCGCCCATCGGACCCGGATAGACCCAGCCATAGGCATGGCCGCCGATCGCCTGATAGACCGGGCAGTGATTGAGACAAGCGCCGCAGCGGATGCAGCGCAGCATCGGCTGGAACGGCGTGCCGAGCATGGCGCTACGCCCGTTGTCGAGCAGGATCACGTGATACTCCTGCGGTCCGTCCGGATCGCCGGGGCGGCGCGGCCCGGTGGAGAAAGTGGTGTAGCAGGACATGTCCTGGCCCGTCGCCGATCGCGCCAACAGGCGCAGGAGCGTCGCGACGTCCTCGAGCGTCGGCACCAGCTTGTCGATGGTTGTCAGGACGAGATGCGCCTTGGGCAGGATCTGGGTGAGATCGCCATTGCCTTCGTTGGTGACGATGATCGAGCTGCCGGTCTCGGCGACCAGGAAATTGGCACCGGTGATGCCGATATCGGCAGCGATGAACTTCTCCCTGAGCACCAGCCGCGCCTCATGCACGAGCTTGGCCGCCTCGTCGAGATTGCGCTCAGGTGGCAGATGCACATGCGCGGCGCGGAAATCGGCCTCGACCTGGTCGCGGGTCAGGTGCACCGCGGGAGCGATGATGTGGCTCGGATGCTCGCCGCGCAGCTGGATGATGTATTCCCCGAGATCGGTCTCGACCGGCTCGATGCCGGCAGCCGCCAGCGCCTCGTTTAGCTCGATCTCCTCGCCCACCATGGACTTGCCCTTGGTGATGCTGCGCGCCCCGAGCCGCCGGGCAATGTCGAGGATGATCCGCCGCGCCTCGGCACCGTCGGCAGCGAAATGGACCCGCCCGCCGCTCGCCTTGACCTTCGCCTCGTAGCGTTCGAGATAGAGGTCGAGATGGTCAAGCGTATGGTCCTTGAGCGCCCGCGCCTGCTCGCGCAGCGACTCGAATTCCGGCAGGCGATCGCGCGCCAGCAGCCGTTTGTGGATGAAGCCGCGCGGCACGTTCTCGAGCGCCCGCTGCAATTCGGGATCGCGCAGCGCCCGCGCCGCGTTTTCCTTGAACTGCCCGCTATGCGTCTCCATCAGGCCGGGTCCCCCCTGCCGATGGACGGGCCGTCCGTCTCGCCCGCCAGCACCTCGGCCACGTGACGCACCTCGATGCCGGAACCCTCGCGCGTCAGCTTGCCGGCCATGTTCATCAGGCATCCGAGATCGCCGGCCAGCAGCACCTCGGCGCCGCTTGCCACCACGTTGGCGGCCTTCTTGTGCACCATGTCGTTGGAAATCTCGGGATATTTGACACAGAAGGTGCCGCCGAAGCCGCAGCACACCTCCGCGTCCTTCATCTCGGCCACTTTCAGGCCCCTGACCTTGGCCAGCAGCCGGCGCGGCTGGTTGCGGATATCGAGCTCGCGCAGGCCCGAGCAGCTGTCGTGATAGGTCACCAGCTTGGGATACTCGGCCTCGATCTCGGCAACCCCCATCACATCGACCAGGAACGAGACCAGCTCATAGGAACGCCGCGCCAGGGCCTCGGCCCGGAACCGATCGTCAGACCCTTCCGGAAACAGCAATGGATAATGCTTGCGGATCATCCCGGCGCAGGAACCCGAGGGGGCGACCAAATAGTCCATGTCCTCGAAGGCAGCGATCGTCTGGCGCGCCAGGGCCACGGCATCACCGCGATCACCGGAGTTATAGGCCGGCTGGCCGCAACAGGTCTGGGTCTGCGGCACCTCGACCATGCAGCCTGCCCTTTCCAGCAGCTTGACCGCCGCAAAGCCGATCGACGGCCGCAGCAGATCGACAAGGCAGGTCACGAACAGGCCGACGCGCGGCTGACGCCCGAGCATTGCGGATTCTCCGACGATGGCTCGAGCCCGTTATTGCACCCCCGCCTTGCGGCGCGCAATTGCCTTACCGGCGGGGCTGCCGGGAGCGCGCGGTTATTGCTCCGGAGGA
Source organism: Aestuariivirgaceae bacterium (assembly GCA_036265615.1). Taxonomy (GTDB): domain Bacteria; phylum Pseudomonadota; class Alphaproteobacteria; order Rhizobiales; family Aestuariivirgaceae; genus DATAFF01. The sequence continues at coordinate 2,852 of DATAOT010000203.1, forward strand.
GACTTCAGAAAGGCGATGACATCGGCGATTTCGTCATCCTTCTTGAGGCCGACGAACACCATCTTGTTGCCCGGGACGAAGGCCTTGGGATCCTTGAGATAGGTCGCGATATTCTCTTCCGTCCAGGTGAGGCCCTCTTCCCCCTTCTTCTTCATCGCATCGGAATAGTGAAAACCCTCGACCGAGCCGGCCTTGCGCCCGACCACGTCGCCGAGATGCGGGCCGACCTTGTTGGTCTTGGTGTCATGGACGTGGCACACTTGGCACCGCTTGAACACGGCCTTGCCCTTCTCCACATCGCCTGCAGCCAAGGCAGCCGGCGAGGATGCAGCGAGAAGTGCAAGTGCAGCCAGCGCAATCCTGAGTTTCATGCGAGAGGTCTCCTCCTTGCGATGCACAGTTCTCGCGCATCTTCTGCGGCTCGTGTTCTGTTAAAGTGATGTACCATCCGCCGGTGCCACGCTCGGACGGGACGTTTTGTCGCGCTTCGACAGACTAAAACGGAAAAGATCGTCATGTCGCGCCTTAAAATGCCGGCTCCCGATCAGGCGACCCTCGACCGCCGCGGCGCGATCGTCGCCGCTCTGCGCCGCATGGTCCCGGGCGAAGGCGTGATCGACACCCCGGCACGACTGCGCGCCTTCGAGACCGACGGACTCACCGCCTATCGCCAGGTCCCGATGGTCGCGGTTCTCCCCGACACCGTCGATCAGGTGCTGCGAATCCTGGGCTATTGCCACGACAACAATATCCGCGTGGTGCCGCGCGGCGGTGGCACCGGCCTGTCCGGCGGCGCCCTGCCGCTCGCCGACGCCGTGCTGCTCGGCATGTCGAAGTTCAACCGCATCCTCGACATCGATCATGAAAACCGCTGCGTCACCGTCGAGCCGGGCGTCACCAATCTCGGCATCACCAACGCCGTCGAGGACCGTGGCTTTTATTACGCACCGGATCCGTCCTCGCAGATTGCCTGTTCCATCGGCGGCAATGTCGCGGAAAATTCCGGCGGCGTTCACTGCCTGAAATACGGGCTCACCGCCAACAACCTGCTCGGCCTCGAGATTGCCTTGATCAGCGGCGAGCTGATCCGTCTCGGCGGCAAGCATCTCGACAGCGAGGGCTACGACCTGATGGGCGTGGTCACCGGATCGGAGGGCTTGCTCGGCGTCATCACGAAGGTCACGGTCCGCATCCTGCGCAAGCCCGAGACCGCGCGTGCCCTGTTGATCGGCTTCCCCGAGATCGAGGCCGCCGGGCAGTGCGTCGCCGATGTGATCTCGCACGGCATCATCCCGGCCGGCATGGAGATGATGGACCGTCTTGCCATCGCCGCGACCGAGGACTTCGTCCATGCCGGCTATCCGCGCGATGTCGATGCCTTGCTCATTGTCGAGCTCGACGGTCCGCTGCCGGAGGTCGAGCACCTGACGAAGCGGGTGAGCGACATCGCCCGGGCCAACCGCGCCTCGCTGGTGCGGGCCTCGAGCTCGGAGGAGGAAAGGCTCAAATTCTGGGCCGGGCGCAAGGCGGCGTTTCCGGCAGTCGGGCGGATATCGCCGGACTATCTCTGCATGGACGGCACGATCCCGCGCAGGAACCTGCCCGCAGTCCTTCGCGCCATGGCGGATCTCTCCGCCAAATACGGCCTTGCCTGCGCCAATGTCTTCCATGCGGGCGATGGCAACCTCCATCCCCTGATCCTGTTCGATGCCGGCAAGGAGGAGGAGCTCGACCGCGCCGAGGCCTTCGGAGCCGACATTTTGCGACTGTGCGTCAGCATGGGCGGTGTGCTGACCGGCGAGCACGGCGTCGGCGTCGAGAAGCGCGACCTCATGGGCGAGATGTTCTCCGAGGTCGACCTTGCGCATCAGGAGCGCTTGAAATGCGCATTCGATGCCAAAGGCCTGCTCAACCCCGGCAAGATGTTCCCGGTGCTGCATCGCTGCGCCGAACTCGGGCGCATGCATGTCCATCGCGGCAAGATGCCGTTCGCCGACATTCCGAGGTTCTGACCAACGTGAGGGAGTTCAAGCCTGAGGACCAGGGCGCGGTCAGCGATGCCATCCTGACGGCGATTGCCGACAACGCGCCGATGGAAATCGTCGGCTCGGGCACCATGCGCACCATCGGCCGGCCGCTCGCGCTATCCTCGAGGCTCGATCTCTCGCGGCTGACCGGCCTCAAATTCTACGAACCGGAAGAGCTGGTGCTGTCGGCAAGGGCCGGGACTGCGCGCAGCGAAATCGCCGCGCTGCTCGCTTCAAATCATCAGGCCTTGGCTTTCGAGCCACCCGATTTCGCCCGGCTTCTCGGCAGCAACCAGGGCGGCACCCTTGGCGGCATGATCGCCGGCAATCTCTCGGGACCACGCCGCATCAGGTCGGGCGCGCTCAGGGATCACATTCTCGGATTTTCGGCAGTCTCGGGACGCGCCGAGGCCTTCCAGTGCGGCGGCCGGGTGATGAAGAACGTGACCGGCTATGACCTGCCCAAGCTCATGGCTGGTTCCTGGGGTACCCTCTGTGCCTTGACCGAGGTGACCATGAAGGTGATGCCGGCTCCCGAGACCACGGCCACCCTGCTGCTCTTCGGGTTGAGCGACGAAGCAGCCGGCGCGGCCATGCGCGAGGCCATGCGCTCGCCGCTCGACATCTCGGGCGCTGCCCATCTCCCTGCCGACGTGGCCGGCGGCTCGGCCCTGACCGAGATTGCCTCCCTCGGCGCGTCGGTAACGCTCCTGCGCCTCGAAGGCTTCGCCGAATCGGTCTCCTCCCGCCTGACCGAGCTTGCGGCCGCCGCGACGGTCGATCGGGCGGTCCTCGATCCGGAGCGGTCGGAGGCGGCATGGGCCGAGATTCGCGACGTGCATCTCCTCGCCGAGCCGCGCGAGCGGATCGTCTGGCGGCTGTCGCTTCCCCCGACCGACGGCGCGCGCGCCATGGCCCACATCCGCACCGCGGCCCCGGCGGCGCTCGGCTATTACGACTGGAGCGGCGGTCTGCTGTGGGTTTCAGTGCCGCTGTCCGAACATGGTTCGACACAGGTCATACGCGGTGCAATAGCGCCGGCGAGCGGACATGCCACGCTGATCCGAGGTCCCGAAGCCCTGCGCTCGTCGGTATTCGTCTTCGAGCCGCTTCCCGACCCGCTGGCCAAATTGACCGAGCGCGTGAAACACGCCTTCGATCCGCAAGGCGTCCTCAACCCCGGCCGCATGTATCATTTCGCCTGATCGCCATGCAGACCCACTTCACCGCCGCCCAGCTCGCCGAACCGAAAATCGCGGAATCGAATGCGATCATCCGCAAATGCGTCCATTGCGGCTTCTGCACCGCCACATGTCCGACCTATGTCCTGCTTGGCGACGAGCTCGATTCGCCCCGCGGCCGCATCTATCTCATCAAGGGAATGCTGGAGCGCGACGAGCCTGTCACCGCCGACGTCGTCAAGCACCTCGACCGCTGCCTATCATGCCTGAGCTGCGTGACAACCTGCCCGTCCGGCGTGAACTACATGCACCTGATCGATGACGCGCGGGTCCATGTCGAGCAGAATTTCACCAGGCCGCCGATCGATCGTGCGCTTCGATTCATGATCGCGGTAATCATGCCCGAGCCACAGCGCTTCCGGATCGCCGCCGGCTTCGCCCGGTTCGCCCGGCCGCTTGCGGGCTTGTTCCGCAACGTCTCCGCCCTTGCTCCTCTCGGGGCGATGCTGGCGCTTGCGCCATCGCGGCTTCCCCCCGCCGAGCCCGATGCCAGGCCGGGCCTTCACCCGGCTAGCGGGGAGCGACGGCTGAGGGTCGGTTTGCTGGCCGGCTGCGTCCAGAGCGTGCTCATGCCGCAGATCAATGCCGCAACCGTGCGCCTGCTCAACCGCCTGGGCGCCGATGTGGTCATCCCACCCGGTCTCGGCTGCTGCGGTGCGCTGACCCATCACATGGGCCGCGAGCGTGATGCCCTATGGCGGGCCGGCGCCAGCACCGGGATCTGGCTCGCGGAACATGCCGCCGAGTCGCTCGATGCCATTGTCGCCAATGCCTCGGGCTGCGGCACCATGCTGAAGACCTACGATCATTTGCTGCGCCACGATCCGGCCTTGCGGGAGGGTGCCGGCATCGTGTCCGGTCTCTCCTGCGACATCAGCGAGCTTCTGCTCAAGCTTGGTTATCGCGGCAAGGCGCCGCGGCGGCTGCGGGTTGCCTACCAGTCAGCCTGCTCGCTGCAGCACGGCCAGAAGGTGACGCGCGAGCCGATTGCACTGCTCGAGACTGCCGGATTCGAGGTGACGACGGTGCCCGAAGCCCACCTCTGCTGCGGCTCGGCAGGCACCTACAATCTGCTTCAGCCGGAAATTGCCCAAAGGTTGCGCGAGCGCAAGGTCGCCAACATCGCCAGCACGGCACCGGATGTGATCGCATCGGGCAACATCGGCTGCATCACCCAGATTGCCGCGGGCACGTCGATCCCGGTGATGCACACCGTGGAGCTTCTCGACTGGGCGGCGGGAGGACCGATGCCTGAAGCGTTGAAGCGAGACCGGGTG
>DATAOT010000204.1:0-9295 GCA_036265615.1 Aestuariivirgaceae bacterium
AGGCAGTAGGCAGTAGGCAGTAGGCAGTAGGCAGTAGGCAGTAGGCAGTAGGCAGTAGGCAGTAGGCAGTAGGCAGTAGGCAGTAGGCAGTAGGCAGTAGGCAGTAGGCAGTAGGCAGTAGGCAGTAGGCAGTAGGCAGTAGGGAAGAGCACCGCTCACTGCCTATTGCCTATTGCCTATTGCCTATTGCCTATTGCCTTAAGTCACCTTCGCCCAACGATCTGCGGGAGGCGATCGGCCATGCTTCAACGTCAGGAGCCATGAGTTTTTCTAATGGCGAAGATCAGAAGGCCGTCGCGCTGCTCGGTCGAGAGAAGGGCGTGGCCCGATTCGGCGCAATAATGCGGGACGTCTATGGCGGCAGCCGGGTCGGTCGCCACTATCCTCAAGATTTCTCCCGGCTTCATGGCCGCGAGCCGTTTGCGGGCGCGCAGCACCGGCAAGGGACAAAGCAGCCCGCGGACATCGAGCTCGACGTCGTGGTATACCAATTCGCTGGACACGCTGGTCTATTCCAATTAATTCTGATGATGCCTATCTGAGCATGACGATGCGAGGCGTTCAGGCTCTCGCGTCAGGATAGCACCGGCAAGCGACCATGAACAAACCGCCGCAACCCGAGGGATTCCGCCCGGCTCGCCCGGGCGGGAGAGGAGGCAAGGCACGCGCTTTCCCCAAAGGCCGGCAGGTCGACGTGCAGGCGCTGGACGAGATTGCCCAACTTATGGCGGGCAGAGAGCTCCGCCGCGACCTCCTCATCGAGCATCTGCATGTGATCCAGGACACCTATGGCCGCATCGCGGCGGCGCATCTGGCGGCGCTGGCGCATCTCATGCGGCTGCCCCAGGCCGAGGTCTACGAGGTGGCAACCTTCTATCATCATTTCGACGTGGTGAAGGAGGGGGAGACGCCGCCGCCCGAGATCACGATCCGGGTGTGCTCATCGCTGAGCTGCGCCATGGCCGGTGCCGAGGCGCTGACGGCGGCGCTCGAGGCAAGGAAGCCGGCCAATGTGCGGGTGGTGCACGCACCGTGCATGGGCCTGTGCGACCAGGCGCCGGCGGCGGCCGTGGGCAAGAACTATGTCGGCCGGGCGAGCGGGCCGCAGCTCGTCAAGCTGGCGGAGGCGCATGAAACCCGGCCGGTCGTTTCCGAGCATCAAAGCTATGATGCCTATTGTCATGGCGGCGGCTACGAGACGCTGAAGGCACTCAGGGCCGGAGCCAAGACGCCGGACCAGGTGATCGAGGTGCTGCTGGAAGCCGGGCTCAGAGGTCTCGGCGGCGCCGGCTTCCCGGCAGGCCAGAAATGGAAGTTCGTGCGGGCGGCCAAGGGGCCGCGCTATCTGTGCATCAATGCCGACGAGGGCGAGCCAGGGACGTTCAAGGACCGCTATTATCTGCTAAGCCGGCCGCATCAGTTTCTCGAGGGGCTGCTGATCGCCGCCTGGGGCGTCGAGGCGGAGAAGGCCTTCATCTATCTGCGCGATGAATATCCGGCGGCGCATCTCATCCTGAGGAGCGAGATCGCGCTCATCGAGCGCGAAGGGCTGGTCGCCCCGGGCTACATCGATCTCCGGCGCGGCGCCGGCGCCTATATATGCGGCGAGGAATCGGCGATGATCGAGTCGGTCGAAGGCAAGCGCGGGCTGCCGCGGCATCGGCCTCCGTATGTGGCGCAGGTCGGCATCTTCGGGCGCCCGACGCTTGTGCACAATGTCGAGACCTTGTTCTGGATGCCGGAGATCCTGGCGAAGGGCGCCCAGGCCTTTGCCGCTCTCGGCAAGGAGGGTCACAAGGGCATCCGTTCATATTCGGTCTCGGGACGGGTCAAGGCGCCGGGCGTCGTGGTGGCGCCGGCCGGCACCACCGCCAACGAGCTGATCGAGCGGGCCGGCGGCATGCTGGACGGGCATGTGTTCAAGGGGTATCTGCCGGGCGGCGCGTCCGGCGGCATCCTGCCGGCAAGCATGGCGGACCTGCCGCTTGATTTCGGGCAGCTCGAGAAATATGGCTGCTTCGTGGGAAGCCACGCTGTCGTCATCCTGTCGGACCAGGACAGCATGCGCGATGTCGCGGTCAATCTGCTCAGCTTCTTCGAGGACGAATCCTGCGGCCAGTGCACGCCGTGCCGGGTGGGGTGCGAGAAGGCGGTCAAGCTGATGGGCGCGGAGGTCTGGGACCAGCCGCTGCTCGGCGCGCTCGCCAACGCCATGGCGGATGCCTCGATCTGCGGCCTCGGCCAGGCGGCGCCGAACCCGATCCGCTCGGTGATGAGCCATTTCAAAGAGGATATCACCCGATGACGGACAAGATCGCCTTCACCCTTGATGGCAGGGAGGTCGAGGCCGGTCCGAACGAAACCATCTGGCAGGTGGCGAAGCGTCTCGGCACGATCATCCCGCATCTGTGCTGGAAGGATGCGCCGGGCTACCGCGCGGACGGCAATTGCCGGGCCTGCATGGTCGAGGTCGAAGGCGAGCGGGTGCTGGCGGCGTCATGCATCCGCAAGCCGTCGCCCGGCATGAAGGTGAAAACCGGCACCGACCGGGCCAAGGCGGCGCGGCACATGGTGTTCGAGCTGTTGATGGCGGACCAGCCGAAGGCCGAGGACGCGCATGACCGGCAGTCGGCGTTCCTGGCGTGGGCCAAGGCGATGGATGTCGGCCTGTCGCGGTTTCCGGCGGACGACAGCCCGCGACCTGATCTGTCGCATCCGGCCATGGCGGTCAATCTCGATGCCTGCATCCATTGCAATCTGTGCGTCCGCGCCTGCCGCGAAGTGCAGGTGAACGACGTCATCGGCATGGCGTTTCGCGGGCCGGATTCCAAGATCGTGTTCGACTTCGACGATCCGATGGGCGGGTCGACCTGCGTCGCCTGCGGCGAGTGCGTGCAGGCCTGTCCGACCGGCGCGCTGATGCCGAAGACGATCATCGACGCGGCCGGAAAGGGCGGGCGGGAGGCGGACCGCAAGGTCGATTCGGTCTGCCCCTATTGCGGGGTCGGCTGCCAGATCACCTACAACATCCGCCGCGACACCGAGAGCGGCCGCGATCACATTGCCTTCGTCGAGGGAACGGGCGGACCTGCCAATGAGAACCGGCTGTGCGTCAAGGGACGGTTCGGCTTCGACTATGTCACCAATCCGGAAAGGCTCACGAAGCCGCTGATCCGCAAGCCGGACCTGCCAAAGGGCCTCAACATGAATCCCGCCGACCCGCTGACGCATTTTCGCGAGGCGAGCTGGGAGGAGGCGCTGGATTTCGCCGCGCAGGGGCTCAAGAGCTTGCGCGACCGGGACGGCGCCAGGGCGCTGGCCGGCTTCGGATCGGCCAAATGCTCCAATGAGGAGGCCTATCTTTTTCAGAAGCTGGTGCGGGTGGGGTTCGGTTCGAACAATGTCGATCACTGCACGCGGCTGTGCCATGCCTCCTCGGTTGCGGCGCTCATGGAGACCATCGGCTCGGGCGCGGTGACCGCCCCGTTCACGGCGGTCAAGGATTCCGACGTGATCATCGTGATCGGCGCCAATCCGACCGAAAACCACCCGGTTGCAGCAACCTATTTCAAGCAGGCGGCGAAACGCGGGGCAGAGCTCATCGTGATGGATCCGCGCGGCACCGCGCTCACGCGTCACGCCACGCACATGCTGCAGTTCAGGAACGGCAGCGACGTCGCGTTGCTCAATGCGATCATGAACGTGATCATCACCGAGCAGCTCTACGACACGCAATACATCCAGGCGCATACCGAAGGCTTCGAGCGGCTGAAGACCCATATCGCGCCGTTCACGCCGGAGGCCATGGAGCCGGTGTGCGGCATCGATGCCGGCGTCATCCGCGCGGTCGCCCGGAAATATGCCAAGGCCAATGCCGCGATCATCTTCTGGGGCATGGGCGTGTCGCAGCACACCCATGGCACCGACAATGCGCGCTGCCTGATCTCGCTCGCGCTGATGTGCGGCCAGGTCGGGCGGGCGGGGACGGGGCTCCATCCGCTGCGCGGCCAGAACAATGTCCAGGGGGCCTCGGACGCCGGGCTCATCCCGATGATGTTCCCGGATTATGTGCGGGTCGGAATCACGCCGAAGCGGGAGATGCTCGAGTCGCTGTGGGGCGCCAAGCTTGATCCGGAGCCGGGCCTGACGGTCGTCGAGGTGATGGACGCAATCCATGCCGGGGTGATCAAGGGCATGTATATCCAGGGCGAAAATCCGGCGATGTCGGATCCCGATGTCGGCCATGCCCGCGAGGCGCTCGCCATGCTCGAGCATCTGGTCGTGCAGGATATCTTCCTCACCGAAACAGCGATGTTTGCCGATGTCATCCTTCCCGCAACGGCATGGCCGGAGAAAGTCGGGACGGTATCGAACACCAACCGCCAGGTGCAGATGGGGCGCAAGGCCATCGAAGCACCAGGCGATGTCCGGCCCGACTGGTGGATCATCATCGAGATCGCCAAGCGCATGGGCCTTGCCTGGACCTATCGGCATCCCTCCGAAGTGTTCGCCGAGATGAAGCTCGCGATGCCGTCGCTCGACAACATCAGCTGGGAGCGGCTCGAGCGCGAAAGCTCGGTGACCTATCCGTGCTCGGCGCCGGACAAGCCGGGCGAGGAGATCGTGTTCGGCGATCGCTTCCCGACCGAGACCGGGCTCGGCAAGATGGTGCCGGCGCGCCTCATTCCTCCCGACGAGCTTCCCGATCGCGAGTTCCCGTTCGTGCTGTCGACCGGCCGGCAGCTCGAGCATTGGCACACGGGCGCGATGACGCGGCGGTCAAGCGTGCTCGATGCGGTGGAGCCGGAGCCGACTGTCCAGATGAATCCGCTCGACATTGCACGGTTCGGCCTGTCGCCCGGCGACATGGTGCGGGTCGCCTCGCGCCGCGGCACGATCGATATCAAGGTCCGCTCGGACAGCGCCGTCGCGCAAGGGGTGGTGTTCATTCCCTTCGCCTATGTCGAGGCGGCGGCCAATCTCCTGACCAATCCCAAGCTCGATCCGTTCGGCAAGATTCCCGAATTCAAGTTTTGCGCCGTCAAGGTCGAGGCGCTCGGGGAATCCGGGCGGCAAGCCGCCGAATAGGTCCTCGGAACCATGGCCGTATTGACCAGATCTTCGATCGTCGGCCGGGTCAAGGCGCTGCTCAGCAGCCCCGATCGGGCGAGCGGCCTCGAGAAGGAGCCGGTCGATCGGCTGGCTCTGGTGTTCGACGGGATTGTCGGCGATTGCCATTCCGGACGGGTGCGGGCGTCGGACAGCCGCATGGTCACGCAATATCCAGGCGGCACGCCGGTCGCCAACACGCGGCAGGTGTCGATCCTGTCGAGCGAGGAACTCGACGAGATCGCGGCGGCGCTCGGCATCCCGCGGCTCAAGCCGGAATGGGTCGGCGCCAATGTGGTGACCGCCGGAATTCCCGACCTGACGCTGCTCCCGCCGGCGAGCCGGCTTTCATTCTCCTCAGGCGCGACCCTGATCGTCGATCTCGAAAATGCGCCCTGCCGTTATGTCGGCGAGGTCATCGACAAGCACCACCCCGGCCATGGCGCCGGCTTCGTCAAGAGCGCCACGCACAAGCGCGGCGTCGTGGCGTGGGTCGAGCGCGAGGGCGGGATCGCGCTCGATGACGCGATCGTGCTCCATCTTCCGCCACAACGCCTGTGGCATCACGGCCAATCGGCAACGTCCTCGAGGATCAGGCCGGTTCAAGCTGCAGGCCCGTCATAAGGCGGTCAGCCATGGCCCTCATATTTGAACGACAGTTTGAGCTTGCTGCGATAGGCCTCGACCCTGCCGTCAGTGACGACGAGGTCCTGTTGGACGACCTCGGCGATCCGGAGATCGCGAAGCGTCTGGGCGGCGCGCTCGACCGCCACGCGGGCGGCATCCTCCCAGGATTTGCTGCTGGTTCCCACGAGCTCGATCACCTTGTAGACGCTGTCGGTCATGATCTTCACTCCATGCATCACTCCCGCTTGCGAGCTTATTTGATCTCGGCGTTGAGGCCAACCGCGCATGGATAAGAGACTGAAGGGCGAATTCATCGTCGCGCCCGATCCCGACGATCAGCGGCTCGCCAAAACGGTGATGGGCATCGACCAGGACGGTCGTGAGGCGGAGCAGCGGGTGGTCACCGAGCGGCCGCTCACCATCTTCCTGAATGGCCAGGAAATCGTGACGGCAATGACCATCGGCGATCATCCGGAATGGCTGGCGGTCGGCTATCTTCTCAACCAGGGGATGCTCACACCTCAGGAAGCGATCACCGGCATCGACCATGACGAGGAGCTGGACGTGGTGGTCGTTCGGACCGCCACGGCGACCAATTTCGAGGAAAAGCTCAAAAAGAAGATCCGGACCTCGGGCTGCGCACAAGGCACGATCTTCGGCGACCTGGTCGATTCGATTGCGGATATCGAGCTCGCAAAGGATGCACGGATCCGCACCTCCTGGCTCTATGCGCTCACCCGCAAGATCAACACACGGCCCTCGCTCTATCTCGCGGCCGGCGCCATCCATGGCTCGGTGCTCTGCCAGGAGGATCGGCCGCTCATCTATATCGAGGATGTCGGCCGGCACAATGCGGTCGACAAGATCGCCGGCTACATGATGCTTCACGGGATCGCGGCCGACGATAAGATCTTCTACACGACCGGCCGGCTGACGTCGGAAATGATCCTGAAATGCGTGACCATGCGGGTGCCGATCCTGGTGTCGCGCTCGGGCTTCACCGCCTGGGGGGTGGAACTGGCGCGGCAGGCGGGATTGACCCTGATCGGACGGGCGCGCGGGCAGCGCTTCCTGGCGCTGTCGGGGGCGGAGCGGATCGTGTTCGATGCCGATCGGTCGAAAGTCGGCGAGGAGGATCGCCGTCACAACCGCAAAGGTGCCGAAGATGGCGACTGAGGTGGTGGGTGCGATCCTGGCCGGGGGGCTCGCACGGCGCATGGGCGGCGGCGACAAGGGGCTGATCCGGTTGGGCAACCGGGCGATCCTCAAGCATGTGATCGAGCGGCTCGAGCCGCAGGTCGATGCCCTCATCCTCAATGCCAATGGCGATGCGCGGCGATTTGTCGATCTCGGCCTGCCGGTCGTGCCCGACTCCGTCGCGGGCTTGCCGGGGCCGCTCGCCGGCGTGTTGGCGGCGCTCGAATGGACGCTGGCGAGGCGCGAAGAAACCCGGTTCGTGGTGACCGCGGCCGGCGACTCGCCGTTCCTGCCGCGCGATCTGGTGATGCGGCTCATGGCAGCCATGACGGCGGAAGGCGCCGATCTGGCGGTCGCGGCATCGGGCGGCCGGACGCACCCGGTATTCGGGCTGTGGCCGGTCGCTGCGGCGGCGGCGCTGCGGCGCGCCATCGTCGAGGAGGATATCCGCAAGGTGGACCGGTTCAGCGCCCGCTATCGGGTGGCCACCGCGACATTCGACGAGGAGGCGTTCGATCCGTTCTTCAACATCAACGCGCCGGACGACCTTGAGGAGGCCGAGCGCCTGTGGATGCGGAGCCGATCGTGACCAAGCGGGTGCTCGGCATCGCCGGCTTCAAGAATTCCGGCAAGACGACGTTGCTGGTGCGGCTCGTCGAGGAGTTGACGCGGCGCGGCTACCGGCTGGCGACGGTCAAGCATGCGCACCATTCCTTCGATATCGATCATGCCGGGCGCGACAGCTATCGGCATCGCGAGGCCGGGGCCCGGGAAGTGGCGGTGGTGTCACGCTATCGCTGGGCGCTGATGCACGAGCTCGGCGGTTTGGAAGCGGACGAGCCATCGCTCCAGGAGATTGTCGGCAAGCTCGGGCCCTGCGATCTGGTGCTGGTCGAGGGCTACAAGCGGGACCGCCACCCGAAGATCGAGGTCCGCGATGTCGGACAGGATGCGCCGTTGCTGGCGGCGGAGGATGCAAGCGTGATCGCGGTGGCTGCCAACGGCGCCGTCGCCGGCGTCAAGGTGCCGGTGTTCGATCGCGACGACGGTCGCGGGCTTGCGGATTTCGTGGTGGCGTGGGCGGGGCTTCAGCGATGACGCGACGTCTTCAGGACGACTGCTTCCGGCATGACCGCGACCGGCTCACTCATGAGGCGGCAATCGCGCTTATCGGCGAGCGGCTGCAACCGGTCACAGCGAGCGAGGAGGTGGAGATCGGGGAAGCGCATGGCAGGGTGCTCGCGCTCGACGTGGTGGCAGAGCGCGACGTGCCGCAATTCATCAATTCGGCCGTCGACGGCTATGCTGTCGCCCATTCCTCGCTCGCGCCAGCCGGCGGCGTGCTGAGGGTGACGGCGCGAGCGGCGGCGGGGCATCCGGCGACCGTGCCGGTCAGTCCTGGCGAGGCGGCGCGAATCTTCACTGGTGCGGTGATGCCGGAGGGCACGGACACGGTGGTGATGCAGGAGGACGTGACTGTGGAGGGCAGGCGGATCAGGATTGGTGGCGCCGTCCGCCGCGGGGCCAATGTGCGCATGGCTGGGGAGGATCTCCGTGCCGGGCAGATCGCGGTCAAGGCCGGGACGCGGCTCAGGCCGCAGGAGGTGGCGGCGATCGCCTCGACCGGGACCGACCGGGTCATCTGCCGGCGGCGTCTCAAGGTGGGCGTGCTGTCAACCGGCGACGAGCTGGTGGAGCCGGGCCAGCCGCTGGGGTTGGGGCAGGTGTTCGACTCCAACCGCCACCTGCTTGCCGGGCTCATCAAGTCGCAGGGTGCCGAGATGCTGGGGCTTGGCGCGGTTGGCGACGCGGCAGGGACGCTGGAGCAGCGGCTGCGCGAGGCTGCGGGGGCTTGCGACGTCATCCTGACCACCGGCGGGGTGAGCCGCGGCGAGAGCGATTTCGTGGTGGAGACGATCCGCCGGCTCGGGTCGCTCCATGCCTGGCAGATCGCGGTCAAGCCGGGGCGGCCGCTGGCCATGGGCCAGATCGGGGATGCGGTGATCTTCGGCCTGCCGGGCAATCCGGTGGCGGTGTTCGTCACCTTCCTGCTCTATGCGGTGCCAATGCTCGAGCGGCTGCAGGGAGCGGCGGTGCGAGAGCCACGCCGATACCGGATCAAGGCGGGCTTCGACTTCGCCGGGCGCAAGCGCGGCCGGCGCGAGTTCTGGCGCGGCTATGTCGCCGAGGGCCCGGACGGGGCGCGGCTGATGAAGTTCGAGCGCGACGGGTCGGGGCTGATCTCGGGCCTGGTCCAGGCCGAAGGGCTGATCGACATCCCGGAATCGACCGGAGACGTCCATGCCGGCGACCTCCTGGCGTTCATTCCGTTCGGAGAGTTCGGGCTCTAGCGGGACGGCTG
>DATAOT010000205.1:0-5938 GCA_036265615.1 Aestuariivirgaceae bacterium
CGTATTGCCGATACGCCCTTCGGCCGTTCTCCTGCCCACGCGGCAAAATCGCCTCGGCACAGGTGGGTCCATCTGAGAACATCATGCTCTAGCTTCCGTCGAGACGATAGAAGGCTCGAGCAGTGCCGCCGAAGATCAGGCCGGCGTCCGCGTCTTCGACCAGCGCCCGCGCAGTGGCGTGCCATTGCTCGTAGGAGGAGACGAGTTCGAGCACCGGCCAGTCGGAACCCCACATCAGGCGCTGCGGCCCAAAGCAAGCGATCAGGTGCTCGACATAGGGTCTGATCTCATCGACCGTCCAACCCGGTTCGGCTTCGGTCACCAATCCCGACAATTTGCAGCAGGCCGTCGTCTCGGATGCGAGCCGGGCGATGCCGCGTCGCCAGGCTTGCGCGGTTTCAGGGCGCCGGATCGCCGGCTTAAGGCCATGGTCGATGACGACCCTCATGGCAGGGTAGCGGTTGAAGAGGCGAAGGAAATTCTCCATGTGAGCAGGAAATCCGAGTGCATCGAAGGTGAGGTCGAGCGCAATGACCGCATCAAACGCCCAATGGTGGGCGGACGACAGCATCCAGTCGACATCCGGAATGTCCTGGATCATCGGACGGACGCCGGCGAATTTCGGATGGGACCGGAAGCGTTCGAGGTGCCGGATGTGGCTCCTGTCCTCAAAATCCACCCAGCCGACCACGGCGGCGACGGATGCGTGATCGTCCGCGAGATCGAGAAGGAAATCGGTTTCTTCAACGGTGGGTGCGGCTTGCACCAGGACCGTCCGGTCTATATGGAGACGGCGGAGCAGGGGCTCGAGGTGATGCGGCAGGCAGTCCCGGCGGAGCGGCGCGAGGGCCTCGCTTAACTCCATCCAGCCGTAGTCGCCGCGGGCCGGCGACCAAAAGTGCTGATGAGCATCGATGGCAATCATGCTAGTTTTTCACCATATCACGCTTATGGCAGGTTAACGCCTTTGACAATCCTCGAGAAAGAGCCCCGCACGCTGCGCCTGCATCCAAGCGACAATGTCGTCGTGGCGGTCGACACGCTGGCGCCTGGAATGCTGGTTCAGGGCATCGTCACCCGGGTCCGCGTCCCGCGCGGTCACAAGCTCGCCTGCACCGTCATCGAAAAGGGTGCGCCGGTCCTCAAATTCGGTCAGGTGATCGGCCGGGCGTCGGCGCGGATCGAGCCCGGCGAGTGGGTGCATCAGCACAATGTCGAAATGGCCGACATGCGCGTCGATGCCGGTCAGAGCGGCATCGCCGGGGCAAATGCGCCACTGCCGCTCGACCAGCAGGCGGTGTTCCACGGCTTCAGGCGGCGGAGCGGTCGCTCGGGCACCCGCAATTACATCGGCATTCTGACAAGCGTAAACTGCTCGGCATCGGCTGCGCGGTTCATGGCCGAAGCGGTCAACCGGTCAGGGATTCTCGACGACTACCCGCATATAGACGGGGTCATTCCTTTCGTTCATGGCACAGGTTGCGGCATGGCGGAGAAGGGCGAAGGCCTTGCCGTGCTGCAGCGCACGCAATGGGGCTATGCCTCCAATCCCAATCTGGCGGCGGTGCTGATGGTCGGGCTCGGCTGCGAGGTATTCCAGATCGCCCGCATGAAGGAGCTTTATGGGATCGTCGAAGGAGACGAGTTCCAGACCATGACCATCCAGGAGACCGGCGGCACACGAAAGACCATCGAAGCCGGGGTCGCGCGCATCCGGGAGATGCTGCCGCTTGCCGATCAGGCCCGGCGCGAGCCGCTGCCGGCGTCGGAGCTGGTGCTCGCACTGCAATGCGGCGGCTCCGACGGCCATTCCGGGATCACCGCCAATCCGGCGCTCGGCGCCGCCGCCGATCTCGTCGTTGCGCATGGCGGCACGGCGGTCCTGTCGGAGACACCGGAGATCTACGGCGCCGAGCATCTGCTGATCAGCCGGGCGGTGTCGCCCGCGGTCGGGGAGCGTCTCAAGGCCCGGATCGCCTGGTGGGAGGACTATACCCGCCGCAATGGCGGGGAGATGAACAACAATCCCTCGCCGGGGAACAAGGCCGGCGGCCTCACCACGATCCTCGAGAAATCGCTTGGGGCGGTGGCAAAGGGGGGCACGACGCCGCTGACCGCTGTTTATGAATATGCCGAGCCGATCCGCGCCAAGGGGCTCGTCTTCATGGACACGCCAGGATTCGATCCGGTGTCTGCCACCGGCCAGGTGGCGGGTGGTGCCAACGTGCTGTGCTTCACGACGGGGCGCGGCTCGGCCTATGGCTGCAAGCCGACCCCATCGATCAAGCTTGCGACCAACAGCCAGATCTATGAGCGGATGATCGACGACATGGATGTCAATTGCGGCGATGTGCTCGATGGCGTGTCAATCACCGCCAAGGGCCGGGAGATCTTCGATCGGGTGCTCAGGGTGGCGTCCGGCGAGCGAACCCGGTCCGAGCTTCTGGGCTATGGCGACAACGAATTCGTGCCTTGGCAGATCGGCGCCGTGATGTAGGGCATTCTCCCCTCGCCACAAGCGGGAGGGGAGCGCGGCGTCAATGATTGTCCCTTGGCAGGTTCTGTCGGGCGACGTCGCGGTATTTCACGGCCGGTTTCAGGACCATGCCCTTGTCGAACTGATCGACCAGGGAACGCTGGATCTCCTGCCAGGGCGTCTGGCTCGCCGGCACATAGCTCAGACCGCCATCGGCGAGCTTCTGCCGCAGCGCGGCGCGGCGCTTCTCGAGCTCGGTGTCGGAGATCATGACGTTGGCCTCGCGGCGGTTGAGGTCGATGCGCACGCGGTCGCCGGTCTCGAGCAGGGCCAAGCCGCCGCCGATCGCGGCCTCGGGCGCGGCATTGAGGATCGAGGGCGAGCCGGATGTGCCGGACTGCCGGCCATCGCCGATGCAGGGCAGAGCGCGGATGCCGCGCTTGAGCAGCGCCTTGGGCGGATCCATGTTCACCACCTCGGCACCGCCGGGGTAGCCGATCGGTCCGACGCCGCGGATGAACAGCAGCGTGTTCTCATCGATATCGAGGGAGGGATCATCGATCCGGTCGTGATAGTCCTCGCGACCATCGAACACCACGGCGCGACCTTCGAGCACATTCGGGTGGTCGGGATGGGAAAGGAAGCTGTCGCGGAAATCCGGCGAAATGACGCTCGTCTTCATGATCGCGGAATCGAAGAGATTACCCTTGAGATTGAGAAAGCCGGCAGAAGCAACGATCGGTTGGTCAAAACGCCGGATCACCTCACGGTCGCCCGAGAACCGCTCGGCGCAATTCTGCCGGACGGTTCTGCCGTTCACCGTCATCTGGTCGGGATTGGGGAGGCGGCCGGCCGCGATCAGCTCGGCGACGACGGCCGGCACGCCGCCGGCGCGATGGAAATCCTCGCCCAAGAACCGTCCGGCCGGCTGCATGTCGACCAGCAGGGGAATGTCGTAGCCGAACTTCTCCCAGTCGGCATTGGTGAGCTCGATCCCGAGATGGCGGGCAACGGCGTTCAGATGAATCGGGGCATTGGTCGAGCCGCCAATGGCCGAGTTGACGACGATGGCGTTCTCGAAGGCGCCGCGGGTCAGGATGTCGGACGGGCGCATCTCCTCTGCGACCAGCTCGACGATCCGCCGGCCGGTTCGGTAGGCGATGGCGCCGCGCTCCTTGTGGGGGGCCGGAATCACGGCGCAGCCGGGCAGCATCATGCCGAGCGCCTCGGTGAGCGAGTTCATGGTCGTCGCCGTGCCCATGGTGTTGCAGAAGCCGGGGGAGGGCGCGGAGGAGGCGACGAGCTCGACATATTCCTCCTGGCTGATGTTGCCGGCTGCGAGCTCCTTCTTGGCATGCCATTTGATGGTGCCGGAGCCGGTGCGCTGGCCCTTGTACCAGCCGTTCAGCATCGGCCCGACGGAAAGGGCAATGGCCGGGATGTTGACGGTCGCCGCGGCCATCAACAGCGCCGGGGTGGTCTTGTCGCAGCCGGTGGTCAGGACGACGCCGTCGAGGGGATAGCCGAACAGGGTTTCGACCAAGCCGAGATAGGCGAGGTTTCGGTCCAGCGCCGCGGTTGGCCGCTTGCCGGTCTCCTGGATGGGGTGCACAGGAAACTCGAAGGCGATGCCGCCGGCCTCGCGAATGCCCTCGCGCACCCTTTGCGCAAGTACGAGATGGTGCCGGTTGCAGGGCGCAAGATCGGAGCCGGTCTGGGCGATGCCGATCAGGGGGCGACCGGATTGCAGCTCCTCGCGCGTGAGGCCCCAATTCATATAGCGCTCGAGATAGAGCGCGGTCATTTCCGGGTCTTCCGGGTTGTCGAACCACAATTGCGAGCGGAGCTTGACGGTGCCGCCGTTCTTGTTCCTGTAGGTCATCGCCCTCGTCTTTCCATGGATTGCCTTGGGCGAGCTTAGCGGAAAATCAGGCCGGACGCACAGCCCCGGCAGCAAGCCTTGAGGCAATCTCGGCCATGTGCCTGCCTTGATAGCGGACGCCAGCCAGCTCGATCTCGGAGGGCTGTCGGCTGCCGTCGCCGCCGGTAATGGTCGAGGCGCCATAAGGCGAATTTCCCATGACCTCGTCGACTCCCATCTGACCCTTGAAGGCATAGGGGAGGCCGACAATGACAAAGCCGAGATGAAGCAAGACCGGATGGAAGGTCAGGATGGTCGACTCCTGGCCGCCATGCTGGGTCGCCGATGAGGTGAAGACCGATCCGACCTTGCCCACCAGGCCGTCGTTCATCCACAACCCGCCGGCCTGATCGAGAAAGTTCTTCATCTGGGCCGTCATATTGCCAAAGCGGGTGCCCGTGCCGAACATGACGCCGTCATAGGAGGGAAGCTCGTCGATCGTCGCAATGGGAGCGGGCTGGTCGAGCTTGTAACCCGACTTTCTGGCGACGTCCTCAGGCACGAGCTCCGGCACCCGCTTGACCACTGCTTCCGCGTTGGCCGACTTCACTCCTTCGGCGGCGGCATAGGCCATTTTCTCGATATGGCCGTAAGATGAATAGTAGAGAACCAATATCTTGGTCATTTCAGACCTCCGGGCCGATGCGCCTGCGCCATTGCATCACATGCCGCCGAGGGCTGTCCAATCGGTTCTCGCGAATTGGCCATCGTGAAACCTAAACCCGACGACACGAGATCAGTTCCGGCGACGTTGTTGGCGCCTTCGAATTGGAACTCCGCGGCGAACATGGCGTTCGAAGAACAGTTGTAAGTTTTTGTTGTCAGGATCGAGTGATGATTGAGGAGTTTGACGAATACGGCCCGCTAAAAAGCCGAACGACCACACCGGGCAAAACCCCTGAGCAGCACTCGACCGACCGAGAGATCAGCGCCACCGCCAAACTCATGGGAAGGGGCATGGTGCCGAGGAAGGTGGAGGCCGAACCGCAGGCGTTCATCAGCAAGGCCTATGCCAGGAGCATGAGAACGAAGGGGTCCCGAGATGGCGCAGGTCTGGGCCTGCGGACCGGCCCGCACTAAGGTCAGACCTCCTCGACGAGCTGTTCCGATACTCGGTTGAGTCGGAACGATCTCCAGCAGAACGGGTTCGCCAAGGCGGGCACGAGAAATCCACAATGTCCTGCCGCGAAACTTTCGCTGATGAAGAAGCTTGGCAATTCTCCTGGAGCTTCGGCCAGGGCGCCTCCTCACTTGAGGGTCATTGACCGGATCGGGGCGATCGCGGTCCGCCTGATCGAGCTTGCCGGCAAGTCGGACGGACGCCGGTTGCTCTATATTGCGGCAAGCGCCGCCCGCGCCAAGCAGTTGAGCCGGGTGCTCAAGGAGCTTGCGCGCGAACTCGGAGCGGTTCACTTCCCGCCTTGGGACTGCCTACCCTATGACCGGACGCCGCCGTCACGCGGGGCGATGGGCAAGCGCATCGGGGTGCTTCATCAGCTCGCGCACAAGCTCGAGGAGCCAAGGATCGTCATCAGCTCGCC
>DATAOT010000206.1:0-25765 GCA_036265615.1 Aestuariivirgaceae bacterium
CATCTCCGGTTGAGCGATGGTTTCCGAAAACCGCTCGAGACACTTGATGTAAAGCGCCTGCTTGTCGCCGAAGGCGTTGTAAAGGCTCGATTTGTTTAGCCCCGTCGCGTTCGTCAGCTCGGAATAGGAGGCGCCCTCGAAGCCCTTCTCCCAAAACACGCGCAAGGCCCGATCCAGGGCCTCTGAAGGCTCGAACCGCTTTGTCCCGGCCACCGGCCTGCTCCCGCCCGATCACGATGCGCGATTGTCCCCGGAGCGAGCCTAAGTCATGCTGGCGGCCGCCGCAATGCTGGACTGAATGGTTTGCGATGTTTGCGTCGATGCAACATAGGGGCTGTCCCGCGCGTTTCAATGTCAGCCCGTTGTTCTGGCTAAAACTCGAGGAGTCCAGCATGAAGACGTCTGCAAGACTGTCCCTGCTCGCAGCGGCAATGGCCGTTGGAGGCCTGTTCGCAGCGCCGGCGCAGGCGCTGACGGCAGCGGCTCAGCCTGCCCTGGTAAACCCGGGTCAGGCGATAGCCAAGCCGGTCGAGCAGGTGGGTTACTACCGCTATTATCACCGGCCATACCGTCACTACTACCATAGGCGGTATTATCGCCCGTATGGCTATTACCGACCCTATTATCGCAGCTACGCCTACAGCCCGTACTACTACAATGATTATTATCCTTACGGGTATGGTTACGGGTATCCATACGGCTATGGCTATGGATACGGGGCGCCGGTCGTGGGGCTCGGAATCGGCCTCGGCGGCTTTGGCTGGGGCTGGGGCGGTCACCACTGGGGTGGCGGTCACTGGGGAGGCCACTGGCGCCACTAATTCCTAGGACTTGAGATTTCGGCCCTCCCGTCGTCCGACGGGAGGGCTTTTGACTGCGCCGCCTAGAAGTCGGTCTTCTCGCCGCCTTCCCGAATGCGGCGCTCGACAAAGTCGACCAGCGCTTCGCGGATTGCCGGATCGATCGACGGTTCCCGGTATTCGGCCAGCGCCTGCTTCCAGATGGAATTGGCCTTCTGGTCGGCCAGCGGCCGGCCGGCAGCGCTCCATTGCTGGAAGTTGCGCCAGTCCGACACCATGGGAGCATAGAAGGCGGTGGCGTAGCGTTGGAGCGTGTGGGCGGCGCCGAAGAAGTGGCCGCCCGGACCCACCTCGCGAATGGCCTCAAGGCCGAGGGCATCGTCGCTCGTGTCGAGCGGCTCGAGGAAGCTCTCGAGCATCTGCAGCAGGTCGCAGTCGAGCGCGAATTTCTCATAGGCGCCAACCAGCCCGCCCTCCATCCAGCCGGCGGCGTGCATGATGAGATTGCCGCCGCCCATGATGGCTCCCCAGAGCGAGAACACCGATTCATACGCGGCCTGGGCATCGACGGCATTGGCCGCGCAGGTGTTCGAGGTGCGGTACGGCAAGCGGTAGCGCCGCGCCATCTGGCCGCCGGCAACCGCGGCCTTCATGTATTCCGGCGTTCCGAAAGCCGGCGCTCCCGATTTCATGTCGACGTTCGAGGTGAAGCCGCCATAGATGAACGGGGCGCCGGGCCGCGCCAGCTGGTTGAGAGCAAGGCCGGCCAGCGCCTCGGCGTTCTGCTCGGCGAGAGCACCGGCCAGCGTGACCGGCGCCATGGCGCCGGCGAGCGTGAAGGGGGTGACGCAGGTGATCTGCCCGTGACGGGCCATCTCGATCACGCCCATTGCCATCGGGCCGTCGAGCTTCAGCGGCGAGTTGGTGTTGATCATGGTGAAGACGGAGGGTTCGGCCTGGAACTGATCAGGCGTGAGGCCGCGGGCGATCCGCGCCATCTCCATGCCATCGAACAGGCGGGCGCGACCGGTCGAGGAGGTGAACAGCACCTTGTCGGAGAGCAGCACCTTGTTCAGGCCGATCCGGAGATGCCGCACCGAGGCATGGACGTCGAGCGCGTCGGTGGAACCGCCCCCGGCGGTGTGTATGCAATTGAAGTGCTGCGCCAGCCTGATGAAGTTGGCGTTGTCCTCGAAGGTGCCCGGTCGGCGGCCGTGATCGGCGTCGGAGCAGTTCGGCGGCCCGCCGACCGGAGCGAAGGCAATCCAGTTGCCGCCGATGCGGATCGAGCGGCCCGGATTGCGGGCATGGAAGGTGAACTCCTCGGGCGCAGTGCCGAGTGCGGCTTCGATGATGTCGCGACCGATGCGCACACGCTCTCCTTCGACTGTCGCGCCGGCGGCTGCGAAGATCTGCCGCGCCTCGGGAAGGAGAATGTCCATGCCGATCTCTTCGAGAAGATCGAGCGAGGCACGATGGATGGTCTCGATCTGTTCGTCCGACAGGAGCTTGAGCGGCGCGAAGTGGCGTCGCGGCTGCTGCCACGGCAGCTGGGCAAGCGGTGCTCGGTCGCGGCCGGCGCGCCGTGCCCTTCTCTCGCGACGTTCGCTTGCCAATTCCACCATCAGCTCCACTTATCGATGACCGCCCAGCGAAGATAGACCCGGTCACAATGGCGTCACAAGCGCCGGGCAGCTTTGCGCGCATGACCGACCTCACCCTGTTTCATGCCAGTCCTTCGCGCTCTTCCATCACGCTCTGGATGATGGAGGAGCTTGGCCAACCCTACGAGCTCAAGCTCATCGACCTTGCAAAGGGCGAGCAGCTGAGCTCCGACTATGCCGCACTCAATCCGATGGGCAAGGTCCCGGCGCTCAGCCACAAGGGCGTGATGGTGACCGAGGTTGCGGCTATCTGCACCTATCTTGCGGATGAGTTCCCCAAGGCCGGCCTCAACATCCCGGTCGGTCAGCCCGAGCGCGGCATCTATCTCAAATGGCTGTTCTTCGGCCCAAGCGTTCTCGAGCCGGCGATGACCGACCGCAATTTTCCGCGCGCCACCGAGGCGCCGGCGCGCGCGGTCGGCTGGCGGCCGCTGCCGCAGGTGCTGGACGTCATCGAAAGCGGCCTCAAGCCCGGCCCTTATCTGATGGGCGGCAAGTTCACCGCGGCCGATGTGGTGATCGGCTCCGGCCTGCGCTGGGGAATGATGTTCGGCATGATCGAGCCGCGGGCCCGCTTCAAGGAGTATGTCGCCCGCCTCGAGGAGCGCCCGGCCCTGAAGCGCGCCAGCGAACGCGACGCTCAGCTGAAACAGGCCAGTTAGAAATCCGTCGGCACGCCACCCTCTTCCTTGCGCTTTCTGACGAAGGCCGCGAGCTCCTCGGCGATCGCCTCGTCGATCGGCGGCTGCTCATACTGGGCAAGCGCCTGGCGATAGAGCTGGTTGGCCTTCTGATGCGCCTGGGGCTGACCTGCCGCGACCCATTGCTGGAAGTTTCGCCAGTCCGAGATCAGCGGCGCGTAGAAGGCGTGGCTGTAGCGAGCGAGCGTGTGGGCCGCACCGAAGAAATGCCCGCCGGGACCGACCTCGCGAATGGCGTCGAGGCCGAGTGCCTCATTGTCGACCTCGAGCGGGTCGAGGAACGCCTCGATCATCTGGATCAGATCGCAGTCGAGGACGAATTTCTCGAAGGAGGCGACAAGACCGCCTTCCATCCAGCCCGCACCATGAAGGACGAGATTGCCGCCACCCATCACGGCGCCCCATAGGGAGAACACCGATTCATAGGCCGCCTGGGCATCCACGGCATTGGCGGCACATGTGTTGGAGGTGCGGTAGGGAAGGCCGTAACGGCGGGCCAGCTGGCCGCCGATGATGGCCGCCTTCATGTATTCGGGCGTGCCGAAGGCCGGGGCTCCAGACTTCATGTCGACGTTCGAGGTGAAGCCGCCATAGATGAAGGGCGCACCCTTGCGCACGACCTGGGTCATGACGAGCCCGGCCAACGCCTCGGCATTCTGCTCGACCAATGCGCCGGCGAGAGTGACGGGTGCCATGGCACCTGCCAGCGTGAACGGGGTGACGCAGATGATCTGATTGCGCGCCGACATCTCCAGGATGCCCTGAAGCATCGGCACATCGAGCTTCAACGGCGAGTTGGTGTTGATAATGGAAAAGAGCGACGGCTCGCGCTCGAGCTCGACCGGCGAGATGCCGCGGGCGATGCGGGCGATCTCGATGCCATCGCTGATGCGCTCCCTGCCCAGCGAATAGGCGTGAAACGGCTTGTCGGTCATCACCGCCATGGCGTGCAGCGCATCGAGATGGCGGATCGCAGGGTGGAGGTCGATCGGCTCCACCGGGTAGCCGGAGATGAAGTCGATGCAGTTGAAGACCTGCGCCAGCTTGAGGAAGTTGCGGAAATCGACCTCGTTGCCGGTGCGCCGTCCGCCTTCGAGGTCGGAGCAGTTCGGGGCGCTTGCCACCGTCCCGAAGGAGATCGCGGAACCGCCGATCGTCAGATCGTTTGCCGGATTGCGGGCATGAAACACGAAGCTCGATGGTGCCGTCTCGAGAGCGCTCTCGACGAGCTCGCGCGGAAAGGTCACGCGGCTCTCGCGGACCTCGGCACCGGCCGCTTTCAGACGGTCGCGGGCTTCCGGCAGCATCACTTCCATGCCGATCTCCCGCAAGACCTGAAGCGAGGTCTCATGGATGCTTTCGATCTGGTCAGCCGACAGGAGATCGAGGGCCAAGAACGGCAGGCTGGACCGCCGCCTCGGGCTCTGAGCAATGCCGCGCGCCGCGGCTGCCTGGCCGGTTCGTCCACCGCGGCGGCGGTCGCTGCGGCCATGTCGGGCATCACTTGTCGTTGGATCAGCCATGTCGCTCCTTTCAGCGGTAGTCGCGAAGCCAGGGATCCTCGGCGACCTGGTCGGCGAGCCAGGTCTCGAAACGTCGGATCTTGGGCATGAGCCGGTTCGCCGCCTCGCAGGCGAAAACCCAGGAGTGGCGATGCGGAACCTTGAGATCAAAGGGCTGGACGAGGCGCCCAAGCGCGATCTCCTCGCGCGCAAAGGGGCCGATGGTCATCGCCACGCCGCGCCCGTCGATGGCCGCCTCCTGCGCCAGGATGTAGCTGTCGAAGGCAAGCCGGTCGGAGAGCTCGATCCCCTTCACCCCGGCCGCTTCGAGCCAGATCCGCCAATCCTCCTCGGCGGTGTAGACATAGAGCAGCTTGTGGCGGCGCAAGTCGTCGGGGACAGTCAAGGCATTCTTGCCCTCGAGCAGCTGCGGCGCGCAGACCGGCGTCAGCAGCGAGGAAAAGAGCGTGCGATAATGATGCGCCGGAACCCGGTTGCGGGCGAGGATCAGGCCGCAATCGACGTGGCCTTCATCGAGATCCCAGTCGAAATAGGCGGTCGACAGCTTCACCTTCATGTCGGGAAACCGCCGCTCGAAATCATGGAGGCGCGGGATCAGCCATTTGAGCGCCACCGTGACATAGACCTGAACGGTCAAGGCATTGTCGGCCTTGCCAGGACGCAGCAGGCGGGTTTGCGTCTCGATCTGGTCGAAGGCGTCGCGCACCGTCGGATAATAGAGATGACCGGCCTTCGACAGGAAGGCCCGCCGGGCGTCGCGATGAAAGAGCTCGAGTCCCAGCGTTTCCTCGAGAATGCGGATCTGATGGCTCACCGCCGAGCGGGTGATGCCCAGCTCGTCTGCAGCCATGCGGAAGCTGCCGAGCCGCGCCGCCGCCTCGAATGCGGTGAGCGCCCGCAGCGGCGGCATGAGTCGTCTGGGCAATTCTCTTCACCCCTGAAATTGCTGTTTTGCCTATAGCACGGCATGTTACCCGTCGGTCAGCCGGGATCATTGGCTCCGCTGGTGAGAAAAATTCAACAATTCTTGAACAGGCAGGGACTTCCGCTCCATGATCGGGACGTGAGAGATAACCGCCAGCCAAGGACGAGGTGAGACATGTCGACTGTCGAGGAGCTCTCGCGCCGGCGCGGCGGCCGCGAAGCGCGCCTGGCGCTCAGGACCCGGGCCATTCCCACCGAGGAGGCAGCGGTCAGGCCGGGAATGGAAGGCGGCCGCTACCAGCCGTTGTCGCAGCGCGACATGGAGCGGATCCATGGCGCGGCGCTCGAGCTGCTCGAGACCGTCGGCTTTGCCAATGCGATCCCGTCCTGCATCGAAGCCATGACCGCCCGCGGCTGCAGGCTCGGCGATGACGGGCGCCTGCGCATTCCCCGCGGCCTCATCGAAGACACGGTGGCCGCCGCCGCGCGACGGTTCCCGCTCTGCGGCCGGGATCGCCGGCACGATCTCGAGCCCTGGGGCAACAAGGTTCATTTCGGCACCGCCGGGGCGGCGGTCCACATCGTCGAGCCGGCGACCCGCTCCTACCGCGAGTCGCTGCTCATCGACCTCTATGATGCGGGGCGGATCGTCGACTGCTGCGAGCACATCCATTTCTATCAGCGCCCCGTCGTGCCACGCGACATGGTCTCCGGCCGCGACCTCGACATCAACACGCTCTATGCCTGCCTCGCCTCGACCTCGAAGCATGTCGGCACCAGCATGGTGGCGGCCGATCATGTCAACGAGTGTCTCGACATCCTGCATGCCGTGGCCGGCAGCGAGGAGGCCTGGCGCGCCAGGCCCTTCGTGTCGCAATCCAATTGCTTCGTCGTGCCGCCGATGAAATGGGCGGAGGATGCCTGCCGCTGCCTCGAGGCGGCGGCCCGCGGCGGCATGCCGGTGCTGCTGCTGTCGGCGGCCCAGGCCGGCGCCACCTCGCCGGCGGCGCTCGCCGGGACGGTGGTTCAGGCGGTTGCTGAGTGCCTCGCCGGCCTCGTCTACATCAATGCCGTAGTGCCCGGCGCCCCGGCGATCTGGGGGCCGTGGCCCTTCGTATCCGACCTGCGCACCGGCGCCATGTCGGGCGGATCGGGAGAGCAGGCGCTGATCACCGCGGCCTGCTCGCAGATGGGCCATTTCTACGATCTGACGGTGGGTTCCGCGGCCGGCATGAGCGATTCCAAGCTCCCCGACATTCAGGCCGGCGGCGAAAAGGGCGTCACCGCGGCACTCGCGGCTGCAACCGGTCTCAACCTGCTCTACGAGGCGGCCGGCATGCATGCCTCGCTGCTCGGCTTCTGCCTCGAAAGCCTCATCATCGACAACGACATGCTGGGCTCGATCAATCGCAACGTCCGCGGCATCGAGGTCAATGACGACACGCTGTCGGTCGAGGTCATCCGCGATGTCTGCCTGAACGGGCCCGGCCACTATCTCGGCCATGGCCAGACGCTGTCGCTGATGCAGAAGGAATATATCTATCCAGGCGTGGGCAATCGCATGTCGCCCAAGGAATGGAACGAGGCCGGCAGGCCCGACATCGTCGAGCGCGCCGCGGCCCGCAAGCGCGAGATCCTCAGCACCCATTATCCCGACCTCATCCCGCGCACCATCGACGAGCGCATCAGGGCGAAGCACGATATCAAGCTGCCGCGCGCCGTCATGGAACCGGGCGATCCACGCTGGGCCAGGATGTGAGCGGCGCGAGCGGTCATCCGCTCCTCGAGCGCGTCGAAGATGCCGGGCTGGTGCCGCTCGGCTGGTTCAGACCCGGCGCGGACGATGCGGTGCCGCGCAGCAATGGCGCGAGCCCCGCCGCCGTCCTCCTCGTCGGCAATGCCGGGCCGCGGATGTTTGCCCGCTTCGCCGGTGAACGCGATCCCTCGGTGGACAGTCTCGACGCGTGGACGCGGGTCACGGTTGACCGGCTCTCGGCAGACTGCGGCGCAACGGCGCTTTACCCCTTCGACAAGCCGCCCCTGCCCTTCCTGAGCTGGGCACGGCGGGCGCAATGCGGGCACATATCGCCGCTCGGCCTGAACATCCACCCGGAGTTTGGGCTGTGGCATGCCTTCCGCGCCGCGCTGGTGTTCGCGCGCGACCCCGCCTTGCCGGCGATGGCCCCAGGGCCGAACCCGTGCGACAGCTGCCTCGGCAAGCCGTGCCTGTCGACCTGCCCGGTCGGCGCCTTCACCGCCCAGGGCTACGATGTTGCAGCATGCGCCAGGCATCTCATGGTGCCGGCAGGCGGTGAATGCATGGATCGCGGCTGTCTGGCGCGGCTCGCCTGCCCGATTGGAGCCGCGTATCGCTATGCCCCGGATCAGATGCGGTTTCACATGGCTGCATTCCGCCGGGCGCGAGCGTTTTTCCTCGATCCTCCAGAGAAAATCTGAGAAAATCCAAGTATTCCAGAAGACTTATCTAAGGATTTCACAAAGTCGAATGTACGCCCTTGTCGAACAGAAGCTGATGGCCGGGGAAAACATCATTCTCGATGGTGGTACCGGAACGGAGATCCAACGCCGCGGCGTGCCGATGCATCACCAGGTCTGGTGCGCCGAAGCCAATGTCACGCATCCCGACGTGGTCCGCGCCGTTCATTGCGATTACCTGCGGGCCGGCGCCGAAGTCATCACCGCCAACACCTTCGCCACAAGCCCGCTTCTGTTCAATGCGGTGAAGCGCGACCGCGACATCCGCGAGTTCGATCGCATCGCCGTGCGGCTGGTCCGGGAAGCCGTCGAAGAAGCGGCAGTTGGCGCTCCCGTCGCGATTGCTGGCTCGTTCTCGACGATGCGTCCGGTGGTGGCGCGCGGCGATCGGTCGATCAAGACCAAGGAATGGACGCTGCGGCAGGCCGAACCGCTGATGCACGCCAAGGCCGAAGCCCTGGCGGAAGCCGGCTGCGATCTCATCCTCATGGAGATGATGCGCGACATCGATTATTCGCTCTGGGCAACCGAAGCGGCAGTGGCCACCGGCCTGCCGGTGTGGGTCGGCGTGTCGGTGGAGCGGCGCGACGACCACCGGCTTGCCGGCTTCGATCGTCCCGAATGGGTGATGGAGGACATCGTGGCGGCGCTGATGGCGACCGGCGCCAGGGTGTGCCTCGTCATGCACACGGCCATTCAGGACACCGCGGACGCGCTGGCCCTCGTCAAATTCAATTGGGCAGGGCCGATCGGCGCCTATCCCGAGGTCGGCCGGTTCCAGATGCCGAACTGGATCTTCGAACCGCTTTCGCCTGCCGACTTCGTCGAGCACTGCCGGCGCTGGCGGCGGATGGGCGCAACCGTGTTCGGCGGCTGCTGCGGCATCGGTCCAGAGCACATTGCAGCGCTCTCAAATACAATGAGGGACAAACACGATGTCGGTCGGCACCTATAGCGGTTCATGCCTGTGCGGCGCCGTCGGCTTCGAGATCAGGGGCAAGCTCCGCCCGGTGGTCGCCTGCCACTGCCTGCAATGCCGCAAGCAGACCGGCAACTACATGTCGGCGACGGCCTGCGACGACGACCAGCTCACCCTCACCCGCGACGACGGGCTCTCCTGGTATCGCTCGAGCGAATTCGCCCAACGCGGTTTCTGCCGCATCTGCGGCTCGGTGCTGTTCTGGAAGGGCGATGGGCGCAATTATACCGCCATCACCGCCGGCTCGATCGATGGCCCGCTCGGCGTGCCGCTCGAGGGCCACATCTTCTGCGACTCCGCCGGCGATTATTACGAGATCGCCGGCGGCGGTTATCGCAAGCCCGGCACGGGCCATTGAAAGAAAGGCAGTAGGCAATAGGCAATAGGCAATAGGCGGTGAGCAGTGCTCTTCCCTACCGCCTACTGCCTCAATTCACATGCCGCAGATATTGCGCCACATAGTCGAAGCCGCCGAGGCGGGACTTGTAGCCTTCGATCAAGCGCCGGGTGACCGGACCCGGGCAGCTGCCGCCGGCGATCGGCCGGGCATTGATCGAGCGGACCGGCACCAGGCACCAGCTCGTCGAGGTGATGAACGCTTCGTCTGCGACATAGGCATCGTAGAGATCGATGTCGGCCTCGCGCAGCGGGATCTCCAGGGATTGCGCGATCCCGATCACCGTCTGGCGCGACAGGCCGGCGAGCACATAGCGCTCATGGGGCGTGAGCACTTCGCCATTGCGCACCACGAAAATATTCGAGCCCAGGCCTTCAGCGAGGCAGCCGCGAATGTCGAGCAGCACCGAGGTGGCGCCCGGCTTCAACGACTGAACCTCCTGATCGCCGGCCGTGAGATTGGCATAGCTCAGCGATTTCATGCGTGGGCTGATCGCCTCCGGCGGGGTGCGGCGGATGCTCGGCGGCGTCACCACGTCGAGCCCGTCGCGCATGCCGCGCGCCCGCATCTTGAAAGGCAGCGGCGAGCATTCGATGATCACAGTCGGCTCGCCCGTCGGTCCTGAGCGGAACTCGCTGCGCAAGCCCCGCGATATCCATTGCGTGACCCAGTAATCGTCATCGGGTGTGATCAGCGACAGGTTGCGCTCGATGACATCGGTGGTATGGCGCGCCATCTCGGCCGGCGACAGGCCGGGATCAAGGTTGACGTAGCGCAGCGACCGGTACAGCCGGGCAATGTGGTCATCGAGCAGGAACGGCTTGTGGCCGAAGGTCCGCAGCGTGTCGAACACGCCGTCGCCGACCGAGAAACCATAATCGCGGAACGAGACCTTGGCCTCGCTTTCCGGCACGATGCTTCCATTGAACCAGGCGACGCGCTCCCGTCCCGAAGCCATGATCACTTCTCCATTTTTGGCGCGCCACTTTGGCACGGCTGGTCAATGCAGCAAAAGACCGCCGGCGATGAACGTGTCGAAGAGCAGCTTCACATTGAGCGCAACGATGAGCGCCGCAATGGCAGCCGTGACCACCGTGAGCCAGCGCGGCGCCACCAGATTGCCCATCACCGACGGACGCGCCGTGAACAGGACCAGCGGGATCACCGCGAAGGGCAGCTGCATCGACAGCACAACCTGGCTGCCGATAAGCAGCTTGGCGGTTGCGCTTTCGCCATAGAAGATGGTGACGGCGGCAGCCGGGATGATGGCGATGCCGCGGGTCAGGAGACGCCTCTGCCAGGGTTTCAGCCGAAGCTCGAGGAAGCCCTGCATGACGACCTGGCCGGCAAGAGTGGCCGTCACCGTCGAGTTCAGGCCGCAGGCCAGCAGCGCCAGTGCAAACAGCGTCGCGGCAAGCGAGGTGCCGAGCAGCGGTGCAAGCAGCGCATAGGCCGAGCCGAGCTCGGCGATCTGAGTGTTGCCGCGGGCATGGAAGGCGGCGGCAGCCAGGATCAGAATGGAGGCATTGACGAACAGCGCCGAGGCCAGCGCCACCGTCGAGTCGAAGGTTGCGAGCCGGATGGCATCGCGCTTGTCGCTGTCGCTGCGGCCGATGTCGCGGGTCTGCACGATGGCGGAGTGGAGATAGAGGTTATGCGGCATGACGGTGGCGCCGAGAATCCCCATGGCGACGAACAGCATCTCCTTGTTGGTGACGATCTCGGCCGTCGGGATGAAGCCGCGCAGCAGCGCTGAAACCTCAGGCTGCGCCAGCCACATCTCGATGCCGAAGCACAGGAAGATCAGCGCCAGCATGGAAATGACGAAGGCTTCGATCCAGCGAAAACCGAGGCTCTGCATCCACAGTACGAGAAAGACGTCGAGCGCGGTGATGATGACGCCGATGGCCAGCGGCATCCCGAAGAGCAGCTGAAGGCCAATGGCGGTGCCGATGACCTCGGCAAGATCGGTGGCGATGATCGCAGTCTCGGCGAGAACCCAGAGGCCGACTGCTGCCGGGCGCGGGAAGCCGCGGCGGCAGGCCTGGGCGAGATCGAGGCCGGCCCCGAAACCGAGCCGGGCGCAAAGCGCCTGCAGCAGAATCGCCATGACATTGGAGATCAAGGCGACGGCGAGGAGCTGGTAGCCGAAGGCGGAGCCGCCGGCGAGCGCGGTTGCCCAGTTTCCCGGGTCCATATAGCCGGTGGCGACCAGATAGCCCGGGCCGATAAAACCCAGAAATCGTTGCCAAAAAGCTCCGTTGGCTCTGACCGGAATGGTCCGGAACACCTCGGGCAGCGAGGAGCGCTCACGTTCAGCGTCGGCGGCGCGTTCACCGGCGGTTCTTTGCAACATGATGCTCATGCTAAATGAGATTGCGAACCATTTGCAACTGCTTTCGAGTTGTTCAAGAGCGTTTGAGATTAACCGTGGTCCTCGCTATCAGAGCACGGGCGAGGGAATCGATGAGCCAGAACGCCACCGTTGCAGCCGCTGCCCGTTCCGACAGCCTGAGGGGCATTGCCTGCCTCATCCTTGGCATTGCCGTGTTCGCGCTTCAGGACGTGGTGATCAAGAAGATCAGCGGCATCTATCCGCTGCATGAGGCCATGGTTCTGAGGAGCATCGCGGCCTTCCCCGTGCTGTTCTTCCTGGTATGGCGCGACGGCGGCTTCGCGACGCTGGCCGGGCCGGGATGGCCGTGGCTGCTGGTCCGTGGTCTTATCGCCTTTTTCGCCTATGGTTGCTACTATCTCGGGCTCGCGGCGCTGCCAATTGCGACCGCGGTGGCGCTCAGTTTCGCAGCACCGCTCTTCATCACCGTTCTTTCCGTCTTGTTCCTCGGCGAACGGGTGGGAACGCGCCGCTGGGCGGCGGTGGTCATCGGCTTTCTGGGCGTGGTGACGATCGTCCGGCCGGGCACCGACCTTTTCGATTGGGCCGCCCTCCTGCCGATCACCTCGTCCCTTCTTTACGCCGTCGCCATGATCCTGACGCGCCGCATCGGCGGCCATGAAACGGCGCCGGCGATGTCGACCTGGGGGAACTTGGTGTTCCTGGTCGGCGCGCTGGCCCTCTCTGCCGCTTTCGGTTCCGGCGCCTATCAGGGGGAAAGCCATCGCAGTCTCGCCTTCCTGATGCGCGGCTGGACGCAGCCGAGCCTGGTCGATTTCGTGCTGATGAGCTCCTGCGGGGTGATCGCGGCCGTCGCGCTCACATTGCTCACGCAGGCCTATCGTGTGGCCGAAGCCAATGTCGTCGCACCCTTCGAATACACCGCTCTCATCTGGAGCGTGCTTAACGGTTGGATCTTCTGGCGGGAATGGCCCGATGCGGTCGGCTGGCTCGGGATCTTCATCATCGTCGCCGCCGGCACTTACGTCTTCTATCGCGAGCAGGTCAAATCCGAAGCCGGTCAGGCGCGCGCCGTCAGCGCCCGGCCCAATTCGCCATAGCCGGTGAAGCGGAACTCGTAATCGAGGCCGAGCCTCGCGGCGGCCTCCCGAGCGAGGTCCTCGAGTGCCGGATCGCGCGTCTGGGCAAGGTAGACGAGCCGGGTGTAATTGCCGAAATAGAGAGGCAGCAGCTCGGGATGGGCAGCGATGCCGAGCCCCTCCCAGATGAGCTTGTCGAAATGCCGCGCCAGATAGTCGGTGAGGAAGAAGGCGGTGGTATCGTGCTCCGCCGTTTGGGCAAAGCGCTCATTGCCGGTGAAGAAGGCGTAGCAATGCGGCCCGTCGATGCGCTCGACCCCCTCCTCGGCCAGGACCTTGTCAAGCAGACCGCCGGTTCCGCAGTCACCATAAAGCACGAAAATCGACCGATAACGGCCTTTGGCGGATCGAATGACCTTGCGCACCCCTTCCGGAATGCGCGAAGGCGTGTTGTGCCAGATCGCCGGCAGGCACTGAACATCGAAGGCGGGCCAGCGATTGGCTTCGATCAGCGCAACGATCTCGCGGGCCAAGGCGCCGCAGGCAATCAGCAGCACGTCGCCGCGGCCGCGGGCGAAGACGAAGTCCTCGCCCGGCGACAGCTCCGGCAGTGGCGCGTCTTGGTCTACCATGTCATCCATATGGGGTGGCGCCCGGACGCCCGCCACCGTCAGGCGCTGGCGGCCAGCCGGTTGTGGCGGCGCGCCAGCAACTCCTTCGCGGTCTCGACCGCAACCGCCGCATCGCGGCAGTAGGCGTCGGCGCCGATGGCCTTGGCAAACTCCTCGTTCAGGGGTGCGCCGCCGACCAGCACGAGATAATCGTCGCGCATGCCCTTTTCCTTCAGCGTGTCGATCACGACCTTCATGTAGGGCATGGTGGTGGTGAGCAGCGCCGACATGCCGAGAATGTCCGGCTTGTGAGTCTCGATCGCGTCCAGATACTTTTCGACCGGATTGTTGATGCCGAGGTCGATGACGTCGAAGCCGGCACCTTCCATCATCATGCCGACCAGGTTCTTGCCGATGTCATGGATGTCGCCCTTGACCGTGCCGATCACCATCTTGCCGAGCCGCGGCGCCCCGGTCTCGATCAGGAGCGGCCGGAGCACCGCCATGCCGGCCTTCATCGCGTTCGCCGCCAGCAGCACCTCGGGGACGAACAGAATGCCGTCGCGGAAGTCGATGCCGACGATCCGCATGCCCTCGACCAGTGCCTCGGTCAGCACCTTGTAGGGCGCCCAGCCACGCTCCAGCAGGATGTTGACGCCCTCCACCACCTCATCCTTGAGGCCGTCATAGAGGTCGTCATGGATCTGCTGCGTCAGCTCCTCGTCATTGAGGGACCGCAGATCGAGTTCGTCATCACCGCTCATTGGCATCTCCTGATCGGAACCGGATCGAGGCCGGAAACC
This sequence comes from Aestuariivirgaceae bacterium, assembly GCA_036265615.1. Classification (GTDB taxonomy): domain Bacteria; phylum Pseudomonadota; class Alphaproteobacteria; order Rhizobiales; family Aestuariivirgaceae; genus DATAFF01. Next base: position 14,334 of record DATAOT010000206.1, read on the forward strand.
GCCTAAGTGCCGCGAAACTACCGATTGGCCATGCGGTTCCCGCGCTTCCCGGCGACCATTGCCGAGAGCTTTGCGACCACCGGCCCTGGCAAGCTTGCGACACCGTCGTCACGAGCGCCGCCGCCGCTCGCGCCTCTCCCCTGCCGAGGCGGCCGCATCATAGCCTTTGGCCAGCGCCGATACCGCTCCCAGCCGCTCTTCCACCAGCGCGACCGTCGGCCGCTGTTCGGGGACATGGGCATCGAGCGCGCTGCGCATGGCCGCGAGATGCTCGGGCGATGTGCCGCAGCAGCCGCCGATGATGCGGGCGCCGGCATCGCGCGCGAGCCGCGCGTAGTCGGCCATGAGTTCCGGCGTGCCCGAATAGTGGATGTGCCCGTCATGATATTCGGGGATGCCGCAATTGCCCTTGGCGACGACGATCGCCTCCGGCCGGGCGGCGGTGATGGCAAGGACGGTGGCGACCAGCTCAGGGGCGCCGGTGCCGCAATTGGCACCGATCGCGGCCGGCACCGCCGCCAGGCCGGCGGTGAGCGTCGCGAATGCCTGGGGCGTGATGCCCATCATGGTCCTTCCATTGGTGTCGAAGCTCATGGTGGTGACGATCGGCAGACCTGTCGTGGCGGCGCCTTCGACGGCCGCCCTGAGCTCCTCTTCCGAGGACATGGTCTCGATCCAGAGGACGTCGACGCCGCCCTCCGCCAGCGCCCGCGCCTGTTCGGCGAAGGCGGCAGCCCCGTCTTCATGGGAGAGCGTGCCCACCGGCGCGAAGATCTCGCCGGTCGGTCCCATGGAGCCGGCCACGATGACGGGTCGGTCGCCCCTGTCGGCCTCGGCCCGGGCATTGGCCGCAGCCGCCATGTTGATTTCCCTGACCCGCCCCTCTGCATTGTGCAGCTTGAGCCGGTAGCGGTTGCCGCCGAACGAGTTGGTAAGAATGATATCCGCACCGGCCGCAATGAAGCTGCGGTGCAGATCCCTGATGCGGTCGGGATGCTCGAAATTCCACAATTCCGGCGCATCGCCGGAGACCAGACCCATCTGGAACAGATTGGTCCCGGTGGCCCCGTCGGCCAGCAGCCAGGGTCGGGTCTCGAGCTCTGAAAGGAATGAAGTCTGCGACATCAGAAAGTTCCCTTACACCAACACGGGGGATCATCACATAAAGAAGCCTTTATATAAAGAACAATTTATGTGCTTCGGAGCTCCGCCTTCATGCGGAACACCGGAGCACGCCGCGCCAGCTTGTCCATGGGCAGCGTCAGTTCGCAGCGGAAGCCTTCGGGGCCGAAGAGCTGGTGCAGCTCGCCCGACAGCTCCTGCTCGACATTCATCGCAATCAGCATGCCGCCAAAGCCGCGCCGGGCCGGAGCGGCGACGCGCGGGCCACCCTTCTCCGCCCAGACGACGTGGAGCAGACCGCCCTCGACCCACCAGGTGATGTCGACGGTGCCGCTCTCGGAGCTGAGCGAGCCGTACTTGCCGGCATTGGTGGCCAGTTCATGAAAGGTGAGGCTCAGCGCGATTGCAGGGCGCGCCGCGATCTCGATGGGGTCGCCGGCCAGCCGAACGCGGCCGCGCGGCAGGTCGTAAGGGGCGGTCGCTTCCCGCACCACCTCGGTGAGCGTGGTGGTGGTCCAATCCTTTTCCGAAAGCAGCGTATGGGCCTGCGCCAGCGCCTGGATGCGGCCGCTGAAAATGCGCGAGAAGCTTTCGAGATCGGCCGCGCCACGTATCGTCTGCTGGGCGATCGCCAGGATGATGGCAAGAGTGTTGCGGACCCGGTGATTGAGCTCGGCGATCAGCACGCTCTGGTGACGCTCGACCTCGCGCCGTTCGTCGATCTCGCGCTTCAGCGCCGCCTCGTTGCGTTTCTGCGCCGTGATGTCGAGCGAGATGCCGTCCCAGTACACCGAGCCATCGCCGGCACGGCTGGCCCTGGCCATGCTGCGGACCCAGCGCTCCTCGCCATCGGGACTGAGGGGACGCCATTCGACGTCGTAAGGCTCAAGCGTGGCGGCGGAATGCAGGATTGCCGCCTGCCAGCGCTCGGCATCTTCGGGATGAATATAGGTCCTGGCGAGCTCCGCAAGCGGCGCCCCCTGGTAGAGATCCGGCTGGCGGGGCATCAGATCCATCGAGCGCCCGCGCAGCAGCGGGTAGAACAGCGTTCCGTCGGGCCGCAGGACGCGGCGGAAGATTTCGCCGGGGAAATCGGCCGCGATATAGGAGAGCCGCTGCTCTATCTCGCGGGCGGCGTTGGAGCGGAGCGTCTGGCGCTCCGCTTCCTGACGGCTGTGGATGTTGCTGATCAAGAGCCAGAGGAGCCCGGCGGCGAGAATGGCCGCGGCGATGCCGCCCGTTCCAATGGCCAGAACCTTTTCCCTGACCGCTGCGGCGGCAATGCGCTCAGGAACTTCGACGAGCGCAGTCATGCCGCTGCGCGGCGAGCGGATCGCGGCGGCCGAGACGGGCTGGCCGTCGCCGTTCATGGCTGTGAAGAGCCCTGCCCCGTCTGTCTTGAGCTCGTCGGCGATGGGTCGACCTATGGCCTTGCCGAGAAACGCCTCACGCGCGGGGGCGCGCGCAACGATCCGGTTCTCGGGAGAGAGGATCGAGATGGTCCAGAGATTCGGGATGGCAACCCCGGACAGGAGCGGCACCTCCCTCAGATCGAGCGCGCCAAAGACCGGGGAAGTGCCCGGCGGGCTGCCGGCCAGGCGGATGATCAGCACGGGGCGTTCCTTGTCGGCGATCACTGAAAAGGCCGCACTGTCGCCGGCCGGCCGGTCGCCGAATTGCGCTTCGGCCAGCAGCGGACCGATATCCCTCGGCCCGAGCTCCCGCCAGCCGGCTCCGGCCGGAATGGCGGCGCCAAGCCAGCCGGAGCGCGACGGCAGGAAACGCGATCCGCCGCCGACGCTTGCCGCCTCGAGCTCGCCGACGCGATCCGCCAGCACGAGATCAGCCGCGGCCCCTGCCGTGCGAGCCGCCTCGAGGATGGAGCGCTCGAGCACCTCCTCCTGAATGTTGGCGAGGATCCACACGATGGCGGTTGCAAACAACACCACCGGCAGGCCCGCGGCAAGCGCCAGCACGACCAGGACCAGCCGGCGCGAGGCCCATCGACCGCGCAATAAAATCTGCGGCGGCGTGAATGCAGGAAATCCCATCTCCCTCCTCGGCAGTTCGCACCGTCAGCGCTGCGGACCGGTGAAACTGCAGCTGAAAGGCGCAAACGATCAAGCGTCGGCTTTGGTTCCCATGTACCTCAGGCGCCGACTGCACCATAATAGAGGCTCGACACATGTTCGGCCTCAGCGAAGAAAAGCCAGCGCTCGATCAGGGCGCCGGTCAACGCCGCAGCGGCAGAACCGGCCGCCGCCAGGGACGCCGCGACGCCCGAGCCTGCGAGCAGCGCCGGCAGGGCGAGCAGCCCCGCAAGGCCGAACAGAGCGAGGACGAGCCGCCGCAAACGCCTGGCATGGCGCCTGCCGACGCGATAGCCCATCTCCCGCATGACGAAGTTGCGCGCCGTATGCGCCGGCTCCCATTGCCTGACCGGTTCGCTGAGTCCCGTCGCCATGGCGATCGAAAGCACGCGCGGTTCGCGGTCGATGGCCCGCCAATACCAAAGCTTGAGCGCCATGGCGGCGAGGAGAGCCATAATGGCGATGACACCGAGCACCACCGCGCCGCGGCCGAAGGGCACCGCGATGGCGAGGAGGATGGCCGCGCCGGTGGCGAGCGCCATGACCAGGTAGACGGGCACGACGATTGGATGACGCCATTGCCGTATGGTGGCGAGCGAGGCGTAGATCATGGCGGTGCAGATCACCGTCAGGGCGCACATGGCGGCAAGCGCCAGTCCGGCAATGCGGATGGCGATCGGCGAGGATTGCGGGTCGAGCCAGAGCCAGCCGAAGACCAGAGCCGGCACATAGGTGGCGAGGGCCGTCACGCCTTCACGCGACAGCCATGACGAGCGCCATTGCGACACGGCGCGCCAGGCCCGCTCGGGATGACCAAGATGGAAAGTCGAGGCAAGAAGCCCCGCCGTGATCAGGCCGAGCCCGATCGCCATCACCAGTGCCCCGAAGGCGAAGCTCGAGGCCGGTCCATGCGCGGCGCCGGCGAGCGCGCCAAGCGCCAGGAGCCCGTAGCCCGCTCCCGACAGCGTGCTGAAGATGATCACGGAATAGGCAGGATGCAACGCGGTCAGGCTCCGAGCGCCCGATCGACCCAGGCGAAGAAGCTGTCGAGGAGCGAACCATCGCCGTCTCCAAGCGGCTGGAGATCGCCCGCCGCTGCCGCGGTTGGCGGTGCTCCATCACGCTGGCGAAGCGGGAGATATTTGTTGACTGGCCGGTAGCCGAGCTCGGGCAGGAGATCATAGCCGCCGCGCTCGCTCACCAGCCGGGAGACGGCGCTGTCGCGGTCACCGAGATCGCCGAAGTGACGGGCACCGGTGGGACAGGCCCGGACACAGGCCGGCTGGCGGTCCTCCGCTTCGAGATGCTGATTGTAGATGCGGTCGATGCAGAGCGTGCATTTCTTCATCACGCCCTCGCCATAGTCATATTCACGCGCCCCGTATGGACAGGCCCAGGAGCAAAGCTTGCAGCCGATGCAGGTGTCGGGATTGACCAGCACGATGCCATCGCTCTGCCGCTTGTAGGACGCACCCGTCGGGCAGACCGTGACGCAGGCGGCATCCTCGCAATGCAGGCACGAGCGCGGAAAATGAACGGTGCGCGCCGCCGCGCCCTCGCCCGTCTCGTAAGCATGGACACGGTTCAGCCAGACGCCGACAGGATCGGCGCCATAGGGGTCCTGATCGGTCAGAGGAGCGTGATAGCCCTGGGTGTTCCATTCCTTGCAGGCGACGGCGCAAGCCTGACAGCCGACGCAGGTGTCGAGGTCGATGACGAGCCCGAGCTTGACCTGACCGGGGGCCGAGCTGTCAGGGAGGGAGGTCATGGACGGCCATCCAGGACGACGGGCCGCGGACCGGTGCCGGGCGGCAGATCGAGGCTCGCGAATTGCGGCAGGCTCATCATCTCCGGCGGCACCTTCTCCACTCTGACCCTGAGATCGTACCACGCGGCCTGGCCGGTGACCGGATCGCAATTGGCATAGCGGAAGCCGCCATCGCGTTGCGGCAGAAGCTCGGCAATGAGGTGGTTGAGGAGAAAGCCCTGGCGGGACTCGGGCGCATCCTTTGCCAGGTTCCAAGCGCCGCTGCGCTTGCCGATGGCGTTCCACGTCCACACCGTATCGGGGTTGACTCCCGACATGGTCCTGATCTCGACGACGATCCGGCCGTGACTGCTGTCCACACGCACCCAGTCGCCACTCTCGAGCCCGAGCTCCTTTGCCTTCACATCGGACATATAGAGCCAGTTGCGGCCGATGATCTGCCTCAGCCAGGCATTCTGCGACCCCCAGGAATGATACATCGCCATGGGCCGCTGCGTGACGGCGTGAAGCGGATAGGCCGCACTGTCGACGGCGTCCTCCTCGAAGGGCGGGTACCATATCGGCAATGGATCAAAGTAACGTTCGATGCGCGGCCGGTGCTCGGCCGGCGGCTTGACGTCGCCATGCCCCTGGGCGGCGAGCCGGAAGCGTTGCAGCGGCTCGCAATAGAGCTGCATGACGATGGCGTCGGCCTTGGCGTTGAATCCGAACTGCACGGACCAGTCGAGATAGTCGCGATTGGCGAAGCGATAGTAGCGCATATGAGCCGGCAGCTCGCGATACCAGTGGCACCCGTTCTCGATATAGCGCTCGAGCTGCTCGGGATTGGCTTCGCCCTTGCCGGCTTGCGAGCCGTCGCGGCCACGAAACCCGGCAAGCGGCCCGATGCCCGGTGCGCGCTCGTGATGGACGATGTAGTCGGCATAGCCGCCCGGGTAACGCGGCCCGCCCTGCGCGGTGGCCATGCCGGGAAGACCGAGACGGTGCCCGAGATCGAGCAGCACGTCCTGAAAGGGCCTCACATCGCGATCCGGCTCAACCACCGGCTGGCGGATCGCATCTGCCGGGCCGTCGGCTTCCGAGATCGGCCGGTCGAGCAGCGATATGCAGTCCCAGCGCTCGAGATAGGTCGTGTCAGGCAGGACAAGATCGGCATAGGCGACCATTTCCGAGCAATAGGCATCCGAATAGATGATCTTCGGGATCTTGTAGGTGCCGTCGGGCTGGAGCGCCGTGAGATCGGCGATCGTGCTGGAAACGTTCATCGCCGAGTTCCAGCTCATATTGGCCATATAGAGGAAGAGCACGTCGATCGGATAGGGATCGCCGCGCGCGGCATTGCCGATGACCGTGTGCATCAGGCCATGAGCGGCAAAGGGGGCCTCCCAGGAATAGGCCTTGTCGATGCGGCAGGGTCGACCATCGCGATCAACTAGCAGATCCCGAGGCTCGGTCACGAAGCCGAGCGGGGGACCCGGCAGCGGTGTCATCGGCGCGATTTCGTCCGGCCTGCCGGCGGGCTTCACGGCCGGCGGAGGCGCCTTGGGAAAGGGCGGCTTGTAGCGAAAGCCGCCCGGCACGTCGATGGTGCCGAGAATGAGCTGCAGGACGTGGATGGCACGGCAGGTGTGAAAGCCGTTGGAGTGGGCCGAGATCCCCCGCATGGCATGCATGGCAACGGGACGGCCGACCATCTTGGCATGTCGGCGGCCGTGCACGTCGCGCCATGGAATATCGAGCTCGATCGCCTGCCGGAATGCCGTGTCGGCCAGCTCGGCGGCAAGCCGCCGGATGGTTGCCGCGGCGACGCCGCAGCGACCGGCGACAGCGTCGGGCGAGGCATCCGGCGACAGATAGCGCTCGACCAGCAGGCGGAACACGGGCACGGCGCGGCGGCCGTCAGGCAGACTTGCCTCGCCATGGAGCGCCGGCCTGACCTGCGGATCGGCGGCAAGGCCCGGCCTGCCATTGCGCCGGTCGAGCACCAGCGGTGCGCCCTCGAAGCGGGCAATGAGGCCATGATCGGCAGCGCCCTCGTCCATGATGACGAGCCAGGATGCATTGGTGTAGCGCGCGAGATAGTCGAGATCGACCTGGCCGGCCTTCAGGAGCTCATGGATCAGCGCTCCGACCAGCAGCCCATCGGTGCCCGGACGGATGCCGATCCACTCGTCGGCAATGGCGGAATAGCCGGTGCGAACAGGATTGATCGAAACGATCTTGGCGCCGCGCGCCTTGAGGCGGCCGAGGCCTGTCTTGATCGGGTTCGAGGCATGATCCTCGGCGACGCCGAACAGCAGGAAGTATTTGGCGTAGCGCCAGTCGGGCTCGCCGAATTCCCAGAACGAGCCGCCCAAGGTGTAGAGGCCGGCCGCCGCCATGTTGACCGAGCAGAAGCCGCCATGAGCGGCATAGTTCGGGGTGCCGAATTGCGAGGCCCACCAGCCGGTCAATGCCTGGCTCTGGTCGCGGCCGGTGAAGAAGGCCAGCTTACGCGGATCGCGGCTTCGCACATCGCCCAGCCATTGCGTCGCGGTGAGAAGCGCCTCCTCCCAGGCGATGGCGCGGAAGGTGCCGGAGCCGCGCGGCCCCACCCGCAGCAGCGGCTCGGAAAGCCGGGCCGGGGACCGGTGCTGCATGATCCCGGCCGCGCCCTTGGCGCAGAGGACTCCCTTGTTGACCGGATGATCGCGATTGCCCTCGATGTAGCGGACACGGCCGTCCTTGAGATAGACCTTGATGCCGCAGCGGCAGGCGCACATGTAGCAGGTCGTCGTGGTGATCCTGTCCCACGTCTTCGGCGACAGATCGACTTGCGGCTCTGACATCGGCTGGTCGGCCTTCGGCTAATGGGTCGCCCGAAGCTACAGGATAAGAGGCAAAAGGCAAGAAACGGAGGATGGGATTGCACTTGCACCATTCGCCTCTAAGATGGGCGGCCGAAGGAGGCGGCCTCCGTTGCGCGACTGGTTGATCAAGATCCGGCGTCACGATCATTCGAGCCTGCAGACGCAGATCCGGGAGTCGCTGGTCGCCGCCATTCTCGATGGACAGCTCGAGCGTGACGAGCCGGTGCCCTCGACGCGGCGGATGGCCAAGGTGCTTGGCGTGTCGCGGAACACCGTCGTCATCGCCTATCAGGCGCTGCTCGACGACGGCTATCTGGTAGCCCGCGAACGGTCGGGCTACTACGTCTCCGAAAAGGCGCTGGACGGCATCACCCGCTGCCAGCGCTCGCCGCAGCGGCCGGCCGCGGCGCCGGCCGGGGCGGCGCGCCGGCCGGGGCCGGCCTGGGAAACGCGGTTCACCGCCCGGCCCGCCCTCATGGAGAACATCTCGAAGCCGCTCGACTGGCAGAGCTATGCCTATCCCTTCATCTACGGCCAGGTCGATCACGATCTCTTCCCGATCGCCGAATGGCGCGACTGCGCCCGCCAGGCGCTCGGGCGCCGCTGGCTCGGTTCATGGACCAACGACACCTGGGACCACGACGATCCGCTGCTCGTCGAGCAGATCCGCCGGCGCCTGCTGCCGCGCCGCGGCATCCTGGCGAGCGAGCAGGAGATCCTGATCACGCTCGGCGCCCAGAACGCGCTCTACCTTCTGGCCCGGCTGCTGGTGCAGAAGGGCACCCCGGTCGCGATGGAAGAGCCGGGCTTTCCCGATGCGCGCAACATCTTCGCGCTGCGCGAGGCGGCGATCGAGTTCATGCCGATCGACCCCGGCGGGGCGGTGGTGGGCGAGCGGCTGCCGCGCTCGGCCGTCGTCTTCGTCACGCCGAGCCACCAGTTTCCGACGACCGTGACGATGCCGATCGAACGGCGGCTGCAGCTGCTCGAGCTCGCCTCGCGCCGCGACCTCCTGGTCATCGAGGACGATTACGAGTTCGAGACCAACTATGTCGGCGAGCCCTGCCCGGCGCTCAAGTCGCTCGACGAGGAAGGCCGGGTCATCTATGTCGGCAGCCTGTCCAAGACGCTGTTCCCCGGCCTGCGGCTTGGCTTCATGGTCGCTCCGAGAGCGTTGATCGACGAGGCGCGGGCCTTGCGCCGCCTCATGATCCGTCACACGCCGAACAACAATCAGCGCACGGCGGCCTTGTTCCTCTCGCTCGGCCATCACGACTCGCTGATCCGCCGGCTGCACCGCACCTATGGCGCGCGCTGGCTCACCATGGGCGAAGCGCTCCATCGCCATCTACCGGGCTGCGCCACCATCCCGAGCTTCGGCGGCACGAGCGTGTGGGTGAAGGGGCCGGAAGGGCTCGACGCCGAGCATCTTGCCCAGTCGGCGCGCCAGCGCTCGGTGTTCATCGAACCCGGGCGCATCAATTATGCAAGGCCGCCGCTGCCCTGCTCCGAGTTCCGGCTCGGCTTCTCCTCGATCGAGGAGAGCCGGATCGAGGACGGGATCCGCCACCTGGCCCAGGCGATCGCTCAGGAAACCGTGCGCGCCGCCTGACTGTCGCTTGCCCGGCCGCAGAAAAATCGCTTCAGCTGTGCCAAACAGTACAGTCCCCGGCGCGGGTGCTTGGTAGATTAACGTGCCAAATCGTTGGCCGCAGCACCGGGGGATCTGACCATGAAGGACGTCAATCACACCATTGCCATCCTGCGCGACCTGACCGGCTTGCCTATTCTGGAGCTCAACGGCAACGGCCATCTCGAGCTGATCTTCGACGACAGGATCTCGATCGACCTCGTCAAGATCGACGACAACCATATCGAACTCTCATCGCCGCTCGATATCGCCGATCTCGACAACGTCGAACGACTGCGGACCCTGCTCACGGCCAATTATCATGGCTCCGGGACGGGGTTTGCGCGCATCGCCATCGACCGGCGCGACAAGAGCGCGCTGATCTGCGAACGGATCGACGTGACGCCGCTCGATCCGGGTCAGTTCGAGGCGCGGCTGCTGGGCTTTGTCAAATATGTTGCGTTCTGGCTCTCGGGCGAAGCCGACGAACTCATGCCGGCGGCCGAGGCGACGGCTCCGGCCCCGACGGCCGATCCGAGCCTGATGGTCATCCGCAGCTGAGGCTCGTGTCAGGATGGCTTTCGTCGGTGGCATTCAACGGTATGTGGTTCAGGCCTTTCACCGGCTGGGAGAGCAGATCACCAGCCTGTTCCGTCCGGGTCCGGCACTGCGTACACCGGACTTCCTCTTGGACATCCGCCGCAGGGTCGATGCATTTTTTGCAGGGTTGACCGGCTCTCCTCAGACGGCTCCCCAACCGCTCGATCAAACCGGGACGCGCCCGCCGCAAACTCCCCTTATACAATTGCACTTCAAGGAGAGGCATCGCACCAGAGGCGAGGAGGAGGCGCCGTCGTCGCCCGTCATCGTTTCCTTTCCAAATCCAATTCAAGACGAAGCCGTCAAGAAAGCACCAAAACCTGAGGCGCCGAGAGAAGAGGCTCGTGCGACTGTCGCAACAGTTACGGTGGAGGAGAGGCGGACCAAGCATGTTGTAACTGCGCCACCACCGGCAGGAAGGAGGACGCCAGCCCCGTTGAAGAAAAGGGCGGCGGAAAAAGATCTCTGTCAGAGGACCCAGGCGCTCCGCCATGAAAATTCGCCGAAGGAGCTCCGTCACCCCCATCGAACGCGACCGAACAGAGCAGAGCAAGGAGCGCCTCCGCCATCGGACCTCACCGAAGCTCCGGGGCTTAAGAAGAAACGTGGACGACTTCAAAGAAGCGTCGGCCAGGTTCTTGGAAAGCGTGTCGTCATCCACAAGAAAGCAACCAAGTCTCCGGCGGCAGTTGCGGCGCAGCCAACACCCGTGGCAGCGCGGCGGCGCCCCAAACCGATCGAGCGAAAGCACAAGTCGCCGAATGAGAAGATCAAGGCCTGGCATAAGAAAAAACCCAAGCACGCGAAAAAGCTCGCCCGTCACATTGAGTCGCAGAAATACACTTACCTTTCCGTTCTGAGGTCGGCCCGCGAGCACGGCCCCGCGCATCTGCATCACGCGGCGCTGAACCTGATCCAGCATTTCCGAAGCACCGCCGGCGACAAGGACTGGCAGCAAGAGGCATGGAGAGTTCTTTCTGCCGAGGTCACCGCGCGCAAATCGGCAGGCGATCGGCGCCCGCCGCACGGTCTCGAGCGACTGGTGGAGCACTTCAAGACCTATGCGCAAAGCAGCACCCCTGATACGGTTCAAGATCTTCAGGCCCTTGGCATGTTGATCACCGAGCTGCAGCAGACCGGAAATCAACGACCCGCGCGGTCAGACCTGAAGGACGATGCCGTTCGTGCCTTCGCAAGGGACCTCGATAGCCTAAAAGGCGACCGATATCTGCTCGGTGAGGGAGAACTTGCGGAACTCGCTTCCAGGGCGATGCAAAAAGGCCAACAAGAGCAGAGAGAGCTCGCTTGGAAGCTTCTTCAATTCCAAGCGAGCGATTACCCCGGCGAGAAAGAGCTACCCGAGTATTTCGCGA
>DATAOT010000207.1:0-7829 GCA_036265615.1 Aestuariivirgaceae bacterium
TGCCTACTGCCTACTGCCTACTGCCTACTGCCTACTGCCTACTGCCTACTGCCTACTGCCTACTGCCTACTGCCTACTGCCTACTGCCTACTGCCTACTGCCTACTGCCTGCTCCATAGGCCTGGCGAAGGGCGGCCGAGAGCTGTTGTCCGCCGGAGAGCAGGTAGCCGGTGTCAAGGCCGTGGGTCATCAGGCTGTAGCCCAGCTCGCGATAGACCGGAACATAATCGAGCGATGCAACATCGATGCCCGCCGCGATGTTGTTTCGAGCAGCAGCCTCGCTGACCTTGGCACAAGCCTTGCGGAGCTGGTCGTTAAGCTGGCCGACGGGCAGGCCGAGCGACATGGCGAGGTCGGCCGGACCGACATAGAGCGCATCGATTCCACCGACCCTGGCGATCTCGTCCACGGCCTCGAGCGCCGCGCCGGTCTCGATCTGGACAATGAGCGGCGTGTCGTTGGCGGAGGCGACATAAGAGGCTTCCTCACGGTAATAGTTCGAGGCCCGCCAAGGGGAGTATCCGCGCCGGCCGAGCGGGGGATATTTCGAAGCGGCGACCGCCTCCCCGGCCTCGCTTGCCGAGTTGACCATCGGCACGATCACGCCCGTCACCCCGCTGTCGAGCGCGGCCTTGATCAGGTCGCTCGCATTCGAGCGCACCCGATAGATGACGGACATGCCATGACGCTCGATGGCAGGCAGAAGGGCATAAAGAATGTCGGGCGGAACGGGGGCATGCTCACCATCGAGGAGCACGAAATCGAAGCCGCTCTGCGCCATGACCTCCGCCACCATGGGGTGGGGGATCTGCATCCATGTTCCGAGCGTCGGCTTGCCGGTCCGGATACGGCTTGCCAGCTCGATGCGCCGATTCATGGTTTCACCTGCTTTCCCGGCAGATCGCTGCGGAACGCCACTGTCGAGCCCCGAGTCATGACCGGATCGACCATGGCGGTCAATCCTTGTCAAAGAATTCCTCTCGGCGCTGCCGTCGGGAGCCGCCTTTCCCCTCGCCGGGCTTGACCCGGCCATGATCGGCAACGGTGAGGCGTCCGTCGGTTCAGAGTGGAACCCGAAGCACGGAACGCGTGTTCATCAGCCTCGACAACTCCCTTTGGAGAAGGAGGACCAGTGGTTGGCTCGTCTCCTCTTTCCGATCCTCTTCCTCCTGATCGCGGCGCGGATCGCCTCCGCCCAGGCGCCGGCGATCGCTCCCCCGCCTGCCGCCGCGCCGCCGGAAGACGGACAGTGGGCGCTTCCCGCCAAGGACTATGCCAGCACCCGCTTCAGCGGGCTCGACGAGATCAACAGCAGCAACGTCAAGTCTCTCCAGGTCGCGTTCACTTTCTCGACCGGCGTCAATCGCGGCCAGGAATCGGCACCGCTGATGGTCGGCAGCACGCTCTATGTGCTCGCCCCCTACCCGAACATCCTCTATGCGCTCGACCTGACCAAGCCGGGCGCGCCGGTGAAATGGCGCTACGATCCCAAGCCCGAAGCCTCGGCGCAGGGCGTCGCCTGCTGCGATGTCGTGACCCGCGGGCCGGTCTTCTCGCAAGGCAGGATCTTCTACAACACGCTCGATGCCCACACGGTGGCAGTCGATGCCGAAACGGGCAAGGAGATCTGGAAGGTCAAGGTCGGAAACATCAATATCGGCGAGACCACGACCATGGCGCCGCTGGTCGTCAAGGACAAGGTCCTGGTCGGCAATTCCGGCGGCGAATATGGCGTGCGCGGCTGGATCAAGGCTCTCGACATCGCCAGCGGGGCGGTGCGCTGGACGGCCTATTCGACGGGCCCGGATTCGGAAGTTCTGATCGGCCCGGATTTCAAGCCGTTCTACGACAGCGACCGCGGCAAGGACCTCGGGGTGACGAGCTGGCCGCCGGACGCCTGGCGCCAGGGCGGCGGCAATGTCTGGGGCTGGATCTCCTACGATCCCGAGCTCAATCTCATCTATTACGGCACCGGCAATCCGGGCCCGTGGAACCATGAGGCGCGGCCGGGCGACAACAAATGGACGGCCGGCATCTTTGCCCGCAATCCCGATACCGGCCAGGCCCGCTGGTTCTACCAGTGGAGCCCGCATGACGTTTACGATCACGACGGGATCAACGAGCAGATCCTGCTCGACACCGAGTGGGAAGGCAAGCCGCGCAAGATCCTGGTCAGGCCGGAGCGCAACGGCTTCGTCTATGTGCTCGACCGCGAAACCGGCGAGGTGCTGTCGGCCAAGCCCTATCACTATCTCACGGCGGTGAAGGGCGTCGACCTGAAGACCGGCCGCCTCGAGATGGTTCCCGAGAAGGAGCCGCATACCGGCAAGGTGGTGCGCGACATCTGCCCCAACGCCTCGGGCGCCAAGGACTGGAACCCCTCCGCCTTCTCGCCGCGCACGGGGCTCCTCTACATTCCCCATGTCAATCTGTGCATGGACATGGAGGGGCTCGATACGAGCTATATCGCCGGCACGCCCTATGTCGGGATGAATGTCCGCATGAAGGCCGGTCCCGGCGGCCATCGCGGCGAATATTCGGCCTGGGACATCAAGCAGGGCCGCGAGGTCTGGACCATCAAGGAGCCGTTCCCGCTGTGGAGCGGCACGCTCGTCACCGCCGGCGGGGTGGCGTTCTACGGCACGATGGAAGGCTGGTTCAAAGCCGTCGATGCCCAGAGCGGCGCCGTGCTGTGGCAGTTCAAGACGGGATCCGGAATCATCGGCCAGCCGACCACCTGGCGCGGGCCGGACGGACATCAATATGTCGCCGTGCTGTCGGGGGTCGGCGGCTGGGCCGGCGCGGTGGTGGCCGGCGATCTCGACACGCGCGATCCGACCGCGGCGCTGGGCTTTGCCGGCGCCGTGCCCGACCTCAAGGACGTGACGACCAAGGGAGGCACCCTCTATGTGTTCCGCCTTCCTTAGGGCGATGGCTGCCGCCATGCTGCTGCTCGCCACCCCGGCATGGCCGCGGGAGTTGCGGGTCTGCGCCGACCCCAACAACCTGCCCTTCTCGAACCAGCAGCAGCAGGGATTCGAGAACGCGATCGCCGCCGTTCTCGCCGAGGCGCTCCATGCCGAGCTCGAATACACATGGTGGGCGGAGCGGCGCGGCTTCATCCGCAACACGCTCAACGCCGGGCGCTGCGATCTCATCCCCGGCGTTCCCGTCAAGCTCGAGCGGCTGCGCACCACCGAGCCCTATTACCGCTCGACATATTTGTTCGCCACCCGCAGCAAGGACGGGCTCGACATCGCGTCCTTCGACGATCCGCAACTCGCCAGGCTGAAGGTCGGCGTCCAGATCGTGGGCGATGACGGCGCCAACACGCCGCCGGTTCATGCCCTGAACCGCCGCGGCATCGTCGACAACCTGCGCGGCTATTCGCTTTACGGCGATTACGGCAGGCCTGATCCGGCAGCGGCCATCATGGACGCGCTCGCGCGCGGCGACATCGACGTCGCCGTCGTGTGGGGCCCGTTCGCCGGCTGGTATGCCAAGCGTCACCCGGGCCTCATTGCCATGCACCCGGTGTCACCGGCCGTGGATCCGCCCGGACTGCCGATGACTTTCGCCATCGCCATGGGCGTGCGCAAGGACGACGATGCGCTCTACCGCGACATCGAGGCGGCGCTCCAAACGCAGCGCCGCCGCATCGAGGCCATTCTCGACCGCTTCGGCGTCCCCCGCATCGATGCTGTCGCGGAGGCGGTCCATTGAGAAAGGCCATCGCCAGCATCGCGTTGCTGTGTCTCTTGTGCGCCTGCGAGCGGGAACAGCGCAGCTTCGAGCAGAAGGCCCCGCCGGAGCAGCCGGTAGCGCTGTCGGTGCTGGCGCCAGGCGGGGAGCCGCCGAACGTGCCGCCGAGCGACAAGGCCAAGAAGTACGAGAACAACGCCTATTCGGTGAGCGAGGGCAAGAAGCTGTTCAGCGCCTTCAACTGCACCGGCTGCCATGCCAATGGCGGCGGCGGGTCGGGCCCGGCGCTGATCGACGATCACTGGATCTATGGCAGCGCGATCGAGAATATCGCCGCCACGATCCGGGAGGGCCGCCCCAACGGCATGCCGAGCTTCCGCGACAAGATCCCGGAAGAGCAGATCTGGGAGCTCGCCGCCTTCGTCCGGTCGCTCGGGGCGCTGATTCCCAAGGATGTCGCCTCCGGCCGGTCGGACGACATGCAGGCGGCGCCGAGCGAGAACCGCATGATTCCCGACCCGTTCGGCCTGACGAATACACCGGCGACCACCGGCCCGCCCCAGGTTCCGACGCCGGCCGGGCCGGCCGGCACCCAGCCACTAGGGCCATGATGCGCGCCCTTTCTCTCGCCGTCCTGATCCTGCTGCCGCTTTGCTCGGGATGCAGCGGCAGGCAGTCGGCGCTCGATGCGGCCGGCAGCGAGGCCGCACGGATCGAATCGCTGTTCTGGACCTTCACCATCACGGTCAGTGCGGTGTGGATTCTGGTGATGACCGGCCTCGCCCTGGCGATGCGCCGCCGCCACGAGGCAGCCGAACCCCTGCCCGAACCGCTCGCGCCCGACCGGCGCGTCGAGCATCGCGCAACGATCACCATCAACGCTCTCGTCATCGCCACCGGGGTCATTCTGCTTGCCTTGATGGTGGCGAGCTTCCTGGCCGGCCGATCCGGGCCCTCCCTCGCCAGGGAGCACTCGCTCGAACTCGAGCTGACCGGTCGTCAATGGTGGTGGGACATTCGCTATGCCGACAAGGACCCCGCCCGCGTGGTCACGACGGCAAACGAGATCCATCTGCCGGTTGGCCGCGCGGTCGAGCTCAAGCTTGCCTCCAGCGACGTGATCCACAGCTTCTGGGTGCCCAACATCGCGGGCAAGCTCGATCTCGTTCCAGGCCGCCAGAACGTCCTCTTCATCAAGCCTGAACGGGTCGGCACCTATCGCGGCCAATGTGCCGAGTTCTGCGGCCTGCAGCACGCCCATATGGCGCTCCTCGTGGTGGTCGAGCCCGAGCAGCAATTCGAGGCCTGGTATGCGGCCGAGCTCGGTTCGGCCGCCGAGCCCGGCACGCCCGAGGCGAAGCGCGGCAAGGAGCTCTTCTCCAAGGCCGCCTGCGTCATGTGCCATCAGATCCGCGGCAGCACGGCCGGCGCACGCCTCGGGCCCGACCTCACCCATGTCGGCCGGCGGGCGACGATCGCCGCCGGGACGCTGCCGATGACGGCCGTCGATCTCGACAGCTGGATCGCCGATCCGCAGGCGGTGAAGCCCGGAGTTTCCATGCCGAAGGTCGATCTCAGCCCGGAGGATCGCCGCAGCATCGTTGCCTATCTCGGGAGCCTGAAATAATGATGTCGATCACTGCCGACACCCGCGATACCGGTCTCGACGATGCGAGGCTCCATCGCGTCCTGGCCTGGACCTGGCGCACCGAGCGCGGGCTGATCGGGGCGTTGTCGAGCGTCGATCACAAGGTGATCGGCCGGCGCTACATGATCACGGCACTGATGTTTCTCTTCCTCGGCGGGCTCGCGGCCGTCGCCATGCGGCTGCAGCTCGCGCGGCCCGACAGCAGGCTGATCGGCCCCGATCTCTACAACCAGCTCTTCACCGTGCACGGCACCAACATGATGTTCCTGTTCGCCGTGCCGGTGATGGAGGCCTTCGGCGCCTATTTCGTGCCGCTCATGGTGGGCACCCGCAACATCGCCTTTCCGCGGCTCAATGCCTTCAGCTACTGGATCTATCTTTCCGGCGGCCTTTTCCTCTGGGTCTCGTTCGCCCTCAACATCGGTCCCGACGTCGGCTGGTTCGCCTACGTGCCGTTGTCCGGTCCGGAGTTCGGCATCGGCAAGCGGCCCGATGTCTGGGCCCAGATGATCACCTACACCGAGGTCTCGGCGCTCGCGGTGGCGGTGGAGATCGTGGTGACCGTGTTCAAGCAGCGCGCACCGGGGATGACGCTCAGCCGCATCCCGCTGTTCGTATGGGCGATGCTCGTCACCTCCTTCGTGATCATCTTCGCGATGCCGGCGGTGATGGTGGCCTCGACCATGCTGATCCTCGACCGCCTGGTCGGGACGCAGTTCTTCAATCCGGCCGAGGGCGGCGATGCCCTGCTGTGGCAGCATATGTTCTGGTTCTTCGGTCATCCCGAGGTCTACATCATCTTTCTGCCCGCCACCGGCATGGTCTCGATGATCGTCGAGACCTTCGCGCGCCGGCCCATGCACGGCTACATCGCCGTCGTCCTGTCGCTGATCGCCATCGGCTTCCTCGCCTTCGGCCTGTGGGTGCATCACATGTTCGCCGCCGGCATCCCGGAGCTCGGGGCAAGCTTCTTCACCGCGGCAAGCATGCTGATTGCGGTGCCGAGCGGGGTGCAGGTGTTCTGCTGGATCGGCACGCTGTGGACCGGACGGCCGGTGATGCGCGTGCCGCTCCTGTTCGTGCTCGGCTTCTTCTTCATCTTCGTCGCGGGCGGCCTCACCGGGGTCATGGTGTCGTCGGTGCCGCTCGATTATCAGCTGCACGACACCTATTTCGTGGTCGCGCATTTCCACTACGTGCTGATCGGGGGCTCGGTGTTCCCGCTCATCGGCACGATCTATTACTGGTTTCCCAAGATCACCGGGCGGATGTTGTCGGAGCGGCTCGGACAGTGGCATTTCTGGCTGGCCTTCCTCGGCTTCAACGGCGCCTTCTTCCCGATGCACGTGCTGGGCCTCCTCGGCATGCCGCGGCGGGTCTACACCTATCCGGCCGGGCTCGGCTGGGACGGCATCAATCTGTTCGTGTCGCTCTCGGCCACCGTGCTGGCCGTGAGCTTCCTGCTGCTTGCCGTGAACATCGTGCTGAGCCTCAGGCGCGGCGCATCGGCCGGCGACAATCCGTGGGACGCGCCGACTCTCGAATGGGCCACCTCCTCGCCGCCGCCACCCTACAACTTTGCCCGCATTCCGGTGGTCAGGAGCCGCGATCCGCTGTGGTCGGAGGCGCGGCTCAGCCGCGAGGTGGTGCAGGGATTGCGCGTCGCCGTGCGCGAGGTGGTGATCACCACGCTCAACGAGGCGCGACCGGATCTCAGGGAGCCCTCGCCGCAACCATCGATCTGGCCGCTTCTCGCCGCAATCGCGGTCGGCGCCACCTTTCTCGCCTCGATCTTCACGCCGTGGGCCATCGTGTGGGGCTCGCTGCCGGTCGCAATCACGCTCATCGGCTGGTTCTGGCCGAAGCGAGTGCCGGAGGACGAGGGATGACGGACCGACCGATGCTTGATCTCTCCGATCTGCCGACCAGCGGCTTCGGCCCTCGCTCGCCGACCTGGTGGGGCACGCTCTCCTTCTGCGCGCTCGAGGGGATGGGCTTTGCACTTGCGGCCGGCGCCTATCTCTACCTCGCCTCCGTCAACCAGACCTGGCCACTCGGGGCAGCGCCGCCGACCTTGTGGCCCGGTATCGTCATCACCGTGCTGATGCTGCTCAGCCTCGTGCCCAATCATTGGGTGAAGCAGGCGGCGCTGAAGCAGGACCTGGTCGCGGTGCGCATCCTGCTCGTGATCATGAGCATCTTCGGCGCCTTCATCCTGGTCATTCGCGGCTTCGAGTTCGGCGCGTTGAACATCTCATGGGACAGCAACGCCTATGGCTCGATCGTCTGGTTCATCCTCGGCCTCCACACCACGCATCTCGCGACCGATCTCGGCGACACGCTCGTTCTGACGGCCCTGATGTTCACCCGGCACGGCCGGGAGCTGCGGCGCTTCAGCGATGTCGAGGACAATGCATTCTATTGGTATTTCGTCGTCTTCTCGTGGCTGCCGCTCTATCTCCTCCTCGATTGGGTGCCA
>DATAOT010000208.1:0-4372 GCA_036265615.1 Aestuariivirgaceae bacterium
GGGCATCACGTCATGGCTTCACGGCTGAGCTTGAGCGAACTGCAATCGGGAGCGAACTTCATTCCGCGCCATATCGGGCCGAGGGCGGACGATGTCGTCGAGATGCTGAAGCAGGTCGGCGCCTCGTCGCTCGAGGACCTCGTGCACAAGGTGATCCCGCCGCAGATCCGTTCGGGCACCGCGCTGGCGCTCCCCGAGCCCCTGTCGGAGCGCAATGCCTTGTCGGAGCTCAGGCTGATCGCCGAGCGCAACAAGGTCTACACCTCGATGATCGGCATGGGCTATTACGGCTGCGTCACCCCCAAGGTGATCCTGCGCAATGTGCTGGAAAATCCGGGCTGGTACACCGCGTATACGCCTTATCAGCCGGAAGTGAGCCAGGGCCGTCTCGAAGCGCTCCTCAATTTCCAGCAAATGGTGATCGATCTGACCGGTCTCGAGATCGCCAACGCATCGCTGCTCGACGAAGGCACGGCGGCGGCCGAGGCGATGGCGATGGCACATCGGGTGGTCAAGGTCGAGCGGAACACGTTCTTCGTCGACGCCGACACCCATCCGCAGACCATCGCGGTGATTGCGACGCGCGCCAGGGGCTTCGGGTTCGAGGTCGAGATCGGCGACCCGCAGCGCGACATGAGACCCGAGCGGTTGTTCGCAGCCCTTCTGTCCTATCCCGGCTCCTCGGGCGCGGTTCGCGACCTTGCGCCGGCAGTCGATGCGCTGCACCGGCATGGGGCGCTCGCCATCGTGGCGACCGATCTGCTGGCGCTGGCGCTGCTCAAGCCGCCGGGCGAATTCGGCGCCGACATCGCAGTCGGCTCGGCGCAGCGCTTCGGCGTGCCGATGGGCTATGGCGGCCCGCATGCGGCTTTCTTCGCCACCCGGGACGCCTATAAGCGATCGATGCCGGGGCGCATCATCGGCGTCTCGGTCGATGCCAGCGGCCAGCCGGCGCTGCGCATGGCGCTGCAGACGCGCGAGCAGCATATCCGGCGCGAGAAGGCGACGAGCAACATCTGCACGGCCCAGGTGCTGCTGGCGGTGGTCGCCGCCATGTTCGCGGTCTATCACGGGCCGGAGGGTGTCAGGAAGATCGCACGCCGCGCCCATCGCTATGCCGAGATCGTGGCCCTGGCGCTGAGCAAGGCGGGCTATGAGGTCACCACCAAGGCGTTCTTCGACACGATCACCGTGCGCCTTCCCGGTCGCGCCCATGCGGTGGCGGCCAAGGCGCGCGAGCAGCTCATCAATCTGCGCGAGGTCGACTCCGACACGCTCGCGATCTCGCTCGACGAGACGACGCGGCGCGACGAGATCGAGCGGCTCATCTGCTGCTTTCGCCGCGATGCACTGAAGGAGGCAAGCCTCGAGTCGCTCGATGTCGAGACGCGGGAGACGATCCCGCAGGCGCTCGCGCGGCAGACGGCGTTCATGACCCATCCGGTGTTCGCGCAGCATCGCAGCGAGACTCAGATGCTGCGTTATCTGCGGCATCTCCAGAGCAAGGACATTGCGCTCGACCGCTCGATGATTCCGCTCGGCTCATGCACCATGAAGCTCAACGCCACCACCGAGATGATTCCGATCACCTGGGGCGACTTTGCACATATGCATCCCTTTGCGCCGCTCGACCAGGCGCAAGGCTATCAGCATCTGTTCGAGGACCTCGAGGGCTGGCTGGCCGAGATCACCGGCTTCGATGCGATCTCGCTGCAGCCCAATGCCGGCAGCCAGGGCGAATATGCGGGTCTCCTCACCATCCGCGCCTATCATGCGGCGCGCGGCCAGGACAAACGCGACATCTGCCTCATTCCGTCATCGGCGCATGGCACCAATCCGGCATCGGCGGTCATGGCGGGCCTCAAGGTGGTGGTGGTGAACTGCGACGAGGCGGGCAATATCGACATCGCCGATCTCAGGCGCAAGGCCGAGCTCCATGGGGACAAGCTTGCGGCGCTCATGATCACCTATCCCTCGACCCACGGGGTGTTCGAGGAGGGGGTGAAGGAGATCTGCGCCGTCGTCCACGAGAAGGGCGGGCAGGTCTATCTCGACGGGGCCAATCTCAACGCGCTGGTCGGGCTCGTCAGGCCGGCCGAGCTCGGCGCCGATGTCTGCCATCTCAACCTGCACAAGACCTTCTGCATCCCGCATGGCGGCGGCGGACCGGGAATGGGGCCGATCGGCGTCAAGGCGCATCTCGCCCGTTTCCTGCCGGCGCATGCGGTGGTGTCGGGGGTCAATCCGGCGGCGGGACGGTCGGTCACGGTCGGGCAGGTGTCGTCGGCGCCGTGGGGGTCGGCATCGATCCTGCCGATCTCATGGGCCTATATCGCGATGATGGGCGGCGAAGGGCTGACCCGGGCGACGGCGGTGGCCATTCTCAACGCCAACTACATCGCGCGGCGGCTCAAGCCGCATTACCCGATCGTCTATACGGGCCCCGGCGGCTATGTGGCGCATGAATGCATCATCGATCTCAGGCAGATCAAGGAGAGGACCGGCATCAGCACGGAGGACGTCGCCAAGCGGCTGGTCGACTACGGCTTCCACGCTCCGACCATGTCGTGGCCGGTGCCCGAGACGCTGATGATCGAGCCGACGGAGAGCGAGGGCTTGAGCGAACTCGACCGCTTCTGCGATGCGATGATCGCGATCAGGGAGGAGATTGCCGAGGTCGAGCGCGGCGAGGCGGACCGCGACAACAACGTCCTGAAGCATGCGCCGCACACGCATCGGGCGCTCATTGCCGAGTGGACGCGGCCTTATTCGCGGGAGAAGGCGTTCTTCCCGATTCGCGCGCTCAGCGACGACAAGTACTGGCCGCCGGTCGGGCGGGTCGACAATGTCTATGGCGACCGCAACCTGGTCTGCGCCTGCCCGCCGCCCGACAGCTATCGCGAGGCGGCGGAATAGGGGCAAATGGCGAGCTGATCAGACCGGAGTATATTTGCCGGTCATGATCATGAATGCTTCGTCGAGTTTTTCTGGCGGTGGTGGCGCCTCTCCTCTGGCCAAGGCCGCGAGGGGCTCGACGACCCAGCTCTTCTCGACGCCATTCGTTTTGACGAAATCTGCAAAGCCCCGTTCTAGGCCTTCAATCAGCTTGCCGGCATCCTTTGTGGCATAGGCGCCCTTCAGGAGACCCTCCATGCCCGCCCGGTGGTCACCCTGCAGGTTCAGAAGCGATGACATTCCAAATGTAAAGGCATCGTCTGACTCGCGCAGTTCGACGTAATAGTCGGCAACGACCTTGGCCAAATTGAACAGCACGAGGTCATCGCTGGTATCGAGCTCTGTCAGCCTTTGTTCGAACTCATCAGGAAGATTGAAATGCGGAGCGGTCTTCAGCGCGTTCCGGATCGCCTTGACATCATTGGCATCGATCGGGCCGTCCTTCGCCTTGAGCCTCTGCAGTTCACTGATTGCGACAAGCAAGCCCAGCGGCTCGTAGTGGCGGTAGACGTCGGGATAGGACCAAAATTCGGTCGATGAGCAAATGGCAGCATGCTTCTGGAACAGGTGCAGAAGCCCCTTGGGATCGGGTTTGCCACTCAGCACCGATATGTTTTGTGCTGTCTCGTGAGCGGCGCGTCTGGCGTGATGATGAAGGGTTTCGACAATCGCGCGGCGTTTCGGGTCGTGCAGATCGAACGGCTTGGGTTTGATGTCGTGCGCCGACATTCCGCGCTGACGGACGGTGTTCGTGACGAGGTTGAGAACGCCCTCGGCAAAAACGTAAAACTCGCTCGCCTTTCCGTGGCTCTGAATGATTGCCGATATTATCCCGGAGTTGTTATTGAGATTCTTGTAGACCTGGAGAAGCTCTGGATCGCTCATCTTGGTCAGCGAGTCGGTCAACGACTTGCCTTCATCCTCTGCGAACCGCTGATGGGAGTCCATAAGTTGCTGCAGAACGCGATCGATGCCGAGCTTGCCGCCGCCAAGCGGAGTCAATCCCTCTCCATCGGCAAGCCCGCCAGTCCGTGCGGTACGAAGATCCACACCCTTGAGTCGGGCGAGATTGATCTTGAGGTCGTTCTTGAAGCGATTCAGTGCGCTTCGCGGCGAATCAAGTTTGGAGGAGACCCCCTGATTAACCTTCGAAAGGTTGAGGCTTCCCCGATCCCCGATACGGAACATATCCTCCCCCCGTCTTGCCCGAACAGGCCGAAGCGCTCTTTATCATAAGCCGAGAAAATCGATGGGCCTGTGCCAAACAGCACAGCCTGAGGCGGCTAGTGCCGGTCTTGGCCGACCAGCCAGGCGGGATCGAACCAGCGGTCGGCGTCGCCGTCATAGGGCAGGCGGGTGATGTCCCAATGGCGGATATAGGGGGCGTAGGCGTTCCATACCGGCGGGCCGCCGCCGA
>DATAOT010000209.1:0-14498 GCA_036265615.1 Aestuariivirgaceae bacterium
TCTTCGCCAGCAGCTCCTTGCCGCCACCATATTTGTGCCAGGCAAGCAGCATGTTTGCGTCCATGGCAAAGCCAGGACCCGATCCCCAGAGCGCCAAGGCATTCTGCTTGCCATAGTGATAGGCAAGCACGCCGTGGCCGCCGTCGAGCGTGCCCTTCGAGACCGCCTCGAGCAGGCCGAACGCAGGAACGACCGCGCCGGCCGGCAAGACCTCGATTTTGACTTCGCCGCCGGTCATGTCGTTGACCTTCTTGGCGTAGTCCTGGGCGAACTCGTGGAAGATGTCCTTGGACGGCCAGGTGCTCTGAAAGCGCAAATTGGTGGGTCCAGCTTTGACCACGGCCGGGGCGCTGAGTGCGGCGGTTGCCGCGACCGCCGCCCCGCTTAGTACAAGCTTCCGGCGGGTGGTCTTCGGGGATTGAGATTTCTGCGACATATGAGGTTTCCTCCTGAGGGTTTTTTTCATCATAGTGGCCGAACGCCAAACTCCTTGCAATGCTCAGCACCGCTGCCCCGACATCGCGTTCCCGATTTGGCCAGGAAGAGGATTACGACAACCGGTTGCATCGGCCGACTGCCGGCAATTGCATCGGCGATCGATCACGAACGGGTTCCCCCCATGCAAGCACATCTGACCACTCTCTCGCGAAACCGCCTCGCGGTCGTGCGGACAACGGAGTAGCCTCTCCTGGGGCAGGAGGAGACCCAGCCTATGGACCTTGGCATCGCCGGCCTGACAGCGATTGTCTGCGCGTCTTCCCGCGGCCTGGGCAAGGCCTGCGCTGCCGCCCTGGCGCACGAGGGCGTGCGCGTCGTGATCAATGGCCGCGACCCCGCCCATCTCCAAGCGGCCGAGGCCGAGATTCGGCGTCACGTGGCGGCCGATGTGGTCCCGGTCGTGGCCGACGTGACAACCCTGGAGGGCCGGTCGGCGCTGCTTGCGGCGGCGGGCCAGGTCGACATTCTCGTCAACAATGCCGGTGGACCTCCTGCCGGAGACTTTCGCACATTCTCCAGGGCGGACTGGCTCGCCGCCATCGACGCCAACATGCTTTCGGCAATCGAGCTCATCAAGGCGACGATCGATCCGATGATCGCGCGCCGTTTCGGGCGGATCGTGAATATCACCTCTGGCGCGGTCAAGGCGCCGATCTCCTATCTCGCCCTCTCGAACGGCGCGCGCAGCGGCCTTACCGGCTTTGTTGCGGGTCTGGCTCGCGAGGTCTCCCGTCACAATGTCACGATCAACAACCTCCTGCCGGGCTCGTTCGAGACCGACCGGCTTGTCGGCACCGCCCGCACGCAAGGCGAGAAGGACGGCCTGAGCGTGGAGGAGCAGCTCGCCCGCTGGCAAGCCGGCGAGGCTTCCGGCCGCTTCGGCGATCCCAAGGAGTTCGGCGCCGTCTGCGCCTTCCTGTGCAGCATCCATGCGGGTTACCTCACCGGCCAAAACCTGCTGATGGACGGCGGCACATATCCGGGGACGTTCTAGCGGCGCAAAACCGCCAAGCTCGTTGCCGCCTTGGGGCGCCAGCTCACGCGCGCCAGCGCTGCAGCGCCTGCTCGTCGATGGCGATGCCGAGGCCCGGCTCGTCATTCGGAACGACCAAACCATCCTCCATGTGATAGAGCGGCGACATGGCCAGCTCCTCACGCAGCCCGTTCGGGTCCTGGTCGCATTCGAAATAGTCGCCGTTGGGCAGCGCATAGAGGAGCTGCAGCGTGGCCGCCGTGCTGACTGCCGTCGAATAGTTCTTCGCGGTCACCGGCAGGTGATGCATCTGGGCATAGGCGGCGATCTTGCGCGCTTCGGTGAAGCCTCCGACCTGGACGACGTCGAACTGCACCACCTGGATGGCGTCGGCATCGATCAAACGCGCGAACTGAAATTTGCCGGTCTCGGTCTCGAAGCCTGCGATCGGGATCCGGGTATGACGGGCGAGCGCGGCGCAGCCTTCGACATTTTCGGGCTCGGTCGGCTCCTCGAACCAGCGGATGTTGAGCGGCAGCAGCGCCTCGGCATAGCGCATCGCCATGCCCGTCGAGAGCGAGGTGTTGGCATCGACCATCAGATTGAGGTCGGGACCGAGCGCCGCCCGCGCCGCCTCGACCCTGGCGATATCACCGGTGAAGCTCAGCCGATCCGGCACGTCGCCGAGCACGCCGCCATGAATGACTTGCGGGATATTGCCGATCTTCATCTTGAAGCCGCGATAGCCGTTCGCTCGCGCCCGTGCGACATCGGCCGCAAGCTCGGGAAGCCCCTGGTCGGCACGGTAATAGCCGCCCGACGCGTAAGCGCTGAGCGGTCGCCCAAAACCGCCGAAAAGGCGCCACAGCGGCTGACCAGCCACCTTGCCCATGATGTCCCATAGGGCGATGTCGAGCCCCGACAGGGCGGCGATCACCGCTCCCTTGCGGCCATGATAATAGGTGGACTGATAGACTTTCTCCCACAGGAACTCAGGCCGGCACGGGTCTTCGCCGATCATGAGCGGCGCAATCTCGTCGAGGATCAGCGTCTCGGTGACCGAATGCGGCCCGCCCCACATGGCCGATTCGCCCCAGCCATGCAGCCCGTCCTGGTCGGTCAGCACCTTGACCAGCAGCGCATCGCGGCTTTGGTAGCGGCCGCGGGCATAGGTCAGCGGATAGGGCATCGGAAAGCTCAGCGCGATGGTTTCGACGGCCCGGATCCGCATGCTCGGCCTCACGCCATCGACTTGACCGGAATGACACCTCGGCGCGCGGAATCCTCGGCATAGACCGACTGATCACCAGCCCGGAGGTGTGCCTCCGCCGCCGCCGCGAAGAGATCCGGATCGAGCTCGACCCCGAGCCCTGGCCCGTCGGGCACCCGCATCGTTCCCCGCGACGTCAGCCCGGTCACGCCTGGCTTGACGACATCGCCCGCGAGCTCTGTGGCATGCGTGTCGAGTGCATGCGGCAGCGCCGGCGTCGCGGCCGCGACATGCAGATATGCCGCGGTCGCGATGCCGAGTTCGCCGGCGCTGTGATAGTTGAGATTGACCTGGAAGGTCTCGCACACGCCTTTCAACTTGAGCATGGCACCGATGCCGCCCCATTCGAAAATATCGCCGAGGATCACATCGGCGGAACCGAGCGTCAGCCCTTCGGCAGCACTGTCGAGATCGATGATGCACATATTGGTGGCGAGCGGAATGCGCACCCGATCGCGCACCCTCGCCATGGCGACAGCGCCCCAGCAGGGGTCCTCGTAATACTCGAGATCGAGGCCTTCGATGGCGTTGCCGATACGGATAGCGGTTGCGGGCGAATAGATGGCTTGCGGATCATAACGCAGCTTCAGTGTCGGGAAGCGGGTCCTGAGCGCCTTGAGAATGGCGATCTCCTCCTCGGCGGTCTTGACCCCGCCCTTGTATTTGATCGTGCCGAACCCATGTGCCGCGACCAGCGCCTCGGCACGCGCCACCACATCATCGAGCGTGTCGACGCCATTGCGCCCTTCTCGGTCGGCATTGCGGTGATAGACATAGCCGGCGAAGGGGATCTCCTCGCGCAGCCTGCCACCGATCAGCCGGCAGAGCGGCAGTCCTGTCGCCTTGCCCATGAGATCGTAGCAGGCAAGCTCGAGCGCCGCGACGGCGCAGTGGCCGCATTTGCCATAGTAGAGCGGTACGAACGTGGCCTTGGACACCATGCGTTCGACATCGAACGGATTCTCGCCGATGAACATCGGCGCTATCTCGGTGTCGATCAGCGCCTTGGTCACCGACCCGCCCAGCGTCTCGCCAAGGCCGGTGAGACCGCCATCCGTCCCCATCTCGACGATCACCCGCGACCAATCGGCATTGGCGCCCCCGGACCACCGGATCGGCGCCACGAAGGGAACATTCACCACCGTCGCCTTGATGCTGGTGATCCGGAGCGGCTTCACCATAGCGCCCCTCCCGAGATGGTCAGTCCCTGGCCGGTGATGCCCCAGGCCTCATCGTGACAGAGATGAAGGGCGAGAGCCGCCACCTCCTCGGCCGGGATCAGCCGCTTCTGCGGCATGGCGGCGGCGACCAGCGCGAAATTCTCCTCAACCGTCGTCCCCTGCCCTTCTTGGGCGATGCGGCGCAGCGAGCCGAGCCGCATCATCTCGGTCCCGACCGATCCAGGATTGATGGCGTTGGCGCTGATGCCTGAGGCTGCTCCCTCGAGCGCGATGCAGCGGGTGAGCCCGAGCAATGCCGCCTTCGAGGCGCAATAGGCGGAATGGCGCGGATATCCGACCACCGCCGCTGTCGATGCGATGTTGATGATCCGCCCCCAGCCCTTCTGCGCCATGGCAGGAAAGCAGCGTTTGATCGTGCGATAGGCGCCGTTGAGGTTGATGTCGATCACGCTGCTCCAGGTTCGGTCGTCATGGTCCACCATCGCCTCCTGCGCCGACACACCGGCGGCATTGACGAGGATATCGATCGTCCCCAGCGCCGCGACGGCGGCACGATGAAAATCCTCGACCGAGCGATCTTCCCTGACATCGAGCGCACCGGCAAGGCAGCAGATGCCTCTGCTTTCGAGAAGCCGCATGATATCCGAAAATGCCGATGGCTCTGGCCGCGCCGCATACGCCGCTGCCGGCAGGCCGCTCCCGGCCGGCAGCGATCCGACCGCCACATCGGCACCGGCCTCCGCCAGCGCCAGGGCGATCGCCCGCCCCATGCCCGTCGCGCCGCCGGTGACCCATGCCACTCGGCCGGAGAGGAATCGCGCGGTCACCTCAGCTCTCCCGCCGGCCCGCGACCTCGAGGCCCTTCGAAAAACCGAGCCGCAGCGCCGTGATGTCGTCGCTGACGGTCACATACCGGGCACCCTCGGCCTCGGCGAGGGCGAAGGCCTTGGCGCCCGGCGCCGGCAATCCCAGCGCCTTGCCATGCTTCCGGCAGGCCTCGGCAACCGCCTGGAAATCGGCGGCATCGCCATCGCTGAATTTGAACGAGCCGCGGCCACGGGTCATCGACAGATCGGAGGGCCCGATGAACAGCCCGTCCACAGTCTCGAGCGCGGCGATCGCCTCGACGGCCGCCAGCGCCCCGGGCGTCTCGATCATCGCGTGACAGACGGTCCGCCTGTTCTCGGCGGCGAAGAATCCGTCATCGACATTGTCGTAGGCGCCGTAGCTCATGGTCCGGCTGTAGCCGATGCCGCGACTGCCGAGCGGCGGATATTTGGCGTAGGAGCATGCCTCACGCGCATGCGAAAGATCAGCAAGCTGCGGCAGCATCACCCCGTCGGCCCCGAAATCGAGCGCCTGCTGGATGCGCAGGCGCTCCGCCGCTGCTACCCGCACATAACAGGTGAGCCCGATGGCGCGGCAATGAGCAACGATAATGTCGCAGGCCTCCTCCCCGATCGCCCCATGCTCCATATCGATGACCACCATCTTGTAGCCCACGAGCTTGGCAATCTCACACGCGGCCACGTTGGAACGCTCGAGCCAGAAGGCGAGATCGGGTTTCGTCACCAGTGAGACCCCATGGCTATGGTGATTGCCTCGGCGGTAATGCCGAAAGCCTCGTCACGACACAGAAAGGCAATCAAGGCGGCCACCTCGTCAGGGTCGAGGAACCGCTTCTGCGGCAGGTCCTCGGCCACCCGCCGACGATATTCCTCGACGGTAATGTCGAGCCCGGCGATGGCAATCTCCTGCTCGCAGGCCGAGTAGTTGCTGTCGGTGGCGACCCAGCCCGGATTGACAGCGTTGCAGCTGACATTGTGCGCCGCCCCTTCCAGCGCGACGCAGCGGGTGAGCCCGAGCAGCCCGGCCTTGGCCGCGCAATAGGCGCTGTGGCGGACATAACCGACATTGGCTGCCGTCGAAGCAATATTGATGATCCGCCCGTAGCGCCGCTCGATCATTCCCGGGAAACAGCGCTTGATGGTCCGGTAGGGGCCATTCAGATTGACATCGATCATTCTGTGCCACAGCGCATCGGGATGATCGATGATCAGCTTGCGCGCCGACGATCCCGCCGCATTCACCAAGATGTCGATATGCCCGAATTCAGCGACGGCGCTCCGATGGAATGTATCGACCGAGGAATCGGAACAGACATCGAGCGGCAACGCCAGGGCCCCGACGCCATGGGCCTTGATCTCGGCCCTGGTATCGGCCAGCGCCTTGTCCGGCGGGGTGTGCACATTCTGATCCTCGAGCGCCACCGCCCGCTGGCTCTCGACAAGCGAGCCCACTGCCACATTGGCCCCTGCCCGCGCCAGCCTCAGCGCCGTTGCTCGGCCCATTCCCGAAGCACCGCCGGTAACCCAGGCCGTGCGCCCTGCGAGATAGCGATCCTGCATCGCGCCATTTCATGCGATGTGGCTTGCCGAGTTGAGCCCGCTTGCGCCAAGATGCGTCCAGATGCGCCAGCACCTCCGTCATGACCGGCTTGAGGACGACGGCCCCGATCTGATCGCCTTCCTCCTCGTGCCCGACTTCCCGATGTTCGCCTTCTCGGCAGCCATCGAGCCGCTGCGCATTGCCAACTGGATCAGCGGCCGGCCGCTTTACGAATGGAAGGTGCTGAGCAAGGACGGCCGGCCGGTGCCGGCCAGCAACGGCTGCATGGTGACGCCCGGATCCGCCCTCCATCCTGTCGAGGCATACGCGCTGGTCCTGGTCTGCGCCGGCGTCGGCGGCTGCCATTATCATGATCGCCAGGTGTTTGCCTGGCTGCGGCGCCTGGCGCGTTCGGGCACCCGGCTCGGCGCCATCTGCACCGCCGCCTACATCCTGGCCCGGGCCGGCCTGCTTGCCGGTCACCGGTCCACCATCCATTGGGAGGATCTTGACAGCTTTCGCAGCGAGTTCCCCGAGCTCGACATCAGCGACGCTCTTTACGAGATGGACGAAAGCCGCATGACGTGCAGCGGCGGCGCTGCCGCCATGGACATGATGCTGGAGCTGATCGCCGGGCGCCATGGACCGCTTCTTGCCGGTGAGATCGCCGATCAGTTCATGACGTACCACCCCCGCAACGGCTCCGATCGTCAGCGCATGTCGCTCGACCAGCGCACCGGCATCCGCGACCGGCGGCTGCTCAATGCCATCGCCGCCATGGAATCGCGGCTCGAGGACCCGCTGGAGCTCCGCGCCATCTGCGTCGCATCCGATCTCTCGCCACGTCATTTGCAGCGCCTGTGCCTCGAGCAGCTGGGCGAGACCCCGAGCGACTTCTACCGTGCCCTGCGCCTCAAGCATGCACGCAATCTGCTGCTTCATGGATCGGAGTCGATCCTCGAGGTTGCCACCGCCTGCGGCTTCGTCTCGGCATCGCATTTCAGTCGACGCTACCGCCAGCTTTTTGGCACCACCCCGAGCGATGATCGCCGCCGCCAGCGGACCGGCGCATTCGAACGAGCAATGAGAGGGTAAGGCATGAACATCGACCACCTCGTCTGGTTCGCCCCGGATCTCGCAGCCGCTGAGCACCATTTCGCCGAGCTGATGGGTGCTGCGCCGACCTTTGGCGGCGTTCATTCCGGCGAGGGCACCTGCAACAGCCTGCTGTCGCTCGGCGATGCGACCTACCTGGAGATTCTGGCCTGCGACCCGGCCCAGCCTGCATCGAACCGCACCGGCGAGCTGCGGCACATGGCGAGCCGGGGCCTCTACCACTGGGCGATGGCCGGGGTCGACCTTGCCGACGTCATCGCCCGGGGACGGCGCGCAGGAGCCGCTCCTGGCGCCATCGACGAAGGCGGACGCCGCCTTCCAGACGGGAGCTGGCTGGGCTGGCGCGTGCTTGGCATCGCCGACCACCCTTATGGAGGGCTCGTGCCATTCTTCATCGACTGGGGCGGGAGCCGTCACCCTGCCCGAACCGCGCCTCGCGGCGGCACCCTGAGCGGCGTCGAAATCCTTCATCCGCAGCCGGATGAGCTCGAACGCTTCCTTGCGGCGCTCGGCCTTGCCTTTCCGGTGTCCTGTGGTGCGCGCCCGGCGCTCAGGGCTCGGATCGACTCGGTTGCCGGCACGGTCGTCCTTTCCTCGATCGAGCCGATGCCCGGCGGCTTCAGGATCTGACAATGACGGGGAGCGCAGAATGAATCGGCTGCAGGGCAAACGGGTCATCGTCACCGGCGGATCGACCGGCATTGGTGCCGCAATCGTCACCCGCTTCCTCGAGGAGGGAGCATCGGTCGTGACCTGGTGCCGCGATCACGGCCGGGGCGAGGCTATCAAAAGGGCGCTCCCGCGGCTTGCCGATGTAGTCCTGGCCGATATCGCCGATGCCGATGCCGTCAGCGCGGCATTCGCTCGGTCCCTTGCCGTCCTCGGCAGCGCCCCCGACGTCATGATCTGCAATGCCGGCATTTCGATCCGCCACGATTTCACCGCCATCACGCCAGCGGAGTTCGACCGCGTCATGAGGGTCAATCTTTATGGCTCGTTCTACGCCAGCCAGCACGCAGCGCGGGCGATGCTGGCAGCGAGCGGTGGCGCCATTTTGTTCACGGCCTCGACGAGCGGCGTTGCCGGATACCGCTTCTATGCCGACTACAACGCCAGCAAGGGCGCGATCATCGCCATGATGCGCACCATGGCGCTCGAGCTTGCTCCCAAGGTCCGGGTCAATGCCGTCAATCCCGGCTATACGCTTACACCGATGCAGGAGGCGGAATACAGCCCCGCCATGCTCAAGGCCGTGAACGATGCGATCCCGATGGGCCGCCATGCCCGGCCCGAGGAACTCGCCGGCCTTTTCGCCTTTCTCGCATCCGACGAGGCGGCCTACGCCACCGGCCAGGTCTTCACGCTCGACGGCGGCGAAAGCAGCGGCACGCTCGCGGGTCAGCTGCCGAGGAGCGATTAGCGCTCCTGTCTCGCGAACCGCTCGAGCACCGCCTCGTCGATTTCAACCCCGAGACCCGGCCCCTGCGGCACCGCAACCGAACCGTTCACCAGCGGCAGCTGGTCTCGCTCGAGCGCGGTGCGGATCTCATTGTCCGTCGCCTGACACTCGAACAGCGCCGTCCGATGAACCACCGCCAGGAAGTGCAACGAGGCGGCGGCATTCAGCACATAGGAATAGGTGTGGTTGACACACGGGATATCCAGACGCTCGGCGAGCGCTGCAACCCGCATGGCCTCCGTCAGGCCCACCCGCGAGAGATCGACCTGCAGCACGTCGATGGCGCCCGTGGCCATCAGCATCGCCAGTTCTTCATAGGTCGCGGCCATCTCGCCGGCGGCGATCGGCACCACCGACTGCGTGAGCTCCTCATAGGCCGCGAAGTCATAGGCGGGCAGCGGCTCCTCGAGCCAGCCTATGTCATAGGGATGGAACAGCTTCGCCCGCTCCAACGCGGTCGCTGCATCCCACGCCATGCCGCCATCGATCAGCAGCCCGACGTCACCGCCGACCGCCTCGCGCAGCGTGGCGACGATTGCCACGTCGCGGGCTTCATCCGGCCCCAGGGGATGCCAGCCGAATTTGACTGCGCCGAAGCCGCGCGCCACCAGGGCTTGAGCAAAAGCTGCGGTCTCCTCGAGCGATGTGCCTAGCGGATGCGTGGCATAAGCCTCGACTCGGTCGCGGCGCGCCCGGCCGAGCAGCGCGTGAACCGGCGCCCCGGCCCTCTTTCCGGCAATGTCCCACAAAGCGATGTCGATGGCCGCCATGGCATGACGAGCCACGCCCTCACGCCCCCAAATGCTGGTCGCCTGGCGCATGACCGGCCACACGACCCTCGGATCGGTGCCATCCTTGCCGACCAGCACCGCGCGAAGTCCGCTCATGAGTTCGTTGAGATAAGGCGCCTCGACCACCGCCGCTGCCGCAGTCGGCATGGTATCGCTCTCGCCATAGCCAGTGATTCCACCTTCAGTCGTGATCTTCACGACGAAGCCATAGGGTGCGCCATAAGCGCCCTGAGCTCCCTTGCCCTCGAGCACGAATGTCTCCACTGCGGCAATCGGATCAGCCAAGACCCAGCACCTCCTTGCGGTGCGCCGCCCAGGATTGGATGATCCGGTCGGTCGTGATGGCGATGAGGGCAATCGCAAGGCCGGAGACCAGCCCCGTCCCGGAATTGGCCTGGTTGAGCGCAATCATCACCTGCTCGCCCAGACCGCGCGCGCCGACCAGCGCTGCCACCACGACCATCGCCAGCGCCATCATGATCGTCTGGTTGAGCCCGAGCATGATCTCCGGCAGTGCCAGCGGCAGCTCGACCTGGCTCAGCCGCTGCAGCCGCCCCGTTCCCATGGCGCGCGCCGCTTCGACGATCTCCGGCGGCACGCTGCGCAGCCCGTGCTCGGTGTAGCGGATCGAGGGAACGATAGCGTACAGGATGGTGGCGATCAGCGCGGTGAACTCGCCGACCAGAAACACCATGATGGCCGGGATCAGGAACACGAAGATCGGCATCGTCTGAAGCGTATCGCAGATCGGTCGCAGCACCACCGACACCCGGTCGTTCAACGCTGCCCAGATGCCGAGCGAAGCGCCGATCAGGAACGCGAACAGCACGCCGATGGCGGCGAGCTGCACCGATACCATGGCGCCGGCCCACATGCCGTTCACCAGGATGAAGACAAGGCTCAGAAGCGTGATCAGGGCGATCGCCAGGCCGCCGGTGCTGAGCGCAAGCGCGCTCGCGATGATGATAACCACCGGCCAGGGCATGCCGAGCGTCCCGAAATAATAGAAACCGGCGATCACCGCGATCGCGACGGCAGCCTGCCAGCCCTTGAGCCGCCAGGCGAGAAGAACAAGCGTGGCCGCGATGACCGAGAAGACAATGGTCACGGTCGGCGACATCGCAAAACCCCAGAAGCTTGGTCGCACGCTTGCCGGCAGCCCGATCTTGAACGGCAGCATGAGATAATAGACGGTCCAGGCCTTGAGCGCGGACGTCACCGGGAAGGCCGTGCGGGTGAACCAGTCGAGAGCCGCATTCATCGCCGCTGCAGGATAGAAGCGCGCGCTGTCGGGATAGGCCCACAGGCTCGGGAACACGATCGCCAATGCCAGCAGCACGATGACGCTGGCACCAATTCCGCCAAAGAACAGGCGCCACCGCGATTTGCCGCCAATGTCCTTACCGCCATGGGCAAAGCCACGGGTGATCCGGTCGGTGACCATGGCGATGAGCGCGATCACCAGCCCCGACAGCAGGCTCTGGCCGAACTTCGCCTCTCGCATGGTGTTGTAGACCTCAAGCCCGATGTCATTGACGCCCCCGACCATCGCCGCGATCACCACCATGCTGAGGGCGGCCATCACTGTCTGGTTGACGCCGATGAGGATGGTCGCAAGCCCGGTCGGCAGCTGCACCCACCACAAGAGCTGCCGCGCCGTCGAGCCTGACATCAGGCCCGACTCGACTACATCCGGCGGCACGCGCTCGAGCGCCAGCAGGACGTTGCGGACCATGGGAGGTATGGCATAGATCGCGCTTGCGACGAGCCCGACCACCGGACCGATGCCGAACAGCACCAGGATCGGAATGATATAGGAGAAGAACGGGATGGTCTGCATGAGGTCGAGCACCGGCTCGACCACCCGCCTGACCGAATGCGAGCGGAAGGCAGCGATGCCGACGCCGAGTCCGACCGCCACCGACAACGGAACCGCCACAAGCACCGAGGCGAGCGTGGCCGCCGTCATCGGCCAATAGCCGGTCACCACGATGTACAAGAGCGCGACGATGCAGAACAACGCCAGCCGCAAGCCGCCGGCGCAATATCCAAGCGCCGTAGTGATCAGGATGACGATCGGCCAGGGAACCGCCAGCAGCACCTGACGAAACCAGCCGAGCGGCCATTGGAACAACCAGGTGATCGCCCGGAATGCGGCTCGGAAATGACCGGTGAACCACGCCATCGCGGTGGAGATCGCATCCGCAACCGGAACAAGCGACTGCGCCGGGGCAGCAAAATCGAAGCCGATGGCATGGAAAGCGAGCACCAGCGCGGCCAGCGTCAGCGCCAGCGCCCACAGCAATCCTTCGGTCAGCGGAGCGGCCGGCGCCGCTCTGGTTTCGGTGACGGCAGCGGTGGCAGCGATCTCCGCCATGGCCTTCCGCTAAGCCTCGCTCTGTGCCAACGCCTCGAGCACGCCCTCCGGCGTGATCCGACCGATGGGCCTGCCATCACCATCCACGACCCCCAGCGCCCGCCGTTCTTTCGCCATCAGCGCGATCACTCGATCAAGCCGCATCTCTGCCAGCACCGCCGGCGCGCCGATCTGCTCGCCACCGGCTTCCATGATGTCGGCGACGGTGAGAACCTTGTCGCGCGGCACATCGCGGGTGAAGGCCGCAACATAGTCCTCGGCAGGGCTCAGCACCAGATCGGCGGCGGTGCCGATCTGCACGATCCGGCCCTGCCGCATGATGGCGATGCGGTCGGCGAGCCGCAGCGCCTCCTGGAAATCGTGGGTGATGAACACGATGCTCTTCTTGAGCTTCGATTGGAGCTTCAGAAACTCGTCCTGCATCTGGCGGCGGATCAAGGGGTCGAGCGCGCTGAAGGGCTCGTCGAGAAACCACACATCGGGCTCGACTGCCAGGCTCCGGGCAATCCCGACACGCTGCTGCATGCCCCCGGACAATTCTCGGATGGACGCCGTTTCCCTGCCCGCCAGCCCGACCAGCTCGACCATCTCCCGAGCCCGCTCCAGCCGCTCGCGAAGCCCCATGCCCTGCACCCGCAGCGGATAGGCGACATTGTCAAGCACATTGAGATGCGGCAGCAGGCCGAAATGCTGGAACACCATTCCGAGCTTATGGCGTCGCAGCTCGATCAACTGACGTTCCGACATCTGCCGCAGATCGCGGCCTTCGATCAGGATCGCGCCGGCCGAGGGTTCGATGAGGCGCGACAGGCAGCGGACGACGGTGGACTTGCCGGAGCCCGACAGACCCATGATGACGAAGATCTCGCCCGCTGTGACATCGAAGCTCACATCGCAGGCCGCAACCACCAGTCGGCCGGCAGTCAGCTGCTCGGCGATATCGCCCGGAGCGTCACTCCGGGCGAGCGCGCGCCTGAGCGTCGCATCGGCATGAGGTCCATAGACCTTCCACAGATTGCGGCAGCTCAGTATCGATGTCATCAGCTCCTACTGTGTGGCCTGATCGACCCACGGCTTCCACACTGCTTCGTTCTCGTCGACCCATTTCTTGGCCACTTCGGAGGCCTTCTTGCCTTCGGTTTCGACCGCCATGGCGAGCGGCCCCTGCTGCTCGTTGGTGATCTGATAGACCTTGAGGAAGCGATGCGCCGCCGGCCACTTGTCCTTGAGCCCCGGCCAGCCGAACTTGACGATATCGATACCCTTGCTCTTGCAGTCGAACGCTTTTTTCGAGGCAATGCCCGCGGCCTCGGCGAGCTTGCAGCCCTCGCCTTCTTCATCGAGCGTCACCCGCTTCAGATTGTAGATGCTGGCGAGCCAGGTCGGCTCCCACCACTGCAGCAGGATCGGCTCCTTGCGCACCGCCGCCGACTTGACCTCGGCCGCCGTTGAGCCCTCGCCGCCGGATGGCACTGTCACGAGATCGAGATTCCACGCCTTGATCCAGGCACTCGAGTCCGGCGTCCATTCCGCCGGATAGTCGAGCAGCCGCCCCTTCGGTGCGGTGTCGGGGGTCGAAAAAATGTCGGCGCATTTCTTGAGCGCCCGCCAATCCGGCAACCCGGGGCATTTCTCGGCGACATAGTCGGGATAATACCAGCCCTCCTGGCCCTTGAGGCCGGTCGGCCCGAGAGGCTCGATCCGTCCATCCTTGGTGAATTCGTCGTAGTATTTCTTCGAATTCTGGTTCCAGTTCTCGAGATATGCCGTGATCTGTCCATCGGCAACCGCCTGGAACAGCGGCACCTGGGTCGTCTGCACGAACTGCACCTTGTAGCCCATGCGGCGGAGGATCTCACCCGCGATCTCGGCGGTGATCTCCTGCCCCGTCCAGTCCAGCTTGCCGATGACGATCGGATCCGGCGATTCCGGTACAGTGGCGGCGCCCGCCGGTGCGACGGCGGCAAAGAGCGCGAGCGACAAGGCTTGCGCGGCAGCACGAACTATGGGGCTATGCCAGGCCATTGTTGTTGTCCTCCCTTGGTTTTATCGGCGTGCAAATGAGGCTATTGCGGGAATTGTGGCAGGAGTTGCCCGGCGACGCCGCCAAATGGCTTGCACGCGCCAAATCCGATCCCTCGGGGGTTGGCGGAGCCAGAGTATGAAAAGGATCTCGAACGAGGCGTTGCGCGATCATTTTCTCGGCTGGCAATGCCGGATCCGCCAGATCGCGGTTCGCCAGTTCGATGGCCAGCCGATGACGGCAATGCAGCCCGCCGTATGGAGCCGCAAGGGCGACCTCATGAGCCAGCGCATGACCGTCCTGATCATCAAGGCCGAACCGGCCGAATCGACCGCCTATTTCCGCCACCAGCTGCAGCGTACCCATGAGCATGTTGAAGCGCGCGCCGCCGGTCTCGCCTATCTCGCGGCGGACCATTTCCA
>DATAOT010000210.1:0-3230 GCA_036265615.1 Aestuariivirgaceae bacterium
ACCCGCGCCTTGGGCGCGATATATTCGATGTCGTTGGTGAGGGTGAAGGCATGCACCGGCCGATAACCCAGCCGAACCTCGCGCCGGTGGGTATCGGCAAACGACAGCGTGTGCTTCATCCAGTCGATGTCGTCGCGCAGCGGGTAGTCCTCTCGCGCATGCGCGCCGCGGCTTTCGGTACGGGCAAGCGCACCGCGGATTGTCACTGCCGCCTGGGCGATCAGATTGTCCCATTCGAGCGTCTCGATCAGATCCGAATTCCAGATCATCGACCGGTCGCTGACCCGGATGTCCTCCACCCCGGCCCAGATCTCGCTGATCTTGCTGTCGCCCTCCTTCAGGGTTTCGCCGGTGCGGAATACCGCGCAATACTCCTGCATGGTCATTTGCATCGCGAGCCTGAGCTCCGCCGTCGGCGTGCCGCCGCGCGCATTGCGGAACCGGTCGAGGCGCGCCACCGCCGCCTCGCCGGCATTCCGCGGCAGGTCGGGATGACGGGCATCGCGCTCGATCGTCTCGGCGCATTTGAGCGCGCAGGCCCGCCCGAACACGATGAGATCGGTGAGCGAGTTGGAGCCGAGCCGGTTGGCGCCGTGAACCGACGCGCAAGCCGTCTCGCCGCACGCCAGCAGACCCTGCACGATGGCGTCGGCGTCGCCTCGCCTGGGATTGACCGCCTCGCCCATGTAATTGGTCGGTATCCCGCCCATGTTGTAATGCACCGTCGGAAGCACCGGGATCGGCTGGCGGGTGACATCGACGCCGGCGAAGATCCGCGCCGATTCCGAGATGCCCGGCAGCCGCTCCGCCAGGAGCTCGGCGCCGATATGATCAAGATGCAGATAGAGATGGTCCTTTTTCGGTCCGACACCGCGCCCTTCGCGAAGCTCGATCGTCATCGCCCGTGACACCACATCGCGAGAGGCGAGGTCCTTGGCCGTCGGTGCATAGCGCTCCATGAAGCGCTCGCCTTCCGAATTGACGAGATAGCCGCCCTCCCCGCGCGCCCCCTCGGTGATCAGGCACCCGGCGCCATAGATGCCGGTCGGATGAAACTGCACGAACTCCATGTCCGACAGCGGCAGCCCGGCCCTGAGCACCATCGCATTGCCGTCGCCCGTGCAGGTATGGGCGGAGGTGCAGGAGAAATAAGTGCGACCATAGCCCCCCGTCGCCAGTATCGTCTTATGGGCGCGGAAGCGGTGCAGCGTGCCGTTCTCGAGATCGAGTGCAATGACGCCGCGGCACGCGCCGTCGGCATCCATGAGAAGATCGAGTGCGAAATATTCGACGTAGAACTCCGCCGCATGCTTGACCGACTGTCCGTAAAGCGTGTGCAGGATGGCATGGCCGGTGCGGTCGGCGGCGGCGCAGGTGCGCTGTGCCTGGCCCCTGCCATAATGGGTCGTCATGCCGCCAAACGCCCGCTGATAGATCTTGCCTTCCTCGGTGCGCGAGAACGGCACGCCCCAATGCTCGAGCTCGTAGACCGCGCCCGGCGCCTCGCGGGAGAGATATTCGATCGAGTCCTGGTCGCCGAGCCAGTCGGTGCCCTTGACCGTGTCGTACATGTGCCAGCGCCAGTTGTCCTCGCCCATGTTGCCAAGCGCCGCCGCAATGCCGCCCTGCGCCGCCACCGTGTGGCTGCGCGTCGGGAAAACCTTGCTGATGCAGGCGGTCTTGAGTCCCGCCACGGCGCAGCCCACCACCGCCCGCAGGCCGGCGCCGCCGGCGCCGACCACCACCACGTCATGCGTGTGGTCCTCGATCGGATAGACCCGGCCATTGACGGCGAAGCTGCGGGATGGACCGAGGCTGCCGTTGCCCGAATGCGATCCGTCCGTGGTTGTGTCCGCCATGTGTCAAGCTCCAAAGCAAATGGCCAGCACCGCCGACACTCCCGCCGCCGCGACGGCAATGCAGAACAGGCTGTTGGCGAGCAGGCTGGCGATCAGCACCATCCTGCCATGCACATAGTCCTCGAGGATCACCTGCATGCCGAGCTGCATGTGACGCACGATGGTGACGATTGCCAGAATGAGCAGCGCAGCGACGACCGGATGACGGATCGCCGTGACCACGGCCCCATGGCCGCCGCCGGCCGTGGCCAGGATGAAGCCCATCACAAAGACGACGAGCGGCAAGCCGAGAAGGGCCGTGACCCGCTCGATCCACCAATGGTGAACGCCCGACTTGGCCGAACCCAGCCCCAGAACCTTGCCGAGCGGCGTGCGGAAGGTCGTCATGTCCCATGCCCCCTGAGCAGGATCACGAGCCACAGGGCAAGCGTGAGCACGATCGAGCCCAGGAGAACCGCGACCGCTCCCCACTCGATGGACCTGAGGTCGAGCCCCCTTCCGAGGTCCCAGATCAGATGGCGAATGCCGGCAAGGGTGTGAAGCATCAGCGCCCAGGTGAAGCCGAAGAGGATAAGCAGACCCAGATAAGAGCCATAAACAGCGTCAATGGCCGCGAAGGCTTCCGGCCCCCGCGCCGCCGCCACCAGCCACAGCACGAACAGCGCCATGCCGAAATAGAGCGCTCCGCCGGTGATGCGATTGGCGATCGACATGACCATCGTCAGCATCGGGCGGTAGATCTGAAGGTGCGGCGAAATCGGGCGGAGGGGTAGCGGCTCGCGCACCATTGGCTCGGTCATGAGATCACCAGACTGTCGGACGGGCATGAGCGGCATGAATGCACCATGACCCGTTGCGGTTCCTCTTAGCCGCTGCAATGCAGCAAAGCAATTGCCGACTGGCCAGGCAACAAGCCCGCTATGCGGCCCCCCGTCTCGGGATCAACGCCCAATAGTCGAGTTCG
This sequence comes from Aestuariivirgaceae bacterium, assembly GCA_036265615.1. Classification (GTDB taxonomy): domain Bacteria; phylum Pseudomonadota; class Alphaproteobacteria; order Rhizobiales; family Aestuariivirgaceae; genus DATAFF01. The sequence continues at coordinate 2,824 of DATAOT010000210.1, forward strand.
AGGATGATTCCCGGCTGATCGCCCTCCGCCGGATCGCGCGGGAAGCCGCCGCAGGGAAGATCGCGGCTCGCTCGCGTCAGGATCCTGAGCCCCCCGACATCGCTCCGGCCCGGGATCTCCGCCGCCTCGAGGATTTCCGACCACGCGAACACCGTCCCGCCGGCGAACAGCGGCGCCACGTGCCGCCCGCCATTGATCGCCGCGACATGGAAGGCATTGGCCAATCCATTGAAGCTCAGCGCCCGCGCCAGGCTCATCACATGGCCGCCATAGACGAGCCGCCGGCCGAACCGGCCCTTGGCCTCGCTCAGCGCGTTGAAATGGACGCGCGCCGTGTTCTGGTAGAGTCGGGTCGCCAGCATGTGCTCGGCTTCCTCGACCGTCATGCCATCGACATGGTCGATCCG
>DATAOT010000211.1:0-15261 GCA_036265615.1 Aestuariivirgaceae bacterium
ATCGACCGGCACGGCAAGGGCGCTGGCAAGCTGGTTGGTCTTGGCGGCAAGGGCAATAATGGCGAGGAGCTCGCCATGCTGCTCATCGGTCATTCCCTTGGCACGGGCGGCCGCCGTATGGGAATGCACGCAGTAGCCACAGCCATTGGTGGCCGAAACGGCGATGTAGAGCATTTCCTTGGTGAGCGGATCGATGGCGCTCTCCTGCCCCATGATCGCCTTGACCTCCGACCAGGTCCGGCGCAGCAGCGCAGGATCGTTGGCGAGCGCCAGCCACATATTGTTGATGAAATCGGTCTTGCGGGTGCGACGGATGTCGTCGAACACCTCACGCACTTCCGGCGATGCCTCTTCATAGGAAATCAGCCTGGTGGTTGCCATTCTCGGTCACTCCCCTTTTTTCGTCCTGGCCAGTTGCTCGAACGTGCACTGCCGCGGCGGCTTGTCCTTGCGCCATCGAACCAGCGTCGTGCCGTGGCGAAAGCGGTCGCCGGTGACATGGTCATAACGGACCTCGACAACGAGCTCGGGCCGAAGCGGCTGCCAGTCGCCCGTGCGCTCGGTGCTCCAGCGGCTCGCACCGCCCGGTGCATCGCCGGTGAAGCCGGGCGGCTCGATGAGGCCCTCGAGAAGCCGGGTCAGCTCGGGCCGCTCGGCACGCGGAATGGTGGAGGTGAAGCCGACATGGTCGAGCTTGCCCTCGCCGTTGTAGAGACCAAGCAGCAGTGAGCCGACCTGCCGGCTCGCCTGCTCGTAGCGGAAGCCGCCGACGACGCAGTCTGCGGTCCTGATGTTCTTGACCTTCAGCATGGCGCGTTCGCCCGGGCGATAGGTTCCCTCGAGCCGCTTGGCGATGACGCCATCGAGGTCGCCGCCGGTGGTGAGGAGCCATGTCTTCGCCTGGGCGACATCGTCGGTTACAGGCGACAGGCTGAAGACGTCGCCACCAGAGCTGAGATCAAGCCGTTCGAGGGCGCGGCGCCGCTCCGACAAGGGCCTGTCGAGCAGGCTCTCGCCTGACTCGCTCATCAGGCAATCGAACAGGATGAGCCGCGCCGGATGCTCGGCGGCAAGCTTCCTGACGCGGCTCGCGGCAGGATGCAGGCGCATCTGCAGCGCACCGAAGGACAGCGCATCGCCAAGCTGAATGACCAGCTCGCCGTCGATGGCCAGGCGGTCGACATCGAGACGGTGCAGCGCTGCCACCATGTCGGGAAAGAACCGGGCCAGCGATTTGCCCGACCTGCCTTTGAGCTCCACCTCGTCGCCAGCCTTGAAGGCGAGACAGCGGAAACCATCCCATTTCGGCTCGAACTGCCAACCGGGGCCGTCCGGCAGATCGGCAACAAGCTTGGCTTCCATCGGCTCGAGACCGAGATCGACAGGAAGGCGTGATGCGAGGCTCGCCATTCGGTTCCTCAATCTTCGACGCGTCGCGGCATGTGCCGGTCACTTCGGCTGCGGCAGCGGTCGCGGCACGGCCGGGCGGCCGAACGGGCATTCGAGCCGCGCCTGATCCCAGTTCCCCATGGTGGCGGCGGCATCATAGGTGCTCTGCAGAAAGCTCAGCAGAATCGCCTCGGGATCGGGCGACGAGCGCACAGCGTCGTAGGGCAGGACGAATTCGCCAAGAGCTTCATGAAAATAGGCCGCGGAAGGCGCGATGCGTGCGGTTCGGAAACCGGAGGGCTCGGGATAGGCATAGGAGTAGAACGCCGCATCGGAAACGGCGCCCCCGCCAGGCCAGAAGCCGGCGCTGCTCACCTCATGCGAATAAGCCTCGCAGGCCACCGTGTCCGGCAGGTTGGGGACGCCGCCCGGATGCAGCGGCGCGGTGCGGCCGGAAAACCGCGTGACCGCCAGGTCAAAGCTTCCCCAGAAAAAGTGCACCGGGCTGCATTTGCCGATGAAGCCGGTGCGAAACTGCTTCAAGACGCGGTCGCTGCTCAGCAGCACCCGCCAGAAACGATGGGCGAAGTCGGGATCGTAGGAGGCATGCCCCGCGTCGTCGCCGAAGGGGATGGCGCCGGGAATTTCATTGGGAATCTGATTGATGCGCACCGACAAGCCGAGGTCGTCGAGCATCGCCATGACGGCCCTGTAGAACTGCGCCACCGAGCGCGGCGCGAGATCGAGCGCGCGCACCTCGCCATGGTCGGTGGCAACGAGGAGCCTATGATCGATGAAGTCGAAATCGATCGAGAAGGTGCGCCGGCCATGAGGAATCGGTGAGGTGGTGAGTCCGCGGGTCGTGACGTAAAGCGCGACGTGCCAGGAATGGTTGAGCCATGGCGTGAGCTTGAGGCGAATCTTGCCGACGATCTGCGTCCAGAGATGGAGCGCCGCGCAGGTCTCCTGCCAGCGAGCGAGCGGAAGCTCCGGCCAGGTCGCGTGCGGTTGCGCGGGAGGGGTCATGGCTCCTGGATCATCATCGCCTTGATCTGACCATCGCGCGAGGGAACGGCCATTGCAAGGTCTGAGCCGTTGCCGTGAATCACCATGTCGATGGCGCCCTCCCCCATGCGCAGCCCGTGGATCTCGAGCCGGTTGATCAGCCGCGGCAGAGTCGGTGAGCGAAGCTGGATCTCTTCCAGCTCGGGGAGGAATTTCAAGCCGAGGCAGGCATGGAGAAAGGCGAGCGGGGCAGCCGCCGCCCAGCCCTGTGGCGCACAGGCAACCGGATAGAGCGTCGGTCCGCGTCCTCGGGCCCGCCGGAAGCCGCAATAGAGCTCGGGCAACCGGTAATGCTCCATCTCCATGGCTGCGGCGAACACGGCCTCGACCACCCGCTGCACATGGCCGTGAAGCCGGTACTCGGCAAAACCGAGCGTGATCAGGGCATTGTCGTGCGGCCAGACCGAGCCGTTGTGATAGGACATCGGGTTGAAGCGGGCGGCACAGCTCGCGAGCGTTCGGATGCCCCAGCCGGAAAAGCTGTCGGGCTCGAGCAGACGGTCGGCAGTTCGCACGGCGCGGTCGGCACGGGCGATGCCGCCGAACAGGGCGTGCCCGGCATTGGAGCTGACGACCTCGCATCGCCGCTTGTTGCCGTCGAGAGCGATGGCATAGCAGCCAATCTCCTCGCACCAGAATGCCTCGTCGAACTGCTCGGCCAGGGCCTGAGCCTCGCGCCGGAGCCTCGCGGCATGGGAATGCTCGCCAAGCACCTCCGCGACGCGGGCAATCGAGCGCTTGGCGGCATAGACATAGGCCTGGACCTCGACCAGCGCGATCGGACCTTCGGCCAGGGTGCCATCAGCGTGGAAGATGGCGTCATAGGAGTCTTTCCAGCCTTGATTGAGAAGCCCCTTGTCGGTTGCCCGGCGATATTCGACGAAGCCGTCGCCATCGCGATCGCCCGCACCATCGATCCAGTCGAGGGCGGCAAGGATGTTCGGCCAGAGCCGCTTCAGAGTTGCGATGTCGCCGGTGCGCTGGAAGTACCGGCCGGCGAGCAGCACGAACAGCGGCGTCGCATCGACGCTGCCGTAGTAGCGGCCGAACGGAACCTCGCCGAGACGTGCCATTTCGCCAAGGCGCAGCTCATGCAGGATCTTGCCCGGCTCGGCGTCCGAAGCCGGGTCCGTCTCGCGCGCCTGATAGGCGGCGAGCCGCGCCAGCACGGCGCGTGCAATGCCCGGATCGAGCCACAGAAGCTCGATGGCGATGATGATGCCGTCGCGTCCGAAGGTGGTCGAAAACCAGGGTATGCCGGCATAGGGGTAAAGGCCTTCCGGGGTCGCGGTCAGCAACATTGAGAGATCGGCGACCGATCGATCGATGAGGCGGCTCGCCATCGGGCTCGACGTTGCAAGCCGGGCGCTCTGGCGACGCAGCCTGGTATGGGCGCGACGGGCAAGACGCAGATGGCCGAGAAACGAGACGGCGGAAGCCGGGCTGGTCTTGCCGCAGCCGATGGTGATGAAGCCGGTCCATCGGGCGCCCGGCGCAAGCTCGATGGCGTGGCAGATCTGGGCGCGTTCGAGGGTCAAGGGCTCGGGGCTCACCGCGATCTCGGTGGTGCGCCGCAGGCCGTCGAGCCCGTCATAGGCGAGAACCACCCCGGCTTGCGACAGGGCGGGCTCGAGGATGTGACCGCGCGCAGGCCTTTTCAGGCCCCTGACCTCGAAGATGTCGGCAAAGTCGGAACGAAACCCGAGGGCAAGGACAAAGCGGACCGTATCGGTTCCATGATTGTGGAGCGCGAAGCGCTCATGCACGATGCCGTCCCACAGATACAACAGGCGCGACAGGTGGATCGTGTCCTTCGGCATGGTGATCCGGCCGTCGACCAGGATGTCGGGATTGGTGAGATCAGTCACCGCACCGGCATTGTCATGAAGGATGGTCGAGCCGAGAAGGAGCAGCTGGCGGCCGTCGATGGTCACGGCCAGGCGCGACAGATGACGGGTGTCGGCATGGAACAGTCCGTCGGGTCCGCCAGGAGCGACGCCCATCTCGCCATAGCTGTCGAGAATGATGAAGGCATCGCCCTGCTTGAGGGTGCGGCGCGGACGCGAGGCGGGCCCGCTGTCGACGATATAGAACGGGCTCTCCTTGGGGCCAGTTTCTTCAAGCGGCATCAATTGTGAACCTCTCGCCCTTCGAACCTCTAGCCCTTCGACACGATCTCGAGCGGCGGCCGGGCGGACTTCATTGCCTGGGTATAAAGCCGAACATAGTCGGCGGCCATCCGGGAGGCGGAGAACCTCTCCTCAAATCGCGCCCGAACCATGGCGCGGTCAAGCTTCATGACCTGCGGCAGAATGGCAACAGCTTCCTCGACCGATTCGACGATCGCGCCCGTCGTGTCGTCGATCACCTCGGGAACCGAGCCGCGCCGGAAGGCAAGCACCGGCGTTGCGCAGGCCATGGCTTCGATCAGCACCAGACCGAACGGTTCCGGCCAGTCGATGGGAAACAAGACCGCCGCGGCGTTGCCGAGGAACTCCTGCTTTTCGCCCTCCCCGATCTCGCCGATGAATTCGATGCCGGGCGCCCTGAGCAGTGGCGCAACCGTTTCGGAGAAGTACTCGGTATCGACCGGGTCGATCTTGGCGGCGATCTTCAGCGGCATGCCGGCACGGACGGCGATCTCGATGGCCCGGTCGAGCCGCTTCTCCGGGGAGACACGGCCGAGAAAGGCGAGATAGTCGCCGCGCGGCTTGAGCACGGGTCGAAAAAGATCGAGCGGGAGGCCATGATAAACCGTGGCAATGGTATTCGCGTAAGGTATTGGACGGCGCTGATCGTTGGAGATCGTTACCAGGGGAAATTGCGGAAAGCGCTTGTAGACCGGCGTCAATGCGGTGAGATCCTGGCGGCCGTGGAGCGTCGTCAGGGTGCGATGTGCAATCGAACGGAAAAGCGGGAAATGCAGCACGTCGATATTGAAATGGATGACGTCGAAGCGATCCATCTGCCGATGCAGCTCATCGAGCATGCACATATATTGGAAGACCGGATCGTAACGCTCCGGTGCGAGCCGGATGGCGCAGGCGGAGCATGCCACGAGCTCGGCGCTCGTAACGGAATCGCCCGAGGCAAAAAGCGTCACGCGATGGCCGGCGGCGACCAGCTCCTCGGTGAGAAACGACACGACGCGCTCCGTTCCGCCATAGAACCTCGGCGGAACGCTCTCGATGAGCGGCGCAACCAATGCAATCTTCATCGCGGTCTCGTTGTCTGTTGGCAATATTGCTAGCCAAGCCTAACGCGGCGCGCGGTAAAGCGATCCGAGACCATGATAAGTCGAGCTTGAAGGGTCTCTATCCCTTCATGGCCGGCCCCGAGCGGGCCATCCAGAGGATGGCGCAGAAAAAGACTGGACGGTGGCCAGGTCAAGCCCGGCCATGAGGGGGAAGGGACAGTGCAGCCAAAGGAATTCCACTTCGGCGCATCACGCTAGGATAATGCTCCTCGCGCCCGCGCTCAACTGACCGGGACCGCCTCGGCGCCGCTCTCGCTGCAGTGGTACCAGACCTCGTAGGGCTTGGTCTCCTTCCCGAGGAGTCGATATTTCAGCTCCCCGGTTGCGTACATTCCGGCGAGCTTGCAGGCTTCGCGCGACTGGAAGAACTCGGTGCGCTGGGTGAATTGGGGGTCCGAATCCATTCCGAAGAAGACAAAAATGACCAGCATGAACGGGCCCATCGATCCCTCCAGCAGCGAATCGCCTTGCTTCCCGGGTATCTTAATGGAGGTGGGGGGCCGGAACGGTGTGGTGTTTGCCACGGATCGGGGAATTTTGCCGTGGAAATGTCGGGCTCTAGCTGCAGCTTCAGGGTCCGGCATCCGTGCTGTCAGGGGCGGGGACGTCCAGGGCGGGATTGCAGTCGAAGAACCCCGACGGCATCCAGTGGAAGCCGGCATAGACGCAGGGCTGCACCGGCCAGTCTTCCGGCCGCGGCAGATGATGGTAGTTGAGGGTGTACCAGACGACGATGCGCTCATCTTGAAGCGAGCGGTCGGCAGCGGCCCAGCGCGCCAGGCCGTCGCCGCCTCGATGCTGGTTGGGATAGCGTCCGGCGGGGTAGAGCTCGTCGGCAGCATAGCGGGTGGCCCAGAAATGCCGGAACATGAATCCTGCCCGGCGCCCGACAGGCGACTGCGGGTCCAGGAACGGCAAGGCATTGGCACCGGGAACAAGACGGTAGCCGACGGGCTCGCCCAGCGCGTTGCGCACCGACGGGTTGGTGATGCGCCAATAGCGCGAGGCTGCGATGTCGATCAGGCGCTGGGCCTGTGCTTCGGAAACGAGCGGCGTCTCGATGATGCGCACGGCATTGCCGTAGCGGTTGTCCTCGCCCATCGGCGCACCGGCGAAATTCACCTCCGACACGGCGTTGCGCTCGCCGTCGACGGCCATCTCGAAACGGAAGGAGAACACGTGCTGATGGACATGCGCATCGATCCCCGGCGCCACCAGCGCGCCATGGCTCGACGGCTCGCCGAGCCTTCGACCCGTGACCAGGGGCACCCCCGTCGCCTTCACCTCGATGCCGATCGTGCCGTCCTGATAGAAGTACCAGAAGAAGCCGTAAACGTAATTGCCGATGGTCGCCGTGGTCGATACGACCAGCCGGCGCGAGCGCCGCACCGTCACCTGACGGCGGGCAAGGTCGCTGAACTTCCAGAGGATCCCGAAATCCTCCTCGTGGATGCAGACCGCATTGGCGATGAGCCGCGGCCGGCCGAACCAGTCGTGGCTCCAGACGTCGACATAGCGGATCTGCCCGAGGCAGTCGCAGCCAAGCTGCAGCGGGTCGAGGAACTGGCCGATGCCGTACTCGCCGGTGTCGAAGGCATTGCGGCGGTAGTTGGAGCCGGTCGGGTCGCCGTAAGGCACCACCATCTCGGCGAGGGAGGCGCGGTGCATGATCGCTCGCAACCGTCCGCCGTCCTCATAGCCGATGGCATGCAGCGTCAATCCCTCGCGGACATTGAAGCCGAGCCGGAACTGCCATTTCTGCCAACGGACGCAATTGCCCTCGACCGTGAAGCTTACACCCTCGGGCTGGATGATCGCGAGCGGCTTCAGGTCCCGGCGCGGCTCGCGATGAACGATCGCGGTGCTCTCAGGCGGCAGCGGGATCGAGCCAAGATCGTCGATCCTGAGGAGCCGCCGGCGCCTGAGATCGATGACCGGGTGGAGATTGGCGATCGGCCGGGCATAGGGATTGTCGCCGGCCTTGTTGCGCAGCCAGCAATGGCCATAGGCGATGCGCTCGCCCTCCTCCTCGGCAAGACCGAAATGCCCCGCTGCCCAGGGCTCGACCAGCACCTCGCCCATGTCGGTGATGCCGCGCCTGGCACAGGCCTCCCTGAAGCGCGGATCGGCCTTGGCGATCTCGCCGCCCATGGCGAACTCGTCGGCGACGATCCGCGCCTGGGCGCCCTTCACATGCTGCCATGACAGGAACTCGCCGCGGTCGAGGTCCGCAACGCCGTCCCAGGTCTCGCCTGCCGCCGGGTCGTAGCAGCAGATGAAGGCGCAGCGCAGCCGGGCTTCCGGGGCATTGCGATCAGGCTCCGCGAGCGCGATGGTCTCGAACCAGGCAGCCTCGCTCAAGCCCCCCTTGCGGCGCGCAATCTCGGCAGCGCGCTCGATTTCGACCGGGCTCAACGGATCGAGGGGATGGGATGTCATGCTGCTCCTATTCAGTCCGGCAGCCCGGCCTTGCGCAACCCATCCATCAGATGCTCGCGATCGGAGGGGTGCTTGAAAGGCTCGCGGACGGCATCGCGAGAGATGGTGTAGGTGGGGAACAGGCGCAGGACTTCTTCGGCCTGGCGCTCGGCCTCGTCCAGCCGGCCGGCAAGCGCACAGGCGGCGGCAAGATAGGCGCGAGCCCAATACGGCATGATGGTCGAGCGACTGAAGGCGGCAATCGCCTCCTCATACTGGCGCGCCATGAAGTGAGCGGTCCCCAGCACCGACCAGTACCAGGACGGATTGTAGAAGGGGTCGATGCTCCTCGCCTCGCGAAGGAAGTCGAGCGCCTGCTCGGGCCTTCCGAGATGGGTGTAGAGCGATGCCATGCTGGCGAACAGCGTCGCGCTGTTGCGGTTCAGCGACAGCGCCTTCTGATAGTGATGCTCGGCGAGATCGTATTCGTAGCGGGTCAAGTTAACGAGGCCGAGAATGCCGTGGCACAAGCCGTCATTGTCGTCGAGCGCCACCGCCCTCCGGGCAAGATCGAAGGCGCGGGCCAGAACCGACGGGTCGCCGCCGGCACCGTAGTCCCATTTCAACCGCAGCAGATTGGCGAGCAGGGCATAGGCCCGGGCATAGGTCGGATCGAGCTTGATCGCCTGCTCGTAAAGCTTCATGGCCTCGGCTTCGGCTGCGGCGTCGCCTAATGGCAGCGCGTCGGCCCTGAGCACGCATTCATAAGCAGCAAGACTGGCCGGCGGCTTGCGGCTTGCGCCTTCCGCGCCCGCCGCCTGGAGGCGCCCGACAAGAGTTGCAACGATGGTGCGGACCAGCTGGTCCTGAACGGCAAAGATTTCCGACTCGTCGCGATCGAAGCGCTCGGCCCACAGGTGATTGCCGGTCGTTGCGTCGATCAGCTGGGCGGTGATCCGGATGCGCTTGCCGAGGCGGCGCACGCTGCCCTCGACCACGTAATTGATGCCGAGTTCGCGGCCGACGCGCCTGATGTCGACGTCCAGGTCGCGATAGCGGAAGGAGGAATTGCGGGCCGCCACCCTGAGCTGGCGGAAGCGCGACAACTCGGTGATGATGTCCTCGGTGATGCCGTCGCTGAAATAGCGCTGCTCGGGGTCGCCGCTCATATTGGCGAAGGGGAGAATGGCGACCGAGGGACGCCGGGTCTCGGTCGGTCCGGCCGGAGCCGGCTCCTGCCGCTCGCCGGCGATGCGAAAAACCTGCACTGGCCTCGCGATGTTCTTCAGCTCCTTGAGGCCGAGATCGACGAAGCCTAGATCGAGCTTGGTCTCGACCTGGTCATGAACCTGGCGCGACAGCAGGATTTCTCCCGGCTCGGCGAGCGCCTGAAGTCGGGCGGCGATGTTCACGCCATCGCCATAGAGGTCCTCGCCGTCGATGATGACGTCGCCAAGATTGATGCCGATGCGCAGAACGATGCACTGGTCCGGCGGCACGCCGGCATTGGCTTCCGTCATCGCCCGCTGCACGGCGGCGGCACAGGCGACGGCCTGAACGGCGCTGGCAAATTCGATCAGCAGCCCGTCGCCCATGACCTTGACGATACGCCCGCCGTGACGCGCAGTCTCGCGGTCAATGATCTGCTCGCGACGATCCTTCAGCAGCGACAAGGTGCCGGCATCGTCGCGCTCCATGAGCCGGCTGAAGCCGACAACGTCGGCCGCCAGGATGGCCACCAGGCGCCGCTGAACCGGTCTGTCGGTCATGAAACTCAAATCGCTGCCGTGGATTACGCCGGACTGTAATGAGGTGCGGCAGTCGAGTCCATGCGGGCGGCCACTCGCGCATGGCGGGCGTTGCGAGCGCGACTCAATCGCGTCACTGCAAATCTGCCGGGTAAATTGGCAATTGACTTTTTCGTGAGCAGTCGCCGCAAAACGGCAAATGTGTTATGTTGATCACAACAAGCGGGAACAGCTTCATCAGGGAGGATTTTATGGCGGAAATGCGGCAGCAGGGTTACGGCCTTGGCCCGGAGACCCTGGATGTGCTCAGAGGCGTGTTCCATGAGGCATGGGCGGAGTTCGAAGCACGTTTTCCTGCCGGCATGGACAGCACCGCCGAGTCCTCGCTTCGCCGAACGCTCGCTTCCCGCATCCTCAGGGCTGCCGAGGGCGGCGAATCCGACCTGCATGTGCTGAAGCAGCGGGCGCTCGCCGGCTTTTAGAGCTCCGAAGGCCGCTCGCTCAGCGACAATAGCAGGCATCGAAGGACCGGCGATCAATATTGGCGATGGCGCAGGCATAGGCCGGCAGCACGCTGCTCGCCAGCTCGCCGCGGCTGACGTTGTACAGCATTCGGTAATCCCTTTGGGTGGTGCCGCGGCGCTTCAGGCGTCGCAAGACGGTTGCGACGGCGGCCGGCGAAAAACGGCGCTGCCCGTAGCGGCGGGTGAACTCATACTCCTTCCGCCATTGGCCGTCTCGGGCTGACCGCGCCGCGCCCAGGTTCGAGAGGTAATGGGCGGCATAGTCGATCGGTCGGCCGGTGCGGCGAGCGTAGGAGAAGACAAGGAAGCCGGGGTTCTGCCCGAAGATCGGGCTGATGCCGGGGGCGATCTTCTCCACCGCTACGGCACCGCCGCCAGGCGCCACCACCAGACGGAAATCGTCATAGTGAATATGGCCGGCAAAGCCGGCATCGATAATGCTGCTGTAGCGCTTGATGAGCTGCACAAATGCATCGGCAAAGGGCTGGCGCAGGTAAGGCACCGGGCGCGCCGGGCAAGGAGCGTCCGCGGCATGGCTCGTCGAATAGGAATCATAGCCAATGGGAATGTGATGGACGAGCCAAACCTTCCGGCCATGCGCCTCGTGCTGGCGCAGTTCAGCCTCCAGCCAGTCAAGCATGACGGTTCCCGCCCGGACACCGTCAGAGCCGCAGGCGTCGCGATATTCATTTGACCACAGCACGTCGTTGAGGACCAGGATCGTGATGTCCGGACGGGCCGGATGGCGCACCGCGTAATAGCCGCCCGCGGCATAGGTACGGTCGAAGCCGGGATCGATTTCGAGATTGCCCAGAAGCTCGCGGACGGTGTTGCGGGTGGCAGCCAGATACGGGCCTCCGGGATCGATGCGGTAGTCGCCGCAGGCCGCGTCATTGTTGCCAAGAGCGATGATGACCGGCCGGCCCGATGCAACGCGGGCAAGCGCCTTGGCGACGAAGATGGTCGTCTCGACAGCCATGGCCTGGACGAGCGATGAACGCGGCTCGACCTGGAGCGCCTTGGCCGCCTTGTCTTCGAACCGGTGCGCCAGCATGTCGCCGGTGTAGATGATGAAATCGACGTCACGAGCGGCCGCATGCATGGCGGCAAGCGCCGAGTCGAGGAGCGGGAAGTTGGTGTCCTCGCCGAAGCGGGCCATGGTCTGGTCAGGCGCGGCGACGAGCCGGGCCTGCCAGCGGTCGACGTTCAGCGGGAGAAGGGAGGCCGCCACTCCAGGCGTGGCGAAGGGGTCGAAATGGATGTCGGACACATGCAGGAAGCTGCCCGTGGCGTTTTCGGCCCGGGCATGGTCCGGCGTGATTGCGGCCGCGAGGATTGTCAGCAGCGCGACAAGCCAGCCTGCCCTGCCCCGGCGACCAATGCTTGCCGGCGGCGGCACCTCGGCCGCCGTTTGAGAGGCTGTCAACAAATCTTCACATGCCTAAAATCGTTTAATGTTCAAATGAGTTCGCTTGTCGTTCCATTGTCATAGAACAGGAATTCTTTTGTCTTGGCCAGCCGCTAAGTCTGTCGCCCTCTTCCCAAAGCGGCCCAACAGGAGAATTCCAGTGCAAACGAGCAGCTCAGTGCGGTGCGCAGGCTGACCCGCCCGTCTGGCGCGGGGCGCAGCGCCGGCTCTGTCGCAGCTCACCGGCTTTGCCACCTCATGGGGCTGGTGGAAGTCGGCGATAGCGATGCAATATTCACCATTCGGCAGGGAAAACCTACGCAAGATCATATTACCGGCCGGTCCGGCTGAATTAAGGATGAAATGGATGAGCGACCACACCGTCAAAGCCTATGATGATGAACTCGGCCGGCTGAAAACCATGCTGGCCCAGATGGGCGGGCTCGCCGAGGAGCAGCTGGCGCGGGCCATGGATGCGCTGTCGCGGCGCGACACGCAGCTGGCCGACCTGGTGATCGCCGACGACGCCAAGATCGATGCGCTGGAGCTCGCGATCGAGGAGCGTTCAGTGACCACCATCGCCAAGCGGCAGCCGATGGCGAGCGATCTGCGCGAGGTGATGTCGGCGATCCGGATCTCCTCCGATCTGGAGCGGATCGGCGATCTCGCAAAAAATCTGGCAAAGCGCACCCATGCGATGTCCGACAGCCTGCCGCGCCAGATCATCACCGGACTGAAGCGGATGAGCACCCTTGCACAAGAGCAGCTGCAGGACGTGCTCGACGCCTACGCCCGCAAGGATGCGGCGCGCGCCATCGAAGTGTGGCGTTCGGACGAGGAAATCGACGCGCTCTACAATTCGGTGTTCCGCGAGCTCCTGACCTACATGATGGAGGATCCCCGCACCATCGGCCTCTGCGCGCATCTTCTCTTTGCCGCGAAGAATCTCGAGCGCATCGGCGATCACACGACCAACATCGCGGAGAATGTCTATTATCTCGTTTACGGCAAGCTGATCGGCGAGGAACGTCCGAAGAAGGACGTCACCTCGATGACGGCTGTCGGCCAGCCTTAGGATCAGTCCGGTGTCAGCGTCGATCCTGATCGTTGAGGACGAAGAGCCTCTTCAGGTCCTGCTCAGCTACAATCTCGAAGCCGAGGGCTACCGGCCGCGCACGGCGACCAGCGGCGAGGAGGTGTCGCTCCTGATCACCGAGGAGCGTCCCGACCTCATCATCCTCGATTGGATGCTGCCCGGCATTTCCGGTATCGAGGTGTGCCGGCTGTTGCGGGCGCGGCCCGAGACACGCGACATCCCGATCGTCATGCTCACCGCGCGCGGCGAGGAGACCGAGCGGGTGCGCGGGCTTGCGACCGGTGCCGACGATTATGTGGTGAAGCCGTTCTCGGTGCCGGAACTGATGGCACGGGTCCGCGGCATCCTGCGCCGCGCCAATCCCGACGCGGTGGCCGACACATTGCGCGCCGGCGACATCAGCCTCGACCGTCGCAATCGCCGCGTCACCCGCGGCAGCCGCGACATCAATCTGTCGCCGACCGAATTCCGGCTGCTCGAACACCTTATGCAGAGCCCCGGCCGGGTCTACAGCCGCGCCCAACTGCTCGATGCCGTGTGGGGCCGCGACATCTATATCGACGAACGCACTGTCGATGTGCATGTCGGCCGCCTGAGAAAAGCCATCCGGCGCGGACGCGAGCCTGACCCAATCAGGACGGTGCGCGGCATGGGCTACTCCTTCGACGAGCGCTTTACTTCCGCGTAATCCACGGAATCCACAGGCTTTTTCGGCCGGTGAATGGTCGCAAAATTGTCATCTACGATGCACTTTCTTGCCTGATTGCCCCTTCATTCAGCCTCGCCCCTGAGGGGACGACGTTGAGCTTCCTCATTACGGCGATGAAGGGTGGCAAATGCGATTGTTTAGGATGGCGGCGCCGATGGGCGTCGCGGGAGTGGCGGGGTTCGTATTTTCAATAAACTCAGCCTTTTCAATGCCGGCGACATTCGCCCCGGACCGCTTCTGCCTGGCAGAGGCAATCTATTTCGAGGCGCGCGGCGAGCCGGCGCTGGGGCAGATGGCGGTCGGCCAGGTGATCATCAACCGGGCCAACAACCCAGCCTATCCGCGCAAAATCTGCGATGTGGTCAACCAGAACGCAAATCGCGCCAATCGCTGCCAATTCTCGTTCCGCTGCGACGGCAAGGCCGACCGCATCACGGAATGGGTGCCATGGCAGCAGATCCTGAGGCGGAGCGCGCAGCTGCTGCTGCTGTGCGGCAGCGATTGTGCGAGCCCCGACCTCCCCAAGGGGTTGCTGGCGCTGTCGACCCATTATCACGCGATTTCGGTGACGCCGAGCTGGTCGCGCAAGCTCAAGCGCACCGGCCAGATCGGCAGGCATATCTTCTACCAGGGATGACCGACACACGCGCCGGCTGAATGACCGGGCAGGCCTACCGCCTCGAGAAATCATCCTCGAGGCGGACGATATCGTCCTCGCCGAGATAGCTCCCGGTCTGCACCTCGATCAGCTCGAGCTCGATCCTGCCGGGGTTGGCCAAGCGATGGGTGCTGCCGATCGGGATGTAGGTCGACTCGTTCTCCGACAGCATTGCGGTGGTGCCGTCGATGGTGACCTCGGCCGTGCCGCGCACCACGATCCAATGCTCGGCTCGGTGATGATGGCGCTGCAGCGAAAGCCGACATCCCGGCCGGACGGCGATGCGCTTGACCTGGAAACGCGGACCGCTGTCCATGGTCTGATACCAGCCCCAGGGCCGATAGTTGCGGAGATGCTCGCTGCCCTGGCGATGGCCGCGGACCTGAACCTTCTCGACCAGCTGCTTGACCCGCTCAGGGCGGCGGCGATCCGCGACCAGAACCGCATCGCCCGATGCCACGACCACGAGGTCGTCGATATCGGCCACCGCCACCATGCCTGAATCGGCAAAGATGAGATTGTTGCGGGCATCGAGCAGCTCGATCTGGCCCGACAAGGCATTGCCCTGATCGTCACGCGGCAGGTGGCGCCACACGGCCTCCCAGTCGCCGAGGTCGCTCCAGTCGAAACACGCCCTGACCACGGCGGCGCGGTCAGTACGCTCCATCACCGCATAGTCGAACGAGCAGCGCCGGGCAGCGGCGAAGGCCGCGCGCTCGAGCCGTAGGAAACCCAGATCACGTTCCGCCTTGGCAACGCTGTCGCGAACCGCGGCGGCAGTTGCCGGGTCGAACTCTCCATATTGGTCGACCACCCGATCGGCGCGGAAAACGAAATTGCCGGAGTTCCACACGCAGCCTTCGGCGATCAGCTGTTCGGCAGCGGCGCGCCCGGGCTTTTCGACGAAGCGCGCGACGCGCCAGACATCGGAACACTGCTCGAGCGGCTCGCCGGGGCGGATATAGCCATAAGCGCCGGTCACCCGACGGG
>DATAOT010000212.1:0-9734 GCA_036265615.1 Aestuariivirgaceae bacterium
CTCGTTCGAGCAGTGGTCGGCGGAGGGCGAGAACGACATGGACGCGCGCGGCCGGGCCAAGGCCAAGGCGCTGCTTGCAAGCTACGAGGCGCCGGCGCTGGAGCCTGAGGTCGACGAGGCGCTGGCCGATTTCGTCAAGCGTCGCGAGCGCGAGCTGCCGGACAGCGTGCGGTAGGTGGGAAAAGTGAGTAGTGAATAGTGAGTGGTGAACAGTGGGGGCCGAGCACTGCCCAACCACTACTCACTACTCACTATTCTCCCTCCTCGCGAAGGAAGCTGTTGAAGTGCTTGAGCCAGGTCTCCAGCACCTTGCGGGTGGCTTCGTCGGTCAGCGTGCCGTCGTCGGCGAATTTGGTCTGAGCGTTGCTGACGAAGACCTCCGGGCGCGGCATGACATAGGCTTCGAGCGCCTGCAGGGTCTGGCGCAGATGATATTGCGAGCGGGCGGTGCCGATCGGCCCGCCGGAAGCGCCGACGATGCCGACGCGCTTGTGGCGGAAGGGCTGCTGCTTGACGCGCGAGACCCAGTCGATGGCGTTCTTGAGGCCGCCCGGAATGGAGAAATTATACTCGGGCGTGGCGATGACGACAGCATGGGCGACGCGAATGCGGCCGACAAGCTCGAGCGCCGAGGGCGGGATCCCGGTCTGATCCTCGTCGTCGCCATTGTAGACCGGAATGGCGATGGGCGTGACGATCTCGAGGGTCATGCCCGGCGGCAGCAAGGTCTTGATGGTCTCGAGGAGGCTCGTGTTGTAGGAGCCGCGGCGCAGGCTGCCGCTGATCCCGAGAAGATTGAGGTCGTCGCTCATGTTCCCTCACTCATCGCCCCGAACAAGGCAATAGGCAATAGGCAATAGGCGCTGAGAAGAGCTCTTCCCTATTGCCTACTGCCTACTGCCTATTGCCTCAATTCCCAGCCGCCTTCATGGTCCCGGAACCGCGCTCGGCGCGACGGGCAAGCAGCGAGGTCAGCCAGTCGGGATCCATCTCGGGCACGGAAGAGAGGAGCAGGTCGGTGTAGGGCGGATGCGGCGGCGACAGCACCTCGGCCTTGGGCCCCTGCTCGACGACCTTGCCGCGATGCATCACCACCACCTCGTCGGCAATGGCGCGCACGGTGGCGATGTCGTGGGTGATGAAGAGATAGGTCACCCCGGTCTCCTGCTGCAGCCGCATCAGCAGCTTCAGGATCTCCTCCTGGACGATCTGATCGAGCGCCGAGGTGACCTCGTCGCAAATGATGATCTCGGGCTCGGCAGCCAGCGCGCGGGCGATGCAGATGCGCTGCTTCTGGCCGCCCGACAGCTCGCTCGGCAGGCGATCGATCAAGGTCTCGTCGAGCTCGATCAGGCGGAGCAGATCGCCCACCTTGCGGTCGCAGTCGCGCCCGCTCAGCCCGTGATAGAATTCGATCGGACGCCCGATCACGTCGCGCACCGTTTGGCGCGGGTTGAGGGCGGTGTCGGGCATCTGATAGATCAGCTGGATGCGGCGCAGCATGTCCTTGCTGCGCTGCTTGAGGGCCGGCGGCAGCGCCGTGCCGTCGAACAGGATGCGGCCGGAGATCGGCGGCAGGAGGCCGACAATGGCGCGGGCAAGCGTCGACTTCCCCGATCCGGACTCGCCGACGATCGCGACGGTGCGGCCGCGCGGCACCCGCACATTGACGTTCTCGAGAACCTTGATGGTGCCGCCATAGCTCGCGGTGACATTTTCCACCACCAGCACCGGCTCGGTGCTCGGGCGGTCGGGACGGGCAAGCTTGCGCACCGCCCAGAGCGAGCGGGTATAGTCCTGCTGCGGGGCTTTCAGCATGATGCGGGTGGACGCTTCCTCGACCAGGCGGCCGTAGCGCAGCACCATGATGCGGTCGGCCATCTGCGCCACCACCGCAAGATCATGGGTGATGTAGATCGCCGCCGTCTGGAACTGGTCGACGATGTTGCGGATGGCGGCGAGCACCTCGACCTGGGTGGTGACGTCCAGCGCGGTGGTCGGCTCGTCGAAGATGATGAGATCGGGTCGGCAGGCCATGGCCATGGCGGTCATGGCGCGCTGCAGCTGACCGCCCGACACCTGATGCGGATAGCGGCGGCCGATCTCGTCGGGATTCGGCAGCTGGAGGCGGCGATAGAGATCGACGGCACCCTGCTCGGCCTTGTCGCGGTGCGCGAGATTGTGGGCGAGAACCGTCTCGATCGTCTGCTCGATGATGCGGTGGGCGGGGTTGAAGGAGGCGGCGGCACTCTGGGCGACATAGGCGATGCGCGAGCCCCTGAGCCCGCGGCGCCCGTTCTCGCCGGCGGCGAGGAGATCGATGCCGTCGAACACGACCGAGCCGTCGGAGATGCGGCAGCCGGGCTTGGCATAGCCCATGGCCGCAAGCCCGATTGTCGATTTGCCGGCGCCCGATTCGCCGATCAGCCCCAGCACCTCGCCGCGCTTCAGCGTGATGTCGATGCCGCGCACGATCTCGTGCCATTTGTCGTCGCTGAAGCCCTCGATGCGCAGGTTCCTGATCTCGAGGAGCGGGGCGCCCTTTTCGCGCGGCGCGGCGGCGGCTCTAGTGCTCATCCTTCAGGCCACTCGTTCGATGCAGGAACCAGTCGACGACGAAATTGACGGCGACGGTGAGAAGCGCGATGGCGCCGGCCGGCAGCAGCGGGGTGATGTCGCCATAGGTGATGAGGGTCGCATTCTCGCGCACCATCGAGCCCCAGTCGGCGGTGGGCGGCTGGATGCCGACGCCGAGGAAGGACAGGGACGAGATGGTGAGGAAGACGAAGCAGAAGCGCAGGCCGAACTCGGCAATCAAGGGCGGCATGACGTTGGGCAGGATCTCGCGCCGCATGATCCAGCCGAGCCGCTCGCCGCGCAGGCGGGCCGCCTCGACGAAATCCATCACCACGACATTCAGCGCCACGGCGCGCGACAGGCGGAACACCCGCGTCGAGTCGAGGAGGGCGATGATGATGATCAGATTGAGGACCGTGGAACCGAAGGTCGACAGCAGCATCAGCGCGAAGATGAGCTCCGGGATCGACATCAGCACGTCGACGGCGCGCGACAGCAGCTGGTCGATCCAGCTGCGGTAGATGGCGGCGAGCAGGCCCAGAGTCATGCCGACGGCAAAGGACAGGAGCGTGGTGATGACGGCGATGCCGATGGTGTTGCGGGCGCCGTAGATCAGCCGCGTCAGCATGTCGCGGCCGAGCTGGTCGGTGCCGAGGACGAACTGACCGCCCCATGGCGCATAGGGCTCGGGAAAGATCTGCGCCTCGCCATAGGGGGCAAGCCAGGGCGCGAAGATCGCGAGGACCATGTAGGCGGCGATCACGATCATGCCGAACCAGGCGCTGAGCGGCGCCGTGCGCAAGGCCCGCCACAGCAGCGACAGCCTGGTGCGCCGGGCCTTGGGAAGGGCACCGTCGGTGCGCAGCTGGCGGTCTTCGACGGTGGTCATCTGGGATGCAGGAGCCTCGGATTGGTCACGATCGAAATGACGTCGGCGCTGAGATTGAGAAGGATGTAGGTGGCGGCGAAGATGAGCGCGCAGGCCTGCACCACCGGGATGTCGCGCGAACGGACGGCATCGACCATGAGCTGGCCGATGCCTGGATAGACGAACACCACCTCGACGACGACGACGCCGACGACGAGATAGGCGAGGTTGAAGGCGATGACCGTGACGATCGGCGCCCAGGCATTGGGCAGGGCATGGCGCAGAATGATGGTGCGCGGCGACAGGCCCTTGAGGCGCGCCATCTCGATGTAGGGGCTGGCCAGCAGGTTGATCAGCGCGGCGCGGGTCATGCGCATCATATGGGCGACGATGACGAGGGTGAGCGTCAGGGCCGGCAGCATGCTGCGCCAGACGTGCTCCCAGAACGGCGTCTGCTCGTTGACATTGGCAAGGGTGGGGAATTTCGGAATGAGATGAAGCAGGCCGTCAATGCCGTTGGCCAGCCATTGCGGCAAGCTCTGCGCAAATTGCGTGCCGAGAAAGGTGTCGCGCGAGATGACGAGATAGGCCAGCATGTAGGCGATGAAGAAGTCGGGGAAGGAGATGGTGGTGAGCGTGATGGAGTTGACGGCGCGGTCGAAGAAGCTGTTGCGATAAAGCGCGGCGGCGATGCCGAGCGCCAGCGCCAGCGGCACGGCGATGAGGGCGGTCATCATCGCGAGAAACAGCGTGTTGAAAAAGCGCGGCTCGATGATCTCGGCGACGGTGCGCCGGTAGCCGACGCGGCTGGCGAAGGACTGGCCGAACTCGCCACGGGCGACCTGGCCAACCCATTCGAGATAGCGTTCGACGGGCGGACGATCGAGGCCGATCTCCTTCTCGAAGGCGGCGACGGTTTCGGGGGTGGCCGACTGGCCGAGGATCGCCTTGGCGAAATCGCCAGGTAGCATCTCCACGGACGAGAAGATGATGATCGACACGAGGAACAACGTCACCAGACCGAGTCCTAGACGTTGGAGGACCGTTCTGACGACCGGGTGCATCTGTTCAACCCCAGTTCTTGTTCAATCCTTCCAGAAGACGATCTTGGCAAATCCGGCGCATTGCCGCCAGCGGAAAAGCCTCAAGAGCAATCCCAATTCCCCTCATGGCCTGGCTTGACCCGGCCATCCAGGGTTGCCTGCGACGTCCCCTGGATGGCCGGCTCGGGGGCCGGCCATGAGGGATGGAGGGCGGCCCCTCCCCACCAGGGGGAGGGGAAGCAGCTCGTTCGTCACATCACGAGACAAACCACCAGCGCGAGGTGATCTTCATGCCGTCATCGTCCCAGTTCGAGGCGATGTCGCCATGCGACAGCTTCTTGGTGTTGGCGGAGACGTAGGTGCTCCAGCAGAGATTGATCAGGCCGCCATCGTCATGGACGAGCTGCTGCATCTCGGCATACATCGCCTTGCGCTTGTCGCCGTCGGTCTCGGAGCGGGCCTGGACCAGGAGCTCGTTGAAGCGCTGGTTGTCCCAGAACGTGTCGTTCCAGGCCGCACCCTTGGCGTAAGCGACCGAGAACATCAGGTCCTGAACCGGCCGGCCGTTCCAATAGGAGGCAACGAAGGGCTTCTTCAGCCAGACCACGTCCCAGTAGCTGTCGGCCGACTCGCGTACGACATTGATGTCGATGTTGGCAGCCGCGGCGTGAGCCTTGAACAGGGTGGCGGCATCGACGGCGCCGGTGAAGGCGGCATCGGAGGCCGACAGGTCGATCTTGAGGGAGTCCTTGCCGGCCTTCTTGAGCAGGCTCTTGGCCATCTCGGGATCGTATTTGTGGATCGGCTGCGGATCGATCGCATAAGGAATGCTCGGCGCGATCGGATCGTCATTGGCCGGCTTGTTGATGCCGGAGAAGACCTTGTTGGCGATGTCGACGCGATCGACGGCAAATTTGATCGCGTTGCGGACGTCCTGATTGTCGAAGGGCGGGCGGCGCACGTCCATGACGAAGATGTAGTGGCCGTAACCCAGGATCTTGTTGATGTTGAGCCCGGGATTGCGCTCCAGCATCTTGAGCGTCTTGAGATCGCAGCGATCCATGTAGTCGATCTCGCCCGAGCTGAGGGCGTTGGTGCGCGCCGCGACGTCGGCGATGACGGTCGCCGTCACCTCGTCGAACCAGGTGTCGCGGTAGTAGTTGGGGTTGCGCTTCATGGTTGCGCGCACGCCCGGCTCCCACTTGTCGAGCATGTAGGGCCCGGTGCGGACGCCCGACTGCCAATCGACCTTGCCGTCGTCCTTCGCCGGCATGATCGGGATGTGATAGTCGCTGGCAATGTAGGGGAAATCGGCATTGGCGGCGGACAACGAGAAGACCACGTTGTTGCCATCCGCCTTGATGTCGGCGATGGCATCGACATAGGACTTGGCGGCCGACTTCGAGTCCTTGCCCATGTGATGGCGGAAGGAGGCGATCACGTCCTGCGGCGTGACGTTCTTGCCGTTGTGGAAGGTGACGCCCTTGCGCAGCTTGAACACCCAGGTCTTGGGTGTGTCGCCGGGCTCGAAGCTCTCGGCCAGATCGGGGGTGATGTGGCCCTTGGCATCGACCTCGGTCAGGCTGTTGCCCATCGAGCCCCAGCCGACGGTGCCGGTCATCTGATCGGGGTAGGTCGCGGGGTCGAGCGAGTCGGTGGTGGCGCCGTGGCCCATGCCCATGCGGAAGTGCCCGCCCTTCTGGGGCTCGGCGCGCGCGGCGGCGGTGAACATGGTGTCGGCCATGGCGGCGGTGAAACCGGCGGCAATCGCCAGTTGCACGAAGTCGCGGCGCGACACCCTTCCCTTGCGGGCAAGCTTCGTCGCAATGTCGAGCTTGAATTCGAGTTCCTTCATGAGTGATCTCCCTTGGCCGCCTGAGGCTTCTTCAAACGTGATTTGCGGCAGTGTCAAATACCTCTCATGTGAGGCCGGACACCGTCAATGGCAGAAAGAGGCAATAGGCAATAGGCAATAGGCAGTGATCCGCGCTCTTCCCTACTGCCTATTGCCTCAGATCCGCACGAAGGGCTGGATCATCCGCATGATGAGCGAGGTGAAGCGGGCCGGCGCCTCGGTGGCGACGAGGCAGATGCAATTGTCGTTCTTGTCGACCACCGGCCGGTGCACGACGTTGCGGTGAAGCTCGGCGATGTCGCCCACCGCGAAGCGGCCGAAGCGGTCGCTGTAGGAGCCGCGCAGGATGAGCGTCAGCTCCTCGCCGCCGTGACCATGCTGCGGCACGGCGGCACCTCCTGCCATGCGCAAGAGGAAGAGGCGACCCTTGCCGCCCTTCGCCACCGCAAGCTCGTGCAGCGAGAGGCCGGGCACGGCCCACCGCCATCTGAGATCGCTCAGCGACAGGCCGCCGAGGCGGCTCACCACCGGCAGCGGCAAGCCGATGTTTTCGGCGAGCGCCTGCGGCTCGCCGCTCGCGGCGGCCGCGCCACCCTCGCCCGCCGAGGGCTGATCGGCGGTGCCGGTCAAGCGGTTGAGCAGAACGCCGCCGAGCCGTTCGGCTTCCTTGAGGGCGGCACGGCATTTGCCGCACCACCAGACATGCGAAGCGGCGACGACACCGAGGGCCTCGTCCAGTGTGCCGGAGGCCAGTGCGAGAATGGTTGTCGCATCGAGGTGGTGGGTGATCCTCAAGCCACAGTCTCCGGGCTCCCTTGAGCAGGCACGGGGGGATTTGAGGAGAGATAAGCACCGCGGGGCGGCGACGGCAAGCCGGCCGGTCATGACAGTTGCGTCATATCATGCCGAGCAGGGTTTCCAGCCGGTCGGCCTCGGCGGCCGGCTTGTCCCAGCGGATGCGATGGATGCGCGGGAAGCGCATCGCGACGCCGGATTTGTGCCGGCTCGAGGCCTGGACGGCATCGAAAGCGACCTCGAAGACGAGTGCCGGACGGACCGCCCGGACGGGCCCGAACTTCTCAACGGTGTTGTTGCGCACGAAGCGGTCGAGCTTCAGCATCTCCTCGTCGGTGAAGCCGGAATAGGCCTTGCCCACCGGCACGAGCTCGTCCTCGCCGTTGTCGCCGAGGCGCCAGGCGCCGAACGTATAGTCGGAGTAGTAGGAGGAGCGCTTGCCGTTGCCGCGCTGGGCATACATGAGGACGCAGTCGAGGGTGAGCGGCGCGCGCTTCCACTTGTACCAGAGGCCGCGCGGACGGCCCGAGACATAGAGGCTGTCCCAGCGCTTCAGCATGAGCCCCTCGATTCCCGCCTCGCGGCTCGTCGACCACATGGCGTGGAGCTCCTCGAAGCTTCGGAAGGAGACGAGCGGCGACAGATCGGCGCGGGCCAAGCGGTAGCGCGGGATGAAGGATTCGAGGCGGGCGCGGCGCTCGCGGAAGGGCAGCTCACGCAAATCCTCCTCGACCGCGAAGAGGAGATCGTAGAGGCGGATGTGGGCAGGGTGCTCGCCGACGAGCTTCGTCGAGACGGTCTTGCGGTTCAGGCGCTGCTGCAGGTCCTTGAAGGGCTGGACGATGCCGCCCCTGACGACCAGGAGCTCGCCATCGGCGACGCCGCGAAAGGCGGCGAAGGCCTCGACGATGTCGGGAAAGGCCGGCGAGATGTCATCGCCGGAGCGCGAGAACAGCCGGGTCTCGAAACCATTGGCGCTCACCTGCACGCGGATGCCGTCCCATTTCCACTCCGCGGCGAAGGCTTGCGGATCAAGCTCGCCGAGCTCGCGGTCCTCGATCGGGTGCGACAGCATCAGCGGGCGGAACATCGCCGCGGTCAATGCCTCCGGCCGCGGACCCCTGCCGTCGAGCCAGCGGAACAAGGCGCCATAGGGCGGAGCAGCGCCGTGCCAGACCTCTTCGATCTCGGCGACGTCGACATTGCCGTAAGCCGCGAGCGCAGTCTTGGCGAGGCGGGCCGAGACGCCGACACGGAGCGCGCCGGTCATGAGCTTGAGGAGCGCGAAGCGGCCCTTGGCGTCGAGACCGTCGAGCCAGCCCCGGATGAGCGCCGGGGCGTCCTTGGGCGTGGTCGCCAGCAGAGCCTCGGCAATCTCGGCAACGGTCGGCGGCGGGCCATCGCGGCTGCTGCCGCGGCGATCGGGCCAGAGCAGGGCGACGGTCTCGGCGCTGTCGCCGACATAGTCGCGCGACAGGCGGTGGAGCACCGGATCGACGAAGGGCTCGACGAGCTCGGCGAGAATGCGGCGGTAGGGCAGGCGCAGCGGCAGGCCGTCGGTGAGCACGGCCAGGGCATAGCCGCGGTCAGGATCGGGCGCGATGCGGAAATAGTCCTCGATCAGCCGCAATTTGGCATTGCGCGATCCGGAATAGACCAGGCGGTCGATGAGCTCGGCGAAACGCTCCACCGTTCAGTCGCCTTCATCCTCGAAGCCGACAAGCGACAGCGCCCGCGCGGTCAGACCGCGCCTGGTCAGTGCGTGCACCAGCGCTTCCTCGCGGCCATGGGTGACCCAGACTTCGGCGGCGCCGGTCGCGGCGATGGTGTCGATCAGCTCGGGCCAGTCGGCATGATCTGAGACGACGAGCGGCAGCTCGACGCGGCGCTGGCGGGCGCGCGCCCTGACCCGCATCCAGCCCGATGCGAAGGCGGTCAGCGGATCGCTCAGCCGCCGCGACCAGCGGCCGGCAAGCTCGGAGGGCGGGCACATCACGAGGGCGCCTTTCAACGCCTCCTTGGGCATGCCGGCGATCGAGGCGAGCGGGCCGAGCGCGATGCCTTGCCGCTGATAAAAGGCGCAGAGCTCAACCAGGGCGCCATGCAGGTAGATCGGCGCATCGAAGCCGGCCTGCCGCAAAGTGACGATCATCCGCTGGCACTTGCCGAGCCCGTAGACACCGAGGAGATGCGAGCGGTCGGGATTGGCGCCGATCGAGGCGATGAGGCGCGCGGTCTCGCGGGCGGCGCTCTCGTGGCGGAACACCGGGAGGCCGAAGGTCGCCTCGGTGATGAAGAGGTCGCAGCGGCGCAGCTCGAAGGGCGTGCAGGTCGGATCGGCCGACCGCTTGTAGTCGCCCGAGACGACGGCGCAGGTTCCCTCGAAGCTCAGCTCGATCTGGGCGGAGCCGAGAATGTGGCCGGCGGGATGGAAGCTGACGGCGACGCCACCGATCAGGCGCTCGATGCCATAGGGCAGGGGCTCGAGGCTTCGGCCTGCCGCCTCGCCATAGCGGACGCGCATGATGCCGAGCGTCTCCGGCGTCGCCAGGACGGCGCCATTGTTCGGCCGGGCATGGTCGCCATGGCCATGGGT
>DATAOT010000213.1:0-4625 GCA_036265615.1 Aestuariivirgaceae bacterium
TGCCCGGCTTTGCGCAGATCGCGTGCCACCTCGACGATGAGAATGGCATTCTTCGCCGACAGCGCGATCAGCAGGATAAGCCCGATCTGCACATAGAGATTGTTGTCGATGCCCACGGCATTGAGCACCAGCACCGGCCCGACCAGGGCCAGCGGCACCGATAGAACGATCGAAAGCGGCGCGAGCCAGCTCTCATATTGACCGGCGAGCACGAGATAGACGAGCAGCAGGCCAAGACCGAAGGCGATATAGAGCTGCCCGCCGACGATCTTCTCCTGATAGGACATGCCAGTCCATTCATAGCCGGTGCCGGGCGGCAGGCTGCGCTGCGCCACCTGCTCCATCAGCCTCATGGCCTGGCCCGAGCTGAAGCCGCGCGCCGGCAAGCCGATGACGCCGGCAGCGGGGTAGAGATTGTAGAGATTGATCAGCGACGGACCGGTCTCGGGCGTGATCGTCACGAGCGTGGCGAGCGGGATCATCTCGCCATTGGCGTTGCGGACATTGAGCTTGTTGATGTCGTCGATGCTCAGACGGAAGCGCGAATCCGATTGCACATAGATCTGGAAGGTTCGGCCGAATTTGTTGAACTGGGTGACATAGCTCGACCCCATGTAGGACGACAGCGCGGCGAACACCTGGTCGACCGTGACATGCATGGTCTCCGCCTTGATCCGGTCGACATCGACGCGGAATTGCGCGGTGGTGGCGCTGAAGGTGGTGCTGACCCGCTGCAGCCCGCTCTGGCTCTGGGCGTTGCCGACCAGCGTCGTGACGGCATTCTGCAGCTTGACAAAATCATTGCTGCCGTCGCGCAGCTGAACCTGCATGGCAAAGCCGCCAGCATTCCCGATGCCTTGGATCGGCGGCGGCGGGACCACCAGCACCCGCGCGCTTTCGACGACATCGAAGGCTGTCGCCATGCGTGGATAGAGCTCGAGCAGGCTTTCGCGATCGCTCCACGGCTTGAGCACCAGATAGGCAATGCCGGCATTGGCCAGCGAGGCGCTGTTGTCCAGGGCCGAGATCCCGGCGATCGTGACCACGTCCTGCACCGCCGGCTCCTTGCGGGCGATCGCGGCGACCTCGTCGAGGCTTTGCTGCGTCCGCGACAGCGATGCCCCGTCTGGCAGCTGGACGGTGGCGAGGAGGTAGCCCTGATCCTCGATCGGCAGGAAGCCGGTCGGAACGCGCGACAGTCCATAGAACGACAGCGCAATGATGACGGCGCTGATGAGGGCGATGAGCGAGCTCGCACCGACCAGGACGCCGATCAGCCGCGCATAGGCGGTTTCGAGCCGAGCATAGAGGGCGTTGAACCCCCGATAGAAGGCATTGCGCTGCTCGGGCGGCACCGGCGGCCGCAGCCAGGAGGCGGACTGCGTCGGCTTGAGCGTCGCGGCATTGACTGCGGAGAGCAGCGCGGTGGCGGCGATCACCAGGGCGAATTGCGCATACATCCGCCCTGTCAGCCCCGGCAGGAAGGCGGCAGGCAGGAACACCGACACCAGGACCAGAGTGATGCCGATGATCGGCGCAAACAGCTCGTTCATCGCCTCGATCGCGGCGTCGCGCGCCGACAGCCCCTTCTCCATCTGGTGCGCCGCACCCTCCACCACCACGATGGCATCGTCAACGACGATGCCGATCGACAGCACGATGGCAAAGAGCGTCGCGAGATTGACCGTGAAGCCCAGGGCGGCCA
Source organism: Aestuariivirgaceae bacterium (assembly GCA_036265615.1). Classification (GTDB taxonomy): domain Bacteria; phylum Pseudomonadota; class Alphaproteobacteria; order Rhizobiales; family Aestuariivirgaceae; genus DATAFF01. The sequence goes on from DATAOT010000213.1 coordinate 1,706, forward strand.
TCGCAGCAAAGGCGCCGATGATGGTGACGGGCACGGTCGTCGCCGGCACCAGCATGGCGCGCCAGTCCTGCAGGAAAAGGAGGATGACGACGAGCACCAGCACGCCGGCCTCGATCAGGGTCTTGTAGACCTCCTTGATCGACTGTGAGACGAAGACGGTTGTATCGAACGGAACGGTGGCGACCATTCCTTCGGGAAAATCCTTCTCCAGTGCGGTCATCCGTGCCTTGACGGCATTGGCCACGTTCAGCGCATTCGCCCCCGGCGACTGAAAGATCGCCATGCCCGCCGCCGGCTTGCCATTCAAGGTGAAGATCTGGCCATAGGTCTGCGCGCCGAGTTCGACCGAGCCGACATCGCGCACGCGGGTGATCTCCCCCCTGTTGCCTGTCTTGACGATCACATTCTCGAATTGCTCGGCATCGTCGAGCCGCCCGGCGATGTTGAGCGTATATTGGAAGGCCTGCGAGCCCTGGACCGGCGGCATGCCGACCTGGCCGGCGGTAACCTGCTGGCTCTGCTGCTGCAATGACTGAATGACGTCTTGAGGGACAAGCCCACGGGCCTTGAGCTTGTCCGGATCGAGCCAGATCCGCATCGAATACTGGCCGGCGCCGAACACCGACACATTGCCGACCCCGGGCAGCCGCGCCAGCTCGTCCTTGAGCCGGATCGTGGCATAATTGGCCAGGAACAGGCTGTCAAAGCGGGCATCCGGTGAGGTCAGCGTCACGAACATCAGGATCGCCGTCGACTTCTTCTGGACGGTGACGCCCTGGCTCTGCACTGCCTGCGGCAATTGCGACACCGCGCTCGCGACGCGATTCTGCACCAGCACCTGCGCGAAATTGAGATCGATGCCGATCCTGAAGGTCACCGTCAGGGAGTAGCTTCCGTCCGATCCGCTGAACGACTGCATGTAGAGCATGTCCTCGACGCCGTTGACCTGCTGTTCGATGGGGAGCGCGACGGTGTCGACGACGGTGCGGGCGCTGGCGCCGGGATAGCGAGTCGTGACCTGGACCGTGGGCGGCACCACGTCCGGATATTGCGCGACCGGCAGGCTGAACAGGGCCACCGCGCCGACGACCACCATCAGCACGGCGATGACATTCGCCAGCACCGGCCGATCGATGAAGAACTGGGCGATCATGCTCTACTGCGTTCCGCTGACGGTGGTATGCTCCTGCAACTGCGGGTCGACCTTCTGACCCGGCACGGCGCGCAGCAGTCCGGCCACCACCACCCGGTCGTCGGGCTTGAGACCCGAGGTGATGACGCGCATGTCCTCGACTTGTGAGCCAACCGTCACCTTGCGCTGCTCGACGATATTCTCGCCATTGACCACCAGCAGATAGCGGCCGCTCTGATCCGTGCCGAGCGCGATGTCCGGCACCACCAGCGCCGGCTTCGGCTCGTTCGACATCGGCACTCTTACTCTCACGAAATAGCCGGGAAGCAGCTTGCGCTTGGGATTCTGAAAGATCCCGCGCAGCGCCAGCGTGCCGGTCGATGACGCCACATAGGGCGCGGCATAGTCGAGCACGCCCTTGAAAGGGTAGTCCTTGTCGGTCTGCAGGCCGACCTCGATCGGCAGCTTGCCGATCAGATCGGCCACCGTCTGTCCTGACTTTCGCAGCTGTTCCCGGGCCTCCAGGACATCGGTTTCGGCGATGGTGAAATTGACATAGATCGGATCGATCTGCGTGATGCTGGCGAGCACCGTCGTCGACCCGGCCCCGACCAACTCCCCGACCGAGACCTGGCGGGCGGTGACGATGCCGTCGAACGGCGCCTTGACTTCGGTATAGCCGAGATTGATTTCCGCCTGCCTGATATCGAGCACCGCCTGGTCGAGCTTGCTTTGCGCGCTGTCGCGCGCCGCCAGCGAAGACTCGACCGTCGAACGCGACACGACCTGCCGCTTGACCAGGTCGGACTGGCGCTGGAAATCGGCCTCGAGCTGCTTGAGCGATGCCTCCGCACCCGCCTTTGCCGCCTTTGCCTGCTCCAGCCGCACTCGATACGGCTCGGGCTCGATGACGAACAGGGTCGTGCCCTTGGTGACCAGCGCACCGTCCTGGTATTTGATGTCCTCGACATAACCCGCAACGCGCGCCACCAGATTGGTCTGGTTGATGGCGGCGGTCGATCCGGTGGTTTCGAAGTAGGGCGTGATCTGCCGCTGCTCGGGGAGCGCCACGCTCACCTTGGGCGGCGGCGGAGCGACATATTGATTGCTCTCGTCGCAACTGCCGAGCATGCTGATGACGGCCAGGGCCGGCGCAAGTATGGATGCGGGCCTGACCAACCGAGCCATGGGAACTCCCGAGCGTGTGGCGGTTCATTCTTGGATGGCCATGCAGCCTTGGCAAGCCTATTCTTGGCGTTCCTTTCGTGCCGCATCAAAGACCTCCCGCGCGGCATCGAAGTTGAGGCAGGCAATGCCCATGCCCACGATGATGTCGGGCCACGCGGAGGCCCATACCGTTGCGGTGAGCAGTCCCGCTGCGATGATCGCCACATTGGCGTAGGCATCATTGCGGGCGGACAGAAACGCCGCGCGGGTCAGGCTGCCGCCCTCGGCGCGATAACGTGCGAGCAGAGCTGCGCAGGTGGCATTCACCGCAAGTGCCCCGGCACCCGTCAGTGAAAGCGCAAGGGGTTCCGGTGCGACCGGCTTCATGAGCTTGTCCCACGCCGTCCACAGTGTGGCGAGCCCGGGAACGAGGAGGATGCCGGCCAGCAGCATCCCGACGCGGGCTCGCCTGGCCGCACTCCACCCGAGAGCGGTGAAGATCAGTAGATTGATCGATGCGTCTTCGAGAAAATCGATGCTGTCCGCGAACAGCGAGACCGAGCCGATGACCAGCGCAACCGTGAATTCGACGGCGAAATAGGCGAGATTGAGCAGGGCCAC
>DATAOT010000214.1:0-3898 GCA_036265615.1 Aestuariivirgaceae bacterium
CCAGGCGAAGGCCGCGGGCAGATCCATGCCGCGATCATGCCGCTGCTGCCCCTGGCCCGTCATCCGCGCCGCGCCGATGGCGCACCCGACCCCGCCGATCTATCTATCCTCGGGCCAAGGCCGCGACCCCGGCGCCCGTCCACTCTCCGCCTCAGGGCGGGAGAGGCCAACGCAACCCAAGGGGAGACCGATGCAAGAGGCCCTCGTCGTCCGCCGCGAGACGCAAATCCCGGCGCCGCCCGCCGCGGTGTTCGCCCTCCTCACCGATCCGGAGAAGATCCTGCGCTGGATGGGAACGGAGGCTGACGTCGAGGCGCAGCCCGGCGGCCTTTATCTCGTCAATGTCACCGGCGCTCGCGTCGCCCGCGGTTCATTCCGCGAGGTGGTGCCGGTGCACCGCCTGGCCTACAGCTTCGGCTGGGACAACAGCGAGGATGTGCCGCCCGGCTCGACCCTGGTCGAGATCGACCTGATCGAGCAGCCCGACGGAACGCTCCTGCGCCTTACCCACACCGGCCTGCCGAATTCCAAGGAATGCGCCAGCCATACCGAAGGCTGGACCCATTATCTCGGGCGGCTCGCCAAGGTGGCGGCCGGCCGCGAACCGGGCCCTGACTCGTTTCACGGCCGTACTGGCTAGCGCGGATCGGCGTCAACGCGTCGATCGGCGCCGTAGCTCTGGGACCTCGACGTCACGGCACGTTGCTGATATGGCTAAACGCAAGTTTCACCGCGATTTCTCACATGAATTGGGGGTTGAGATCATGGCCAGAGGCCTTTTGGTCGTGCTTGCCTTTCTGTGCGCCTTGCCGGCCGCTGCAATGGCCGAGAGCACGGCGCCAATCGACGAGCAGGCTGTTGATCCCAGGGCGTTGAAGATCATCCAGGCGATGAGCGATCGACTGGCCGGCGCCAAGCGGCTGAGCTTCCGCGCCCGAGCGGTGTATGACGTGCCCGGAAAGGACAAGACGCCGATCTATTACGCGACAGTGTCCGAAGTCTATTTCGCGCGCCCGAACACGCTGCGCGTGGTCACCATTGCCGATCAGCCCATGCACGAACTCGTCTATGACGGCAAACAGGTGGCGGTCTTTTCGCCGTTGGAGAACACGCTGGCGACCGGACCCGCGCCGGGCACCATCGAAGACGCAATCCGCCGGGTCGAGGAAGGCGGCGTCGATCTGCCATTCGCCGACGTGCTTCTCAACGACTCCTACAAGAATTTCAGCGAAGGGCTGCTGTCGGCCTTTGTGATCGGCCAATCCAACGCCGTTGGCGGCTTCACGACCGATGTCGTCTCCATCACCTCGGCCGATGCGCATGCCCAGCTCTGGATCGGCGCCCGCGATCACCTTCCACGGCAGATCTGGGTCACTTACACCAAGGCTCCCGGGAATCCCCGGCATACGATCGAGTTTTCTGGCTGGCGTCTCAACGGGCCATCGCGTGCGAGCTATTTTCCGCGCCGGCTGCTCGCCCGCGCCACGCGCACCGAATTCCCTGCCTCGAAGACTCCTTGAGAGGACCACCCATGTTCAAGCGCGCCCTCGTTCTGTCTGCCGGGCTGTTGAGCCTGATGTTGCTTGCCCATGATGCGGAGGCATTCTGGTACGCGCGGGGCTGGCGCGGCGGCGTCGCCGTCGGCGGCTTTCGCCCGCCCGCGGTCGTCACGCCCTACTATCTCCATGGCTGCCTCCGATGCGCCCCCTACTACCACCCGGCAATTGCCGCGGCACTGGCAGCCCGCGCGGCAGCCATGGCCGGTGGCGCTGCAGCGGGAGCGGCCGCCGGAGCAGCGCCGCCGCCGCCCGCTGCCGACAGCCCCGCCCCTATGCCGCAAACGGCCACTGCTGCGCCAACCCCCTCCGGCCAGGCGAGCGGTGACGATGCTGCATCGACGAGCAGCAATTCCACCTCCCCCAAGTCAGCCGACGCGGCCCCCTCCGCTGCACCATCGGGCAAGGACAAGGCTTCGGCCTGCGCCGCAGGCCTGTCGAAGGACTCGAAAGCGATCTACGATGCGACTGCGCCGCATATCACGAACCTCTCGGCCCTCAAGAATGCCGTCGTGACCTCGACCCGGCAGTTGGCGATGTCGGGGAGGATCGCGCAAGCGACCGCCAAGAGCTCCGCCCAGGCCGCCGGCAAGTGCCTGGAGCTGCTCGCCGGCAACTAACGCGAAACTGTCGCGCGACCCCGGCGTTTGAGAGGTGGCAGGGGCAGTTGGACCCTTCGACCCTCGGATGCGCCTCGAAAGGAAACGACATGTCGATGAATGCTCAGGATCGGGCAGCGATCGAACAGCTCTTCGCCCGTCTCGCGGAAGTTGCACGCCAGAGGCCGAACCGGGATGCCGAGGCTGAGACGTTTATCGAGCGGCAAATGGCTCGCCTGCCTGGCAGTGCCTATTACATGGCCCAGAGCTTGCTGGTTCTCGAGCAGGCGTTGGACGCGGCCAATCAGCGCCTCGAGGACGCCGAACGCGAGCCCTCTCGAGGATCCCTCATGCCGGGATCGGTGCCGCGCGTCGGGCCCGCGGGTGCCAATCGGCCGCCGTCGGCTGAAGCCTCAGGCCCCGGCTTCCTGGCGGGAGCTTTCCAGACGGCACTTGCTGTTGCAGGTGGAACGCTTCTCGGCAATTCGATCGGCAGCATTTTCGGTGCCGACAAGGCGAAAGCATCAGAGACCCAGCGCGAGGACGCATCCCGCACCGCTCGCGATCCGGAGGACGACGGCGATCTCGACGAGGACCACCAAGGCGGCGGCTTCCTCGACTCGATTTTCGGAGCGGGCGACGAGGACTGACCCGCAGCCTTCCCGTCGCGGGTCAGCGGTCCGGTTCTCAGCCTGAAAACCGGCTAGCCTGCGCTCTCACATCACATGCACTTCGCCATGAACTGGAAATAGTCATGCCATCCATGGGCACCGGTGCGGGTTTTGTAACTGCCCCATTTCGCATCGCAGTCCTTCTTCTGCTTGCCTGAGCCGGCGCTATCGCTCTCCTCGGCCATGGCTGCCTTGGTCGAGGCGGCTTTCTTGCTCGTGGCCGCAGGCGCCGGAGCGGCGTTGTCCTGAGCGGCTGCCGCCCCCTCCTCCGGATGGGCGGCGGCATAGTCCTTGGAGCATTTGCTCCAGAATTTCGGCCAGGTTTGTCCGGCTGGGATCTGGCCTGCATCCTTCATCTTCTTCCATTCGGCGCTGCACGACTCCATGGCCGGAGATTTCGCCGCGTTTGCCGGAAGAACTGATGCAGCGACAACCAGAGGTACAGCGAACGTTAGTCCGATCAACAAGGCCCTCTGCATTTGCGCCTCCTTGGAATGCTCGTAAGAGCAACAGTATAGTTGCCGCAGCGGTGAACGTTCAAATTCAAACGCCGTTGTTCTGCTGCGGTCGCTGAGTGAATATGACGCGCGCATGACGGCTAGCCGCCGAATGGCTGGCGGCTACAATCGCCTACCGAGCGGGGAGAAAGACCATGCTCGGCGGTGGCATGATGCAGCTTTCATTATTCCAATTTCCCGACGAAGCGCCTCTCTTCCGGGCCCATGGCCAAATGCAATCCGACAAGTGGGATCATTGGTGGCTGGCCATGCTGCGAGGGCCACGGTCGTTCCCCGACGACGATGAGGAACGGCACGATCGGCAGGGCGCCGGCGACACCGTGCTGCGGCAAACCAGCTTTGCCGACTTCTGTTGAGGTGCGTCGAGATCGTGCTCACGTTCAGATTGCGGTGAGCGACACTCTTCGGTCGCCGGACCTTTTCGCTCGAGCCGGCGCAACCTTCATGGTTGCACTGCGTTAAGCCGTCGCTGCTGCAAAAATCATCAACTTAGACGTCACCATGAGCTCGAACCCGCCGATCAGGATGGTCCATTGCCATGCTTGCATGGTCAC
>DATAOT010000215.1:0-3546 GCA_036265615.1 Aestuariivirgaceae bacterium
GCACCGCGAGCCACTCGTATCTCGTGCCTCGTGCTGAACGCAGTCCTCAGACCATCGTAACCATCCGGCGAAGGCCGTGATGGATGGTGATCAAGCGGCAGCGGCTGGGGTTTGGCAATGCTTCCAGTGCCAGGGGAGCAGCTCGTGCAGCTGGGATACCGGATGATCGGCGATGCGGCGCAGCACGTCGGCGAGCCAAAGCTGTGGATCGACGCCGTTGAGTTTTGCCGTGGCGATCAGAGTGTATATCGCGGCGGCCCGCTCTCCGCCACGGTCCGACGCGGCGTCATAATGCCCGGAATCTGGGAAGCGAAGTAGAGGTCGCCTATCCATTTCACCCGTTGTTCGGACGGCCGGCGATCGTAGTTGCCGACCAGCTTCACAATGGCAGCCGGCATTTGACCCTGCGGATCGGTGATCAGCCGTCCTTTCTGGTTCCCGCGTGGATGGTCGATCCGGATACCGCTTCGGTCAAGATCGTGCAGGTTCCGCGTCTCTCGATCGCGCGGCTTCTCGATTTACGAGCGTTCCTGGACTCCGTCTTAGCCTGCGGCCTGGGGAATGAGATCCTCGGGGGAGAAGCTGATGACCAAGCATTGGTCGGGTGGACAATGGGATCTGTTCGAGGAGCCGCCGCAGAGCATCCGCCTCGGCAGTATCGAGCGGGCGAAGGCCGTCGAGCAGTTGCGGGTGCTGCTGGCGGAAGCGATGGCGGGCCTGGACGGTCGGCAGGAAACAGGCGATGACGAAGATCACGCCTGAGCACCTTGCGCGCGAGGCGGTCGTCTACGTCCGCCAGTCGACAGCCGTTCAGGTCGTGCACAATCTCGAGAGCCAGCGACGACAGTACGGCCTGGCCGATCGGGCCCGTCAGTTGGGGTGGGCGGACGTCGAAGTGATCGACGATGACCTCGGGCGATCGGGAGCCGGCGCGCGGCGGCCGGGGTTTGAGAAGCTTCTCGCCGCGATCTGCGAGGGCCGCGTCGGCGCTGTGCTGTCGCTGGAAGCCTCCCGTTTGGCGCGCAACGGCCGCGACTGGCATACGCTGCTGGAATTCTGCGGCCTGGTCGGCACCTTGATCGTCGACGAGGATGGCGTTTACGACGCGGCCTCGCCAAACGACCGGCTTCTGCTCGGCATGAAGGGCACAATGAGCGAGATGGAGCTTTCGGTCTTCCGCCAGCGCTCGATCGAGGCGATGAAGCAGAAGGCACGCCGGGGCCAGCTCTTCCTCACTGTGGCCGTCGGCTATGCGAAGGCCGGCGGCGACTGCATCGAGAAGGACGCGGATCGGCGCGTCCAGGCCGCCATCACGCTGGTGTTTCGCAAGTTTGCGGAGCTTCAAACGATTCGCCAGGTCCTGGTGTGGTGCCGACAGGAGAAGATCCGCCTGCCCGCTTTGGGCGAGGGCGGAATCACTGACCGGATCATCTGGCGCCTGCCCGTTTATCCGACGGTTCACCACATGCTGACCAACCCGGTCTATGCCGGTGCCTACGCGTTCGGCCGCCGGACCGCGCGGGTGACGATCGAGAATGGGCGCAAGCGCGTGATCAGGAGCATGCAGCGCGACTGGCGCAGCTGGGAGATTTTGATCCGTGACCACCACGAGGGCTACATTTCCTGGGCCGAGTTTGAGAGGAACCAACAGCTGATCGCCGATAACGCCAACGGCAAGCGGTTCCTGAGCCGCGGTGCTGTGCGCCCCGGAGAAGCCCTGTTGCCCGGCCTGCTCCGCTGTGCCCGGTGCGGCAAGAAGCTTCGCGTTCGCTACGGCCAAACCCATCGCTACGAGTGCGTCGGTGCCTTCAACCAGCTTGCGGCAGCGCGCTGCATCACTTTTGGCGGGATGCGCATCGACCGGGTGCTAGCCGAGGAAGTATTGCAGCGGCTTCAGCCCTTGGGCGTCGAGGCGGCGCTGGCTGCGATCGAAGCGCGCAGCCAACAGCGCTCGGAGAAAAAAGGTCAGCTCGAATTGGCCCTCCAGCAAGCTCGCTACGAGGCGGCCAGAGCACAGCGTCAGTACGACGCCGCCGACCCGGAGAACCGCCTGGTGTCTGGTGAACTGGAGCGGCGCTGGAACGAGCGCCTGGTTGCCGTGCGCGAGCTTGAATGCGAGATCGATCGCCTCGATGCTGATGAAGGGCCAGCACTGACCGACGCGGACCGCGCGCGGCTTATGGCGCTCGGTCAGGATTTGACGCGAGCGTGGGCCAGTCCCGGCACGACCCCGGAGACGCGCAAGAAGATCATTCGCACCGTCATATCCGAGATCATTGTCGACATCGTCGGCGACAATTTGGAACTGGTCATTCACTGGCAGGGCGGCGACCATACTAGCCTAACAGTGAAGCGCAACCGTGCCGGTCAGACGCGATGGACCACCGATGTTGAAGTCGTTGATTTGGTCCGTGTCTTGGCGCGACAGATGCCGGACCAGACAATCGCCGCGCTGCTCAACCGATCCGGCAAGTCAACAGGACGGGGGAACAGCTGGACTCGGGGGCGTATTTGCTCACTTCGACATCAATACGACATCGCCATCTATCGGGACGGTGAGCGAGCCGACCGCGGCGAAGTGACAATCGACCAAGCAGCCGGAGTCCTTGCCGTCAGCACCTCCACCATCCGCCGCCTCATCGCCGACGGCATCCTGCCAGCGAGGCAGCACTGTAAAGGGGCGCCGTGGATTATTCGGCAAGACGATCTGGTGCGTGAAGAAGTCCGCCGACAAGCCAATATGCGGCGGTCGCGACGTCCGCTGCCCGACGGACGCCAACAAAATCTAATCGGCTTACCAATCACATGATGAGGTGAGCAGCATGAAGCGCCCTCGTCGGAGCCGGCGAATAACCATGCCCGGCGCCCGAGAGCGATGCCGCGCAAGGCGCGCTCGGCGGCGTTGTTCGACAAGCAGATGCGGCCATCGTCGAGAAAGCGGGTGAAGGCCGGCCAGCGCTTGAGCATGTAATCGATTGCCTTGGCGAGGTCGGCGTGACGTGACAGCCGGGCGCGCTCGGCACGCATCCACTCTTCGAGCTCGTTGACGAGTGGCTTGACTCGTTCCTTGCGGATTGCGAGCCGTTGCTCGGCCGTGGCACCATTGGTCTCGCGCTCAATCGCGAAGATCGCGTCGATGCGGCGTACCCCTTCGATGGCGAGTGGCGCCTTGCCCAGATCCGCCAACTCAAAGAATTTACGACGACTGTGGCTCCAGCAGGCGGCCTCGGTGATCGGGTCAGGTTTGCGCTTGATGTCATAGAGATCGCCGAATCCGGCATAAGCGTCGGCCTGGAGGATCCCGGTATAGCCGGCGAGGTGACGGTTCGGGTGCTCGCCGCTGCGGTTGCGCGAATAGAAGAACAGCGCCGCCGGGGGGTCCGGGCCGGCGAACGGCTGGTCATTCCTGACATAGGCCCAGAGCCGGCCGATCACCGTCTTTTGCTTGGCCAGCACCGGCACGGTCGTGTCGTCGCCGTGGATCCGGTCCGCGCCCAGAACATGACGGCGGATCAGTTCGATCAGCGGCGCCAGGTTCGCCGTGCA
>DATAOT010000216.1:0-4547 GCA_036265615.1 Aestuariivirgaceae bacterium
CCTGGCTTCGTCCGACTGCATCAGCTTGGAGTACCCAACGACATCCGTCGCCATGATCGCAGCGAGGCGGTGCTCTGGTTTGGGCTCGTTGTCCATTGGGGCCAAGTGTCGTGCACAAGGTTCAATGTTACATTACCGGACTACGGAAGTAGACGGGAGGGACCCTCTTTCAGCGGGTTTCCGCCATTCTGCAAACTGGCGGCAACTGCTGCGCCCACCACACAGACCGCGATGGGCCGGAGCATCGAATAGAGTCCTGTTGCACTCCTAGGGGTGGTCAGATGTCGGAGCGGCCAGCAACGTCCCTGAGGGCCTTTGGAATGGCCCTGCGATAGCGCTGTGGACGAACTGGCGCCCCCTAGGGGACTCGAACCCCTGTTTCAGCCGTGAGAGGGCCGCGTCCTGGACCGCTAGACGAAGGGGGCGCACATGGGCGGTGACACCGCGTCCGTCACCTATATCCAGTGGTCCCGGCAACTGCAAGCGCTGCTGGACAGCCGGGATCGCCGGGCGCAGTCTCGCTCGGCGGGAAGGCTTTTCGGGGTTCAGGGGACCGACATGCTCAAATCCGATCGCGGTCCGCTGCGCATGACCGCACCCGGCTCGGCGGAGGGAGAGCGTCTCGACCGGGTGCTCGCGCAACACTTCCCCGAAATCAGCCGGACCCGCTTCCAGGCGCTGATCGGCGAGGGCGCGGTCACGGTCGGCGGCGCCGTCGTGCGCGAACCGCGCCACAGCGTCCGGGGCGGCGACATCATCGAGGCCGTGGTGCCGGAGCCTGCCGCCGCCGCGCCCGAAGCCGAGGCAATCCCGCTCGCGGTCGTCCATGAGGATTCCGACCTCATCGTGATCGACAAGCCTGCGGGGCTCGTGGTGCATCCGGCGGCCGGCAACTGGACCGGCACGCTGGTCAACGCGCTCCTCGCCCATTGCGGCGACACGCTGTCGAGCATCGGCGGGGTGCGCCGGCCCGGCATCGTGCACCGGCTGGACAAGGATACGACCGGCCTCATGGTGGTGGCAAAGAACGACCATGCGCACCGGGCGCTGCAGCGGCAATTTGCGGCGCATGGCAGGGACGGGAAGCTCGAGCGAACGTATCTGGCACTGGTGTGGGGCAGGCCCGACCGGCAGAGCGGCGAGATACGGGCCGAAATCGGCCGCAAACGGACCAGCCGAACCAAAATGACGGTGGTGCAGGAAGGCGGCGGCCGGACGGCTGCCACCCATTACCGGGTCTTAGAAAGCTTCGCCTTTGCGCGGGGACCGGCGGCGAGCCTGGTCGAGCTGCAGCTGGAGACGGGCCGCACCCACCAGATCCGCGTGCATCTGGCGCATATCGGCCACCCGCTTTTGGGGGACGACACCTATGGCGCCGGCTTCCGAACCTTCGCGACCAAGCTGCCACAATCGGCCCGGGCGGCGCTCAAGGCCTTGAACCGCCATGCTCTTCATGCCGCCACGCTGGGCTTCGAGCACCCGACCTCGAAGGCGGCGATGCGCTTCCACTCGCCGCTTCCGGCCGACATGGCGGCGCTGCTCGAGGCGTTGCGCGACAGTCCGCCGGGCACGTGACCAACAGTTAATTTGGACTGTTCTCGTTATGGTCTTAAAAGTAACTTCCGACGTACCTATATCCATCGGTTCGACCGTCTGCAACCTTAACGCAGTGCGGTCGTTCGGGGACGTAAGATGAGCACCAAAAGCATTGCGAGCTTGCCGTCCGTCAGCAGCGAAGGCGGACTTGGCCGGTATCTGCAGCAGATCCGGCAATTTCCCATGCTGCAGCCGGATGAGGAATACATGCTGGCGAAGCGCTGGCGCGAGCATGGCGACCGCGAGGCCGCGCACCGCCTGGTCACCAGCCATCTGCGACTCGTGGCCAAAATCGCCATGGGCTATCGCGGCTATGGGCTGCCGATCTCGGAAGTCATCTCGGAAGGCAATGTCGGCCTGATGCAGGCCGTGAAGCGCTTTGAGCCGGAGAAGGGCTTTCGGCTCGCCACCTATGCGATGTGGTGGATCAAGGCGTCGATCCAGGAATTCATCCTGCGGTCGTGGTCGCTGGTCAAAATGGGCACCACGGCGAACCAGAAGAAGCTGTTCTTCAACCTGCGCAAGGTCAAGGGCCAGATCCAGGCGCTGGACGAGGGCGATCTCAAGCCCGATCAGGTCAAGGAGATCGCCACTCGCCTCGGCGTGCCGGAGGACGACGTGATCTCGATGAACCGGCGCCTGGCGGGGGATGCCTCGCTCAATGCGCCGCTCAGGGTCGACAGCGAAGGCGAATGGCAGGACTGGCTCATCGACGATCATGACGATCAGGAGACGGCGCTCGCGGAAAGCGAGGAGTTCAGCATGCGCGCCGATCTCCTCAAGAGCGCCCTCGGCAAGCTCACCGACCGCGAGCGGCGGATCTTCGAAGCGCGCCGGCTGCGCGATGAGCCGCTGACGCTCGAAGAGCTGTCGAGCGAGTTCGGGGTGTCGCGCGAGCGCATCCGCCAGATCGAGGTCCGGGCGTTCGAGAAGGTGCAGAAGGCGGTGAAGAACGCGGCCCAGAAGAGCCTGCAGCCCAAGCCCGCCCTGACCGCCGGCTGATCGTCGCGCCGCCAGGCAATCCACCGTTAAGCTCCGGTTAGGCATGACGCCACGGATTTCACCCGGCGCGCCCGTGCCTTTACCGGCTGTTTTCTCTGACCCTGCGAGGCTCAACCGACACGGACAGGCGGCGGTGGACGGCAGACCTTGGCGGCATCGGAGAACAGCAGGCTGGACGGCATGCGACGCCTGGTGGTCGTGCTCTGCGTGCTGGTGCTCGCTGCCACCGGAGGGTTCGCCTATCTGCGGTCGAAAACGGCGCAACTCCTGAGACTCGACGCCATAACGGTTGCCTCCGAGTGGTCGCACTACCTGGTCAGGACGACGCCGGAATTTCTGCTCATCCTGGCCGGCGAGCTGCCCTCGCCCTCGACACTTGCCGCCTACCGCCATGCCGAAAAACTGTCGCGGGTGCGGAAGTTCGCGATCTACGATCGGCATGGCACATTGCACTTGAGCTTTCTCGATGGCGAGCCCGTCGAGGCAAGCACCGAAACCATCCCGCTTGCGACGCTCAGCGATTCACAGGACAGCCCGCTGGTCGCGAGGCAGCCGGAAGCGAGCGATCTCGCCCAGGTGATCCTGCCGCTCAAGGTCGCGGGCCATGTCGTCGGCTATCTCAGCGCCTCGGTCGACCAGGACGGGCTCAAATCCACCTATCTGTCGGAGGCGCTGCAGACCGCCATCTCGGTCGCCGTCCTCCTGCTCCTGGTCGGGATCCTGGTGCATTTCGGCCTCGGGTTTCAGCAGCGCAAGAGCGCGGCGCAGATCCGCTACCTCGCCCGCAACGACGCACTGACTGGGCTGCCCAATCGCCAGGCCTTCATCGAAGCCCTCGACGACATCCTCGCCCGCGATGCGACACGGGGGCGCGAAACCGCGGTCATGCTGGTCGATATCGATCATTTCATGCAGATCAATGACGCGCTTGGCCAGGAAGGCGGCGACCATGTTCTCTCCGCGGTGGCGCAGCGCCTGGCCACGGGCGCCAGCGGCGGCGTGGTGGCGCGACTCGGCGGCGACACGTTCGGCGTCATCATCAGCGGCGAAGCGGTCACCGGCGAAGCGGAGCGGACAGGCGGGCGGATACTCGAGCTCCTGACCGAGACCGTCGAGTGGAAGAGCGACTGCGTCCAGCCGTTCTCGAGCGTCGGCGCGGCAGTGTCGCCGACTGATGGACGGGAGACCTCGCAGCTGATGCGGCGGGCCGACATCGCCCGCTATGCCGCCAAGGCGGCGGGCGGCAACCGAATGCACTTCTTCAATGACCGGATGGGCAGGCAATATGAGGATCGCCTGCTGCTGCAGCGGACGATCGAGGGCGCCATCGCCGCGGAAAGCTTCCGCCTCGAATACCAGCCGATCATCGATCTGCGCTCCAGCCGGGTGTCGGGGTTCGAGGCCCTGGTCCGCATGAAAGGACCGACCGGGGAGGAGATCCTGCCGGCCATCTTCATTCCTGCCGCCGAGCGGACGGGCGCCATTGCCGCGATCGGCCGGTGGGTGCTGATGCATGCATGCCGCTTTGCCGCCGAGTGGCCGCAGAACCTGCAGATCGCGGTCAATTTGTCGCCGGTGCAGTTCGAATCCGAGATGATCGTCGAGGAGATTGCAACCGCGCTCGCGGTCAGCGGGCTTTCCCCCCAGCGCCTCGAGATCGAGGTCACCGAGGGCGTGCTCTTGCGCGACTCGCCGGTGATCCGCGAGCGGCTCAGAGCGCTGCAGCAGCTCGGGGTCAAGGTGGTGCTCGACGATTTCGGCACCGGCTATTCGAGCCTCGGCTATCTCTGGCAGTTCCCGTTCGACAAGCTCAAGATCGACCAATCCTTCATCCGCGCCATCGATCGCAATCCGCGCGCCCGCGGCGTGCTCAGGACGATCATAGCGCTCGGCCGCACCCTCGGCCTGCCGGTGACCGCTGAAGGAATCGAGACGGAAAACGAGGCGGC
>DATAOT010000217.1:0-12174 GCA_036265615.1 Aestuariivirgaceae bacterium
TGGCGACCGCATTCGACAGGATGGCAGACACCGCCGCGCGGGTGACCCCGCCGGATCTCGCCCAGCGCATGCGCGGCCTGTCGGACACGGCCATCGCGTGGCTGTTCATCACGCCGACCATCGTTCTCCTGCTAGCCATCAATATCTTCCCGCTAATCTGGACGATCCAGCTCTCCTTCACCAACTACCGGGCCAACCGGCCCAATGCGCCGGTCAAGAATGTCGGCCTCGACAACTACACGACGATCCTGTCCAACGCCGATATCTGGGCGGCCATGCAGGCCACCGCGCATTTCGTCTTCTGGACCATCCTGCTGCAGACGCTGCTCGGCTTCGCGCTCGCCTGGCTCATCGATCGCAAGTTCCGCGGCCATGGCTTCTGGACCACCGTCATCCTGATCCCGATGATGCTGTCGCCGGCGGTGGTGGGGAACTTCTGGCGGTTCCTCTACCAGCCGCAGATCGGGCTGTTCAACTATATCGTTTCGTTCTTTACGGGCGTGCCGCCATCATCCTTCGAAATGACGGGGACGGTGGCGCTGGCGCCCTGGTCGATCATCATCGTCGACACCTGGATGTGGACGCCCTATGTCATGCTGATCTGCCTGGCTGGCCTGAGGTCGATCCCAAACTACATCTATGAAGCGGCCGAGGTCGATCGCGCCTCGAAATGGCGGCAGTTCTGGTCGATCACGCTGCCGATGGCGCTGCCCTTCATCATGCTCGCGGTGCTGTTCCGCGGCATCGAGAACTTCAAGATGTTCGACATGGTCAACCTGCTGACCGGCGGCGGGCCGGGGTCGACCACGGAGCTCGCCTCGATCACGCTTAAGCGCGAAGCCTTCGAGAAGTGGCGCACCGGCTTCTCATCGGCCTTCGCCATCATCCTGTTCGTGACGGTGTTCGGGCTCGCCAACATCTATGTGAAGGCGCTCAACCGGGTGAAGCAGCGATGAGCGCCACCACCGCCCATTCCGTGGTCGAGCCGGGAACCCTGTCGCGGCGCATCGCCGGGGGGCTGGTCATCCTCTATGCCGTGGTATCGATGATCCCGCTGTTCTGGATCTTCATCACCGGCTTCAAGACGCCGCCCGATTCGATCTCCTATCCGCCCAAGGTGGTGTTCACCCCCTCGCTCGAGGGCTATTGCAACCTCTTCACCACGCGGACGCGGCAGACCCAGGAATATATCGATGCGCTCGGGCCGCCGCGGGGCGAGTGCGACCGCATCACCAGGAGCCGCGACATGGTGATCGCGGGGCCGTCCAACTACCTGCCGCGCTTCATCAACTCGGTGGTGATCGCCTTCGGATCCACCTTCTGCGCGGTGGTGCTCGGGGTGCTCGCGGCCTACGGGTTCTCCCGCTTCCGGGTGCCGCTCAAGGACGACCTCCTGTTCTTCATCCTGTCGACGCGGATGATGCCGCCGATCGCGGTGGCGATCCCGATCTATCTCATGTACCGGCATCTCGGCCTGTCGGACACCGCGCTCGGCATGATCCTGCTCTACACCGCGGTCAACGTGTCGCTGGCGGTGTGGCTGCTCAAAGGATTCATCGACGAGATCCCGCGCGAATATGAAGAAGCGGCGATGATCGACGGCTATACGCGGCTGCAGGCCTTCTGGAAGGTGGTGCTGCCGCAGGCTGCGACCGGCATCGCGGCAACCGCGATCTTCTGCCTGATCTTCGCCTGGAACGAATACGCCTTCGCGGTGCTCCTGACCTCGGGCACCGCCCAGACGGCGCCGCCGTTCATTCCCACCATCATCGGCGAGGGCGGCATGGACTGGCCGGCAGTCGGTGCCGGCACGACGCTGTTCCTGGTGCCGATCCTGGTGTTCACCGTCCTGCTGCGCCGGCATCTCCTGCGCGGCATTACCTTCGGGGCAGTGCGCAAATGAGCGAGCCCGCCGCCATGCCGCGCAACCCGGCCAAGGAGCCGCTCGTCAAGCGCTTTGTCACCTTCCGCCGCGGGCCGTGGGAGAACCTTGCGACGGTGGTGATCGCCGCCGGCGTCATCATGCTGATGCAGCCCTTCACCGTCGATCTCTACACCTGGTCGTTTCTGACGACGCTCGTCGGCACGGTCATGTTCATCATCGTGTCCAAGTTCCCCGAGTAGCGCCGATGGCTGAGATCCGGGTCCAAGACTTGCGCAAGATGTTTGGCGATTTCGCCGCGGTGAAGGAATCGAGCTTCACCATTCCCGACGGCTCGTTCTTCTGCCTTCTCGGCCCGTCCGGCTGCGGCAAGACGACGACGCTCAGGATGATTGCCGGACTCGAGCTGCCGACCTCCGGCCAGATCCTTCTCGATGGCGAGGACGTGGCGTTCCGGCGTGCCTCGGAACGCGACATCGCCTTCGTGTTCCAGCTGTTCGCGCTCTATCCGCATATGAATGTGCGGCAGAACATCGGCTTTCCGCTGCGCTGCCAGGGCGTGAGCCGGCAGGAGATACGCCAGCGCGTGGAAGAGACGGCGCGGCTGCTCAGGATCGATCACCTCCTCGACAGCCCGGTGTCGGGGCTCGCCGGCGGCGACCGCCAGCGGGTGGCGCTCGGGCGCGCCATCATCCGACGGCCCAAGGCTTTCCTCATGGACGAGCCGCTCGGCACGCTCGATGCGGAGTTTCGAACGCTGATGTGCGCCGAGCTCAGGGCGCTGCACAACCGCATCGGCGCGACCACGGTCTATGTCACCCACGACCAGCTCGAAGCGATGTCGATGGCCGACACCATCGCCATCATGAATCGCGGCGTCGTCGAGCAGCTCGGTCCGCCGCAGCAGGTCTACGACCGGCCGGCCAGCCTGTTCGTCGCCGATTTCGTCGGCTCGCCGGCAATGAACCTGCTGTCCTTCAAGGGCTCGCTCGATCAGGGTGCCGACAAGCTGGCGCTCGATGGGACCGAGATCGTCATCCCGCCCCTGCAAGAGCCGGCGGCGGGGCCGGAGCTCGTGCTCGGCGTGCGCCCCGAGCATGTCCGCTTCACTTCGGAAGGCGGCCTGCGCGGCCAGGTGTTCGGCGCCGAATATCTGGGCTCGACCCAGGTCGTGACGGTCGACACGGCGGTGGGGCAGGTCAAGGCCCGGCTGCCTGCCGACAGACAGCTCAAGCTCGGCGAGCCGATCGGCCTGACGTTCCGCCCGGAGCGGCTGTCGCTGTTCGACAAGGCGAGCGGCCGGGCGGTGCGGTCGGCGCTTCACGAGGGGGTGCCGCGTGGCTGACGTCCAGCTCATCGGCGTCACCAAGCGCTTCGGCAAGGTCACGGCGGTGTCGGACCTCACGCTCGACATCGGCGATGGCGAGTTCGTCATCCTGCTCGGCCCGACGGGTGCGGGAAAGACCACCACCCTCAGGCTGGCGGCCGGCCTCGAAAAGGCCGATGGCGGGCGGGTGCGGATCGGCGGCCGCGATGTCACCAACATCGCCCCGGCCGAGCGCGACATCGCCTTCGTGTTTCAGCAGTTCTCGCTCTATCCGCATCTTTCGGTGTTCGACAATCTGGCCTTTCCGCTGCGCTCGCCGGCACGGCGGATGAGCAGCGGAGAGATCCGCAGCCGGGTCACCGAGGTGGCCTCGCTCCTGCATATCGTGCCGAAGCTCGACAACATGGCGACCGCGCTGTCGGGCGGGGAGATGCAGCGGGTGGCGATCGGGCGGGCGCTGGTGCGGCGGCCCGCCATCTATCTCATGGACGAGCCGCTGTCGTCGCTCGATGCCAAGCTCAGGAGCGAGCTCAGGCTCGAGCTGAAGCGCATCCAGGCCGATCTCGGCTCGACGGTGCTGTTCGTCACCCACGACCAGATCGAGGCATTGACGATGGCCGACCGCATCGGCGTGCTCGACCATGGGCGGCTCGTTCAGCTCGGCTCGCCGCGGCGGATCTACGAGGATCCAGACAGCATCTATGTGGCGACCCGGCTCGGGCAGCCCTCGATCAACCTCGTCCCCGAGGGCCTGCTGCCGGCCGGCGCGCCGCCCGCCGGCGCCAAGATCGTCGGCTTGAGGACCGAGAACATCCGCATCGAGAAGGCGAATGGCAGCGGCGCCACCGGCAAGGTCGAGTGGGTCGAGCATCTCGGCGATCAGAACCATCTTCACCTCCAGGTCGGCGAGCAGCGGATCGTCACGCTGGCCTCGCCCGACAGCGATCTCGGACCGGGCGATCAGGTCAAGCTGTCGGCGGTGAAGCCGCTGTTCTTCGATGCCGCGGGCAATCGGTTGCGGGGATAGGGCCATGAACGCCGAGGACATCAGGCTTCTCATCGATACCCTCGCCGAGCGGGTCATAGCCGCGAGCGACGAGCTGACGGCGCTCGACCAGGCGATCGGCGACGGCGATCACGGCATCAACATGAAGCGCGGCTTCGAAGCGGTGCGGGTCGAGGGGCCGGCAATGGCGGCCTCGGGTCTCCCGGCGGCGCTCCACAAGCTCGGCATGACGCTGGTCATGAAGGTCGGCGGCGCCTCGGGGCCGCTCTATGGCACGCTGTTCATGGCGCTCGCCAAGGCGATGCCGCCGGATCCCGACCGGGCGGCGGTGGCAGGCGCTCTTTCGAGCGCGATCGCCGCCGTCAAGGCCCGCGGCAAATCCGATGTCGGGCAGAAGACGCTCCTCGACGTGCTCGAGCCAGTGCAACGGGCGCTCGCCGACGGCGCCGATGCCCAGGGCTTGAGGGCGGCCGCCCGCGAGGCGGCCAACGCGACCATTCCGCTCAAGGCGACGCGGGGGCGGGCATCGTTTCTCGGCGAGCGCTCGGTCGGCCATATGGATCCCGGCGCCCGTTCGAGCGAGATCATGGTGGGTGCCATTCTCGATGCGCTGGAGCAGCGAACATGACCAGCAGCAATGTCGGCATCGTCATTGTTTCGCATTCGAAGGACGTGGCGCGGGGAGCGGCCGAGATGGTGCGTCAGATGGTCGGGCCGGAGGTGCCGCTGGCGCATTGCGGCGGCGATCCGGGGGGCGGTCTTGGAACCAGCGTCGAAAGCATCATGGCGGCGATCGCGGAAGCCTGGTCGGACAAGGGCGTGGCGGTGCTCGTCGATCTCGGCGGCGCCGAAACCAACAGCGAGATGGCGGTCGAGCTGCTGCCGGCGGCACAGCGTGACCGGGTGGTGATCTGCAATGCGCCGATCGTCGAGGGCGCCGTCATGGCGGCGACGGAGTCGTCGGCCGGGTCGAGCCTCGGGGCGGTCCGCAGCACGGCCGAAGAACTCTATGCCGGGTCGATGGTGAGATGAGCGCGCCAACCGCATCGAGATCGGTGTTGATGAAGCACCCCGTCGGGCTGCATGCCCGCCCGTCGGTCAAGCTCACCAAGCTTGCCAAGAGCTTCGGCTGCCGCATCGAGATGGCGCAGCAGGCTGCCGGCCCGTGGATCGACGCCAAGAGCATCGTCAAGGTCATGGCCATGAAGGCGCCGCGCGACACCACCCTGCATTTCCGGGCGGAAGGCGACGGGGCGGCCGATGCGGTGGATGCCCTGAGCGAGCTCGTCCAGCGCAATTTCGACGAGGATCATGCCGATGCCCCCGCCCCTTGAACGGATCGGCCGGCCAGCCTCGCCCGGGATTGCGGTTGGCCCGCTGGTCCCGTTCTCGAGCATGGTGCGGGCGGTGGAAACCATCGCCGCGGATTCGGCGGAGGAACTGGACAGGCTCACCGAGGCGCTTGACGCCGCGGCTCAGGAGCTGGCGGCGCTGCTCGAAGCTGCGGAGCCTGACGGACAGGCCATTCTCGAGTTCCAGATCGCCATGCTCGAGGACAACACGCTGACGGAGGCCGCAGCGGAGCGGGTGGCCGGCGGGGCATCGGCAGCGGCCGGCTGGAGGATCGCGCTCGATCGGCAGATCGCCGACTTTGCCGACGGCGGCGACGATTATTTTCAGGCCCGGGCCGGCGACCTCGCCGATCTCAGGGACCGCGTACTCAGACTCCTCACCGGCGAGGCGGATACCGTGCTCCCGGCCGGGTCGATCCTGATCGGAGACGACCTGGCACCGAGCCGGTTCCTGGCGATCGACTGGAGCCGGGGCGGCGCGATCATTCTCGAGCGCGGCAGCCCGCTCAGCCATGTCGCCATCCTGGCGCGGGCGCGCGGCATCCCGATGGTGACCGGGCTCGGGCAGCTGTCCGCCAATGGCCATGTCGAGGCGATGGTCGACGGGACGAGCGGCCGGGTCGTGCTGTCGCCCGATGTCAAGTCGCGGCGGGCGATGATGGATGCGGCGCGGGCTTTCGCGGAGGAGGAGCGGCGGGCCGACCGGCATCGCGCTGCGCCAGCCATCACAGCTGATGGCGTTAGCGTCAAGGTCATGATCAACGTGGCTGATCCGGCCGAGGTCGATGCGATCGACATCGCTCATTGCGACGGCATCGGCCTGATGCGCACCGAGTTCCTGTTCCGCAACGGCCGTCCGCTGCCGGGCGAGGACGAGCAGTACGGTGCCTACCGGCGGCTTCTCGAATGGGCGGGGGAGAAGCCGGTGACGGTCAGGACCCTCGATGCCGGCGGCGACAAGCCGATCGCCGGGCTCACGCCTGACGACGAGACCAACACCTTCCTCGGCGTGCGCGGGTTGCGCCTGTCGCTCAAGCGCCCCGAGGTGTTCCGCGTGCAGCTGCGGGCGCTGGCGCGGGCGGCGGTCCATGGCAATCTGCGGGTCATGTGGCCGATGGTGACGGTGCCCGAGGAATTCACCGCGGCGGCAGCTCTGTTCGAGGACGAGTTCGCGGCACTTCGGCGGCATGGGATCGCCTGCAAGCGGCCGCCGCTCGGCATGATGATCGAGGTGCCGCTGCCGGCGCTCATGCCGGAGCTGTTCCCGATGGCGCAGTTCTTCTCGATCGGCTCCAACGATCTCACGCAATATCTGGCGGCGGCAGCACGCGACAACGCCGCGGTCGCGGGGCTCGCCGACAGCGCCTATCCGGCGGTCGCCGGGCTCATCGCCAAGCTCGCTCAGTTCGCTGCGAGGCACGGGATCGAGCTGTCGATCTGCGGCGATCTCGCTTCGGACGTCGGCAAGGTGCCGGACCTCGTCGGACGCGGGCTCAGGTCGCTTTCCGTCGCGCCGGCGGCGCTGGCGCGGGTCAAGGCAACCATCTGCCGATCACGGGCCGGAGGTGGCGCTTGAGCGAATTCGAGGACTCATCCTCATCCCAATCGGCCGACGCGGTTCGCGAATACAAGACCATCCTTCGCGAGATCCTCGATGCGCGCCCCGCCGGCACCAGGCTCCGGCTGGCGATGGCGCTCGGCAAGAACCGCAGCTTCGTCTCGCAGATCGCCAATCCGCAATATGCCACGCCCATCCCCGTCAGGCATGTCGAGACGATCTTCGAGCTTTGCCATTTCCCGGAAGCTGCCCGCAAGCGCTTCCTTGACGCCTATGCCAAGGCGCATCCGGTCCGCCATATTGACGACCGCTCCGGCCTCAAGATGCGCCGGCAGGTGCTGACCCTGCCCGACCTCGGCGACGCACAGCGCAATGCCCGTTTCGATGCGCTGATCATGGATTTCGCCCGCAAGGTTTGCCGCGTCATGACCGGATCGGAGTGAGTTTGCCCGGATCAAGCCCGGGCAAGGGGAGGAGGGGCAATGCAGCCCAAGGGATCCCATTTTGGCGCATGCTCAAGCAGGAGAGGCCCATGAAGAAGTTGATCAACAGCGTCGAGACCGTGCTCACGGAAAGCCTCGAGGGGCTGGCGGCGGCTCATTCCGACATATTGACGCTCGATCCCGATCATCGCTTCGTGCGGCGGCGGCATGCGAAATCGGGCAAGGTCGTGCTGATCTCGGGCGGCGGCTCTGGCCATGAGCCGCTGCATGCCGGGCTCGTCGGCCATGGCATGCTGGACGCCGCCTGTCCCGGGCAGGTCTTCACCTCGCCGACCCCCGACCAGATGGCGGCCGCCACCGAGGCGGTCGCCGGCGGCGAGGGAACGGTGTTCATCGTCAAGAACTATGAAGGCGACGTGATGAACTTCGACATGGCGCGCGAGATGCTCGGCGGCAATATCGAAACCGTCCTGACCGATGACGATGTCGCGGTCGAGAACTCGCTTTATACCACCGGCCGGCGCGGCGTGGCGGGGACACTGATCGTGGAGAAGATTGCCGGTGCCGCGGCCGAGCGCGGCGCCGATCTTGCGACGGTGGCAAGGATCGGACGCAAGGTCAACGCGGTGACCCGGTCGATGGGTGTCGCGCTGACGTCGTGCACCGTGCCCTCAGCCGGCAAGCCGACCTTCGATATCGACGACAGGCAGATGGAGATGGGGGTCGGCATCCATGGCGAGCCCGGCCGCCGCCGGGTCGATCTCAAGCAGGCAGACGCGATCGCGGAGGAAATGGTGACCGCGATCTGCAGCGATCTCAAGGACAAGGCACGCGGCCAGGCGATCCTGTTCGTCAACGGCTTCGGCGCGACGCCGTTGATGGAGCTTTACCTCATGTACGGCGCGGCCCGCCGGCTTCTCGACCGGCACGGGATCAAGATCGCGCGCTCGCTGACGGGCTCCTACGTCACCTCGCTCGACATGGCGGGGTGCTCCGTCACGGTGACGATGCTCGATGAGGAGATGCTGGAGCTGTGGGACGAGCCGGTGCATACGGCGGCGCTGCGGTGGAAGATGTAGGCAATAGGCAATAGGCAATAGGGAAGTGCGCCGCTCACTGCCTATTGCCCAATGCCTATTGCCTCGCAAATGCACCCAAGGCGCCGGGCAGGGAGTTCAGCCCGACCTTCCCATGTCGGGCTGAACGTCCCGGCGCCCTGGGCTCTACTCTCTACGCCACCGGCTTCGCATTGGTTTCACTTCACTTGTTGAGAAAGTCGGCGCAGCGCGGTGCGGCACTGTTGCCCCAGGGCATGATCGGCACCGTGGATGTCGAGTTCTGCGGCGAGCCTTCGATCAGCCTGTCCGAATAAACGAGGTAGACCAGGACGTTACGCTGGGGATCGCAGCCGCGGACGATCTGCATCTTCTTGAAAAACAAGGAGCGGCGCTGGCGGTAGATCTCGTGACCCTGCTCGAACTTCTCCTTGAAGCTGATCGGGCCGACCTGCCGGCAGGCAAGGGAGATTTCCGAGCGCTCCTCGGCGAGGCCGGCCCAGCCCTTCCAGCCGCCGATTTCCGGGACGGTGAAATGGCAGGCGACGCCTTCGACGCCTGGATCATCGATGGCATAGACGGCAAGCTTGGCATCGGGCGACAGCAGACGGAACACGGTCGACTTCTTGAAGATCAGCTGCGGATCATCGCTCTCGGCCATGACTGCCGGAATGGCGGCAAGACCGACGAGCAGGGCGAGAAAAGTCAGGCGAAACCTCATTTGTCTTTTCCTGTCTAGCTGTGCGCCCGAAGCCGTGCGAAACCGGCCGCGAGATCGGCGATGAGGTCGTCAGGATCCTCAAGCCCGATGTGGAGCCTGAGCGCCGGTCCCGGGTGCTCGAACGGCGTTGCCGTGCGTATCGGAACGAAAGGCAGGGCGAGACTCTCGAAGCCGCCCCAGCTGTATCCCATACCAAACAGTTCGAGTCCGTCCAGCATTGCTGCAACGGCGGCTTGCGAGACGGGTTTCAACAGGATGGAAAAAAGGCCGCAGCCGCCGGTGAAGTCGCGGACCCACAATTCATGGCCGGGGGCGCCGGGGAGGGCGGGATAAAGCACGATCGCCACTTCCGGCTGCTCGGCAAGCCAGGCGGCGACGCGCAGCGCGCTCGCCATATGCTGCCTGAGGCGCACATCGAGGGTGCGCAAGCCGCGCAAGGCGAGATAGACATCGTCGGGTCCGACGAAGAGGCCCATCTCCTCATAGGTCGCCTTGAAGATGTCCCAATGCGCGGCAGTGCAGGTGACCGCCCCCAGCATGACGTCGGAGTGGCCGCTGATGTATTTGGTGGCTGCCTGGATCGCGACGTCGCAGCCGGCCTCGAACGCCTTGAAATAATGGCCGGCGCTCCAGGTGTTGTCGATGGCGGTGACAACGCCATGAAGCCGCGCGACCGCGGTCATGGCGGGAACGTCCTGCACCTCCATGGTCTGCGAGCCTGGGCTTTCCAGATAAAGAAGGCGGGTCTCGGGACGGAAGAGGTCGACGATCCTGGCGCCGATCTTGGGATCATAATAGGTGGTGAGGATGCCGAGCCGCTGGAGCGTCCCGTCGCAAAAGGTCCGCACCGGGCGATAGACGGCATCGGTCATCAACAGGTGATCGCCGGGCTTGAGGAAGGTCACAAGCGTGGTGGCGGCAGCCGAGAGCCCGGAGGGGTGAAGCTTGCAGGCGAAGCCGCCCTCGAGTTCGGCGACGGCAAGCTCGAGGGCGCGCACCGTCGGGGTGCCGCGCCGGCCATAAACATATTCCTGCTTGCGGTCGTGAAGGGCTTCGACGCTGTCGAAAAGCACCGTCGAGGCATGGTAGACGGCAGGATTGACCATGCCGTGCTCGCTGAAGCGGCGGCTTGCGGCGACGAGCCGTGTGGCGGGCTTCAGCTTGGCGGGATCGATGGGTGATCTTGGCATGCCCAAGGTCATCGCAAATGATCCATGTCCGGGCAAGCCCGGCAGCGCCGACCCAGCAATGATATTGGCTTGACCCAGCACGCGTTTTCAGTTCGGATGCATGCGGGCGCAAGATCGTCCAATGGGAGCAACGTTAACCAAAAAGCCGCCGCAAGGCGACGCCGGAAAGTCCGGAAATCCTGAACTTCGTGGCGGACATGTTCCAGGATGGGAAGCGGCGGCAATCAGAGAGGATAAGTGATGAAACGCGAACTGCTGTCAGTGGCCATCGGGGCCGCAGCCAGCCTCCTCGTGGCCTCGTCGGCCGTCGCGGGCACACTCGATGATGTCAAGAAGAAAGGCTTCCTGCAATGCGGAGTGAGCCAGGGTCTGATCGGCTTCTCGAATGCCGATGAGCAGAACAACTGGACGGGGCTCGACGTCGACTTCTGCCGCGCCATCGCCTCGGCGATCTTCAACGATCCGAAGGCGGTGAAGTTCACCCCGCTGTCCGCCAAGGAGCGGTTCACCGCGCTCCAATCGGGCGAGATCGACGTGCTGTCGCGCAACACGACCTGGACGATGAGCCGCGACACCTCGCTCGGGCTGAAGTTCGCCGGCGTGATGTACTATGACGGCCAGGGATTCATGGTCAATCCGGCGGCGCTCAAGCAGAAGACCGGCGTCGACGTCAAGTCGGCCGCCGACCTGAACGGCGCCTCGGTATGCACCCAGACCGGCACCACCACCGAACTCAACCTCGCCGATTACTTCCGGTCCAAGAACATGACCTATGAGGTCGTGGCCTTCGAGAAGAACGAAGAAGTGCTGAAGGCCTACCAGGAAGGACGCTGCGACGCGTACACCACGGATCAGTCCGGCCTCTATGCCGAGAAGCTGAAGCTGCCCGATCCGGCCGCCCATGTCGTCCTGCCCGAGATCATCTCCAAGGAACCGCTCGGCCCGGCGGTGCGGCAAGGTGACGATGGCTGGTTCAACATCGTCAAATGGACCTATTTCGCGCTGCTCAATGCCGAGGAGCTCGGGGTCACCCAGGCCAATGTGGAAGAGCAGAAGTCGAGCACCAATCCGGAGATCAAGCGCCTGCTCGGGGCCGAAGGCGATTTCGGCAAGGGCATCGGGCTCGAGAACGACTGGGTGGTGCGCATCGTCAAGGGCGTCGGCAATTACGGCGAGATCTTCGAGCGCAATGTCGGCGAAAGCACCAATCTCAAGATTGCCCGCGGCAAGAATGCCCTGTGGAACAAGGGCGGGCTGCAATACGCACCGCCGATCCGCTGAGGCGTGACTTTGTCGAGGGCCTTCGGAGATGATCTCCGGAGGCCCTTCTCTCGAATGGCACTGGAATGAGCGCAGTTACCCAGGGGCAGCAATCTGCCAGAAGCTCGATCGTCAACGATCCGAAATTCCGGTCGCTGGCCATTCAGCTGCTGCTCGTCCTGGCGATCGGCTGGTTTGTCTGGCTCATCGTCCGCAACACGCAGATCAACCTCCAGAACCGCAACATTGCCTCGGGCTTTCGGTTCCTGTGGTCGACGGCGGGTTTCGGCGTCAACCAGGCGCTGATCAGCTACAGCGAAGCCTCGAGCTATGGCCGGGCGCTGCTGGTCGGCTTCCTCAACACGCTGCTGGTGGCGGGC
>DATAOT010000218.1:0-14380 GCA_036265615.1 Aestuariivirgaceae bacterium
GGGCGCGGATTGGGACTGGGACTACATCACCAATATCGGCCCGGTCAGGACCGCGGAGGAAGCTTTCAAGAAATGCCGCAAGGACATGGCGGATCACCTGATCCCGCTGCTCGACCATCAGACCACGCTTCCGAACGGCGACACGGTCGTCTTTCGCGATGCCGTCAACGACTTGCTGGCGCTGATGCGCTAAAATGATGGTTTTCTCCTGCAGTTCGTGCCGCGTCCCGAAGTGAAGGAGGAAGTCGGCCGTCAGCTGCGCCGCATTGCCCAAATCCGTGAGCAGATCCTTCCGCAGCTGCAGCCGACCCGCGCCGATGGGCTGTTCAGCAACGAAAAGAGACGCTCGATCCAAGATCAGCGCGACAAACTTCTGCAGGAGATCGCCGATCTCGAGGCCAAGATCTGCGCCGCCAAGGATCCCCATAATCTCGAGACCCACCGGCTCGCGAATATTTTCATTCTGCCGCTCGCCATGCAGACGGACGAGATGGTCGTTCTGAACGCCCTGGGCATTCTGAAAATCTCGCATATCGGAGTTCGAATGCATGACACGCTGGTCGTGACCGTCCCGGCGCCCGATCTCGGGCAGAGCCAGCTCCAGGCGACTGAGGATGCTCTCGCGGCGGTGATTGACGATGATGTCGTCCAGAGAGTCGAGAGACGACGCCATCGGACGCCCCCGCCCCGCTGGACAGTCGACCCGGAGCCGATCGCACCGAACTCGTCCTCCTCATCGCCGCGAAGCGTCGTCGAGCTCGACCTCTCCACGCCTCGGACCCGGACCGACGATGACTATGTCCTGGAGACGCCGCCGCCATCGCCTCCCTCCCCGCCATCCTCCGGCGGCGGCGTCCCGCTCGACGATTTCACGCCTCCGAGCAGCCCTATTCCCAGCAGCCGATCTGGTTGCTCCCCGTCACCACCAAGTTCAGGACCGAGCGGGTCGACTCCGGAGAAGAGACCGAGCTGGTCAGCTCGGAGTCGAGCGACGAGCTGGGATGAATGGGGCGGCAGCGGCTCGCTAGAGCCGCATCTCGGCAAAGAGGTCGGTCTGTGCCCGCTCGTCGCGGTGCTCGGCCTCGCTTTTCAGCAAGCCCGCTTTGAGGCTTTGATCGAGCTTCGCCGCAAGTTCGACCAGGCCCTGCGTCATAGACGCCAGCAGCTCCCCCGAAAGATGCTCGAGCGGCGCCCCTGTGAGGACGCAGGCCTCCCCCCGTTCGTTGATACCCATGGTGGCGCCGCACGCCACCCAAAGACCCGGATTGTCGCGCATCAGGACCTCGGCGATCGCCGCCCGGTCGGCCTCCGGCAGGAGACCGGCCGTGACCATGACCGTGACGCAGGCAGACTCAGGAGAGTAGAAGAAGGACAGCTCACTGCCATCGGGGGATGCAAACAGCAAGGCGTCATCCTGCAAATCGTCGGTCGGCAGGCCGGTGACGCGGGAAAAATCCATCATGAGCGCACGAAAATTGTCACAAGGGTGCATATAATCCCCGTCGTGTTGCTCCATCTGGTTGAGATTCGATGGCATTGTTGCAACCTGACATTATACGAGCTCGTGTCGGCGGACCAGTACGACTCGGTGGAATATTTTTCGTCGGAGCGTTGCTGCTCGCCGCCTGTCAGCAGGGCGAGCTCGCCGTGAGCGACTCCGGTCAATGGGGCACGATCAAGAGCGCCGACGCCACCGCCGCCTGCACCATGACGGCGCTCGGCACCGATGCCACCGTGCGCACCATCAGACCCAACGAGGCGATCGAGATCCGCTCCAATGCCCAGCGTGCCGGCGCACCGATGTACATCATCACCCTGACCAGGGTAGACTCCGGCCTGACCATGGTTCAGCTTCGTGCCCAGGATGAGAAAGCCTCACGCCGCGCCAAGACAGCGGTCCAGCCTTGCATCGGTTGATCAGGCGCTTTCCATCACTCCGACACCGCGCCTCATCCGACGGGGGGAACTCCCCGCCGAAACGGTGGCGCTGGCGCGCTATCTGATCGGTCGCATCCTGGTCCATGACAGCGAGGAAGGCCGGACCAGCGGCCGCATCGTCGAAACCGAGGCCTATGTGGTCGGCGATGCCAGCGGCCATGCCTTCCGCGGCGAGACCCGCCGCAACCGCTCGCTCTTTCTCGACCGCGGCCATGCCTATGTCTATTTCATCTATGGCTGCTGGTTCTCCCTCAACGTCTCGAGCGAGCAGGCCGGAATCGGCGCCGGCGTCCTGTTGCGCGCCGTCGAGCCGCTCGAAGGTACGGGCCTGATGGCCCGCCGCCGCGGCACCAACCGGCCCCGCGACCTCGCCCGCGGCCCCGGGCGGCTTGCCACCGCCTTCGGCATCGATGCACGCCTCGACGGCATGGACCTGTGCGCAGGCAATCCCCTATGGCTTGGCGAGGCCGGGCGGCCCGAGGCCGAGATCGCCGCCAGCATTCGCATCGGCATCACCAAGGAAGCGCACCGGGTGCTGCGCTTCTACGAGCGTGGCAGCCCGTTCGTCAGCGGCCCGGCGAGCCTGTCGCCATGAGGGGCGTATCCGATCGCCCGCCGTGGCTCTTGCTTGCACCGGTTCTGTCCCTGCTGATCCTGCTGCTGGTGGTGCCGATCGCCATCATGATGGTCTTCACCTTCTACACCTTCGTCAGCGCCGGCGTCGAAAAGCCGATCCTGACGCTGGCCAATTGGCAGGAGTTCCTGACCGACCCCTATTATCACGGCTTCCTGTGGAAGACGGTGCGTGTTGCCACCATCACCGCCCTGATCTGCGCCGTGATGGGCTACCCCGCCGCCTATTTCATCGCCATGAGCCGCTTCCGCCACAAATGGCTGCTGCTGCTCCTGCTCATCGTGCCCTTCTGGATCAGCTTCACCATCCGGACCTTTTCATGGATCCACATTCTCGGCGAGCAGGGCGTCATCAACGTCGCGCTGATCGACCTCGGCTTGATCGATCAGCCGATCCGCATGCTCTACACCGAGGGAGCCGTGATCATGGGGATGGTGCATTTCCTGCTCCCCTATATGGTGCTCAACGTCTATGTCAGCCTCGAAGGAATTGATCGCAACCTCATTGCGGCGGCCCGCACTCTCGGCTGCACCGGCTGGCAGGCCTTCAAGGAAGTCTCCCTCCCGCTGTCGCTGCCCGGCCTCATGGCCGGGCTCCTGCTGTGCTTCGTGCTCGCCGCCGGCAGCTACGTCACCCCGCAGATCCTGGGCTCGACCCGCGATGCGCTCTTTGGCAATCTGGTCTTCGATACGATCATGTCCGAGCTCAACTGGCCGCTTGGCGCCACCCTGTCCATCGTGCTCCTGGTGCTGCTCGGCATCATTTCCGTGATTTATAGCCGCTATATGGGCCTGTCACAGATCTTCAAGGGACTGTCGCAATGAGCCTGGAGGCGACAGGCTGGGGCTGGCGGGGCGTCCAGTTCACCACCGTCCTTGTCTACATCTTCATGTTTGCTCCCATCATTGTGGTCGTGGTCCTGTCCTTCAACAGCTCGATGTTCGGCGGTTTCCCGATGACGGGCCTCAGCCTGCGCTGGTATGAGAAGCTCATGGACAACGAGGCGGTGCTGCGGGCGTTTCGGACATCGATGTGGATTGCGCTCGTCACCTCGGTGATCTGCACCGTTCTCGGGGTGATGGGGGCGCTGGCGCTGGTTCGCTACGAATTTCCCGGCAAGACTCTGGTCAACACCTTGATCATCGCGCCGGCTCTGGTGCCCGAGACCGTGCTCGGCGTCGGCCTCCTGCTGCTCATCCGCTTTGCCGC
This sequence comes from Aestuariivirgaceae bacterium, assembly GCA_036265615.1. Lineage (GTDB taxonomy): Bacteria > Pseudomonadota > Alphaproteobacteria > Rhizobiales > Aestuariivirgaceae > DATAFF01. The sequence goes on from DATAOT010000218.1 coordinate 3,782, forward strand.
ACAACCGCGCTCGCTCATCGTGCTGGTGCTCGGCCACATCCTGCTGGCGCTTCCCTATGTGGTGCTCGTCGTGCAGGCCCGCCTCATCGGCATCAAGCGGGTCTATGAGGAGGCGGCGCTCTCGCTTGGCGCCAACCGGCTGGAGACCTTCCGTGAGGTCACCCTGCCCCTGCTGATGCCGGCCATCGTCGCGAGCCTGCTGCTCGTCTTCACGATTTCCTTTGACAACATCACCGCCAGCATGTTCTGGCGGCCGCCGGGGGTCGAGACCATGCCGACCCAGATCCTGTCGATGTTGAAATTTTCGATCAGCCCGGAGATCAATGCGCTGGGCACGTTGATGATCGTTGTTACAGTGGGGCTGCCGCTCCTTGGAGGTGGGCTCGCCCGCCTCCTGGCGCGCAGCGCGCGTTGACCCATCAAGGGAGGAAGAGAAGACATGAAGCACACCACCGAAAGACGGCTGCAGGCCTTGCGCGAGCGCTACGGCAACGGCGATCTCGACCGCCGAACCTTCCTCGGCCTCGCCGCGGCGCTTGCCGCCACCACCGGCCTGACGGCGCGCTGGGTCGGCCCGGCCCTTGCCGCGGTCACCGAGGTCCGTTTCGACGGCTGGGGCGGCGTGGTCCAGGAGGCGATCGACAAATACGCCCTCCAGCCCTACACCAAGAAGACCGGCGTCAAGGTCGTCCAAGGGACCTTCGGCGATGAGAGCGAGATCATCACCAAGGTCAAGACCGCGAGCCCCGGCGACTACCAGATCATCCACTCCTCGGGCGTCGAATATTACAAGCGTTATGCCGATGGCGGCTTCCTCACCGAGATCGACGAAGCCAACATTCCCAATCTCAAGCTCGTCATGCCGGCAATGATCGAACCATTCCGCAAGGTCACGCCGAAGCTGTCCTGCGCTCCCTACGATTATGGCACCACCGGCATCGCCTATAATACCAAGGTGATCTCCGACGCCGAGGCCAAGGAGAAAGGCGCCAAACTGCTCATCGACCCCAAATACAAGGACAAGATCGGCGGCTATGGCGACATGGTCACCCGTGTCTGGTATGGCGCGCTGCAGACCGGCCAGAAACCCAACGACATCAAGGATATCGATGCCGTCTGGGCCAAGGTCCGCGAAAGCCGCGATCTCGCCAAGAAATACTGGGGCTCCGGTGCCGAGCTGATGGATCTTCTGGCCAAGGGCGAGATCGTCGTGACCGACGCCTGGTCCGGACGCATCGCCGCGCTGCAGCAACAGGGTCACCCGATCGGGTATCTCGACCCGCCCGACAGCTATGCCTGGATGGAGGATATGCTCGTGCTGAAGGGCGCGCCGATGGCCGAGTGCGAGCAGCTTATCAACTTCATGCTCGACCCGCAGACCTCGATCGCCGTGGCCGAAGGCCAGAACTATCCCCCTGCTCTCGATCCGAGCAAGGTCCAGATGACCGACAAGATCAAGAAGCTGCCAGCCTTCGATCCGACCGGCAGCATGAAGTCCCTGACCTTTGCCGATCCCAACTACTGGGCGCCGGTCACCGACCAGTGGACCAAGCAGTGGGACAGGATCGCCAAGGGCGCATGAGCGCCCTTGTCTCTTCCCTCATGGCCGGTCCCCGAGCCGGCCATCCAGGGTCCTTCCGAAGCAAAGACTGGATGGCCGGGTCAAGCCCGGCCATGAGGGGAAGAGACCCATGCAGCATCAGGCGACGATAGAACCGGCCGTCGCCCTCACCGACGTCACTCTGTCCTATGGGGACTACGTCGCCGTCGATCGCGTCAGCCTGGAATTTCCCAAAGGCGCCTTCGTCACCCTTCTTGGTCCTTCCGGCTGCGGCAAGACCACCATCCTGCGTTCCATCGCCGGGCTGGTGCAGCCGACGGCGGGCGACATTCACGTTGCCGGCCGTCGCATCAACGACATCCCGATCCACAAGCGCAACATCGGCCTCGTGTTTCAAAATTATGCGCTGTTCCCCCATAAGACGGTGTTCGACAACATCGCCTTCGGCCTCAAATACCGCAATGTCGAGCGCTCGGTTCAGGCTGCCAAGGTCAGGCGTGCGCTGGACATGGTCCGCCTCCCGGGTGTCGAGCGCAAGCTGCCGTCCGAACTCTCGGGCGGTCAGCAGCAGCGCATCGCCCTTGCCCGCGCCATCGTCATCGAGCCCGACGTGCTGCTGCTCGACGAGCCGCTGTCGGCCCTCGATGCCAATCTGCGCGAGGAGATGCGCACCGAATTGAAGATCATCCAGCGGGAAGTCGGCATCACCACCATTTTCGTCACCCACGACCAGGAGGAGGCGCTCGCCATGTCCGACCGCATCGTGGTGATGAACCACGGCAAGGTCGAGCAGACCGGCACGCCTGAGACCGTCTACCGCCAGCCCGCGTCGCGCTTCGTCGCAAGCTTCCTCGGCCAGTCCAACCTTCTCGAAGGCCGTGTCGCGCGCATCGCCGACGGGATGGCGCTGATCGTCATCAACCGCGGCCCGGAGCTCCGGGTTGCGGCACCCCCGGGCCTCGCGGAAGGGCTGCCAGTGACCGTCGTGATCCGGGCCCAGCGCGTTCTCGTCGGGCCGCCAGAGAGCGCAGAGCCCAACCACCTTCCCGGCACCATCGCCACCACGTCCTTCCTCGGCGGCACGGCCTCCTATCTCATCGATGTCTCCGGCTTGACGGTGATCGCCAACACCATGATCGAGAACCGGGTCTGGCGCGAGGGCGAGCGTGTGAGCGTCTCCGTCACGCCTGCCGACTGCGTCCTGCTCGATGACAAGGGGTATCGTATCGAATGATCGGAACAGCTGATGTCGTGATCATCGGCGCCGGCATTGCCGGCGCCTCGCTCGCCGCGAGACTTGCCGGAACCGGCACCGTCCTGCTGCTCGACATGGAGGACCATCCGGGATTTCACACCACATCGCGATCGGCAGCGATGTGGGAGCCAAGCTTCGGCCCGCCGATCTTCCGCGCCTTGACCCATGCCAGCGGCCCGTTCCTGCACGAGCCGCCCGACGGTTTCAGCCCGACCCCGCTGGTGACGCCGCGCGGCGTCATGATGTGCGGCGAGCATGACGATGGCTCCGACCCGGCGGAGTTCATCGCGCGCGGCTATGTCGAGATACCGCGCAGCGAGGCCGCTGCCCTGGTTCCGCAGTTGCGTGTCGACGAGCTCGCCTGGATCCTGCTCGACGATCTGACCAAGGATGTCGATGTCGATGCCCTGCATCAGGGCTTTCTGCGCGCCGCGCGAGCCGGCGGTTGCACCGTCGAGTGCCGCGCCCGCGTCGAGCGGGCGACACGGAACGGCACCTGGACCATCGACACTGCAGCCGGGCCCGTTTCAACACCGCTGGTGGTGATTGCCGCCGGAGCCTGGGGCGATCAGGTCGCCCGCTTGTTCGGCGCCGCCCCGGTGGGGTTGGAGCCCAGGCGGCGCAGCGCCTGCATCATCGCGGCCCCGGCCTCGGCCGACATCAACCGATGGCCGCAGATCTTCCCTGCCCGTGAGGATTTCTACTGCAAGCCGACCGGGGGCCAGCTGATGCTCTCGCCTTGCGACGCCACGCCGGTCGATCCGCATGATGCCTATGCCGACGACTTCAAGCTCGCCGAGGGAATCGCCGCCTATGAGCGCCTGATCGATCACGGCGTGAACCGCATCGAACGCAGCTGGGGAGGCCTCAGAACCTTCGCGCCGGACGGGAATCCGGTTGTCGGCTACGATCCCGAAGTCGAAGGTCTGTTCTGGTTGACCGGCCAGGGAGGCTATGGAATCCAGTCCTCCCCGGCCTTGTCGGAAGTCGCCGCTGCTCTCCTGCACAGGAAGGGCATCCCGCCGGCCATCGCCAAGCACGGCATCACCGTCGAAGCGATCAGTCCGGCGCGATTTCGAGCGGACGACTAAGCGGCCTGTTTGGTCACTTCATCGGCCACTTCCGTTTCTTCGATCATCTCGGCAGCAACCGGCTCGACGGCCTTCATCTCCGGTCCGACATCCGGTGCTGGCTGGAAACCATTAGGCACGGCTTGAAGTTCAGGAAGTCGAAAAACCGCCGCCGCCAAAAGAAAATTCACAGAGAGAGGAATGATGGCGGCCAATATTGCAGTTGTCATAGACGCCTCCAAAGCTGCTAACACACGCGTCGCCGGAGAGCTTAGTCCGGTCGAGCACTTGACTGCATTTGCCGAATCACTTTGGAGGCCAGTTTTCCACCAGAGTGATTCGCGCCTGTGGATAACTTCATCCCCGGCCGGGGAAGAGAGCCGGTAGTAAATAACCAATAGGCAGCGAACGGTGCTCTTGCCTACTGCCTACTGTATCGGCGTCACCCGCGCCTTCATGTCGGGCACCAGCTCCACCCGGTACCGCCCGCCTTCGCAGGTCAATACCCACACTGGCAGATCGGGCCGCGACAATGCCTCGTCGCGCTGCACTGCCGAGGGCTCGGCGCAGGCATAGCCTTGGGATCGCACCGCATCGGCGACCACTTGAATGGCTTCGGAGTCCTGCTGGGCGCTGGCGCCGGACGATAGGCCGGCGATCAATCCCGCCAGCGCCGATATCTGGATGAAAGCCCTGGTAATCATGGCAGACCTGTCCATTCGACCGGAACGGCCGGGCAGCTTAGCAACTTTCGTCGCTTGCGTCGTTTATCTTCCAAAGCTGGTCGATCCTGGCGCAACATGCCGGCGTGATTGCTCGATTTTGGATGGATCCAAGGGAGTGCCATCGTGCGGCCAGGCGCAGAAATCCTGATCAATCTCGTAGCTGCCGTCGCCATGCTGCTGTGGGGCGTCCGGATGGTCCGCACCGGCGTGACCCGCGCCTGGGGCGACTGGCTCAAGGGTTTCCTGCGGACCAAGCTGTCGCGCCGCCACCGCGCCGTCGCCGCGGGGCTCGGGGCCACATTGATCCTGCAGAGCGGCACAGCCACTGCGCTCATCCTGGCAAGCCTCGCAAGCACCGGGCTCATCACCCCGAGCGCCGGCCTTGCCGCGCTGCTCGGTGCCGATCTCGGCTCGGCCACCGTCAGCGCGATCTTTTCGGTCGCCGGACCTCATGCCCAACTGCTGTCGCCCATCTTCATCATCGCCGGCTATTCGGTCTTCGTCTGGTCGTCGACCTTCCGCATGCGCAATGCCGGCCGCGTCATGCTCGGCCTCGGGCTGATGTTCCTTGCCCTGAAGCTGGTCGTCGGCGCGACCGATCCGATCCGCAACTCGGAACTGTTCCGCGAGCTCATCGCCGCCGCCGGCGGCGAGCCGCTGATCGCGCTCATCGTCGGCGCGGCCGCTGTCTGGCTCAGCCAATCGACTCTGCCGGTCATCCTTCTGGTGACCAGCTTCCTGCACGCCGGAACGCTCGATCTCGCTGCCGCGCTCAGTCTCATTCTCGGGCTGAATGTCGGCGGCGGCCTGCCGGCCGTCCTCGCAACGGCCGGGCAGCCGCTCGCCGCGCGGCGCCTGCCGCTTGCCAATTTCCTCTGCCGAACAGGCACCGCTCTCCTGCTGCTGCCGCTGTCCGACCATCTCGCGGCAGCCATGATGAGCTGGGGCGGGTCAGCAGTGGTCAAGGCCGCCCTGTTCCATGTCGGCTTCAACCTGCTCCTGGCGCTGGTCTTCCTGCCGCTGGTCGAGCCGGTCGCGGATCTCATGCGCAAGGTGCTTCCAGAGCAGCCGGTGCCGGAAGACGGTCCGGGGCCGCCGCGTTACCTCGATCCTCTGTCGCTCGAGATGCCCGCCATCGCCCTGAGCAATGCCCAGGCGGAGATCGCCCGGATGACCGAGATCCTCGACCGCATGTTCGAGCTGGTGGCCGAGGTCCTCAGAACCGGCAAGCTCGAGCCCCTGAAGCTGATCAAGCGCCACGAGGAACGACTGACGGCCTATCAGAGCGCCATCCACGTCTATCTAGCCGATCTGTCGCATCTCGAGCTCGAGCCCGATGACAGCCGCAGGGCCATGGAAATCGCGCTGTTCGTCAGCAATCTCGAACATGCCGGAGACGTCATCGACCTCAACCTGCGTGATCGCCTGAAGGCCAAGATCAAGGAGTCGATCGAGTTCTCGCAGGAGCAGCAGGCCGCCCTCGACAAGCTGGTCGAAATCGTGCGCGACAATCTGCGGCTCGCCGCCAGCGTGCTCGCGTCAGGCGATATCAGCGGTGCGCGCCATCTGATCAATCAGAAAGCAGCCTTCAGGACCATCGAAAACCGCGTCATCGGGGCGCATCTGCGCCCCGGCTCGGGCGGCTGGTCGGCAGCGCCGCGAGCCAGCGCCCTGTTCGTCGACCTGGTGCGCGACCTGCACCGCATCAACTCGCATGTGATTTCGGCAGCTTATCCCATTGCCGACAAGGCTGGCGTGCTCCTGGGAACCAGGCTCAAGGCGGAATCGGCCGGCACCGGAGCCGATCCGGCGGAGTAAGGGATCTGCTCGCCCCTGCGCTGCCCCGATCGTGCGCTGCCCCGATCGGTCAGCCGCCATATTGCTCGTCGGTCACCGGCTCCAGCCAGTCGACGGGACTGCCGTTCAGCGCTTCCTGGATGGCAAGGTGAGTCATTGCCGTGTCCGGCCCTGCCCCGTGCCAATGCTTTTCGTTGGGCGGGATCCACACCACATCGCCGGCCCGGATCTCCTGGATCGACCCGCCCCAGCTCTGCGCTCGGCCGCACCCGGCGATGACCACGAGCGTCTGGCCGAGGGGATGGGTGTGCCAATGTGTGCGCGCGCCGGGATCGAACCGAACCATGCTTGATCTGACGCGAGCCGGCTCGGGCGCCTCCACGATCGGGTCCTGCCATGTCGTCCCGGTGAACCAGGATGCCGGGCCTTTGCGCGTCGGGAGCGCGCCGCATCTGCGTATCTCCATGACCATTTCCTTCACAAATGCCTGTCGCCAGGCGATTTACCGAAAATCCTTCCAGCCGTCGATCAGGCGGCGCGCCTTGGCCCGCAGCTGATCGAGATCGCTCCTCTTTTCGACATCGACCGTCGTCCAATAGCCTGACCGCGGCGAGCCCGTCCGTCCCACCGCATAGGCACCAACGGCCGACCGCCTGAGGCAGATCCGAAGCCGGCGGAGCGTCCGATCCGAGGCGTCGCGTCGGATGAAAACGCGGGCAATCGCGCCTTCGATCAAGGGTTCGTCGTCGACGACGACCGGGTCAGCCCCGCCATTGGCGGACGGGTTTACGGAAATCTTGTGAACCACTTGCCGTGTTCTTATCCTGGCATCGGCGGGATTCGACCTCATCGGCGGCAGGGATGTCGTGACCACACTATGCCATTGGCCAATGCAGTCTGGAAACTGGCAGCTTCCGCTCGGTCGGCGATGACGGCAGCGACCGCAGCCACCGCCGAGCCGCCGCTGCGCGGCCTCTCGCTCGGAGCCAAATTCGTCGGCCTGACCGCCGGGCTGATCATGCTGTTGTCGCTGACGGCTTTCATATCCTTGCGCAATTCGGCCGAAACCGTTCGCCAGATCCAACAAGTGGTCGATTTTGCCATTCCTGCCTATGGGGCTCTTGCGCGCAGCCACATCCGGTCGCTGGAGGAAGCGGTGGCGCTCAGGCGGGCCTACATCGCGGCCGAAGATCCCTTCCCGGCCGAAGCCGCGACCGCTGCCTACCGGCAGGACTTCCTCAAGGCGCAAAGCGCGCTCGACCACGAGCTCGGCGAGGCCACCCGGCTGCTGACCGCGGAGGAAGGCGATGAGACGCTCGCCTTCTGGTCCCAAACCGCCAGCTTGCGGGAGATGCTGGTCGAACTAACCGAGCTCGTCAAAGTTTACGACCAGGAGGCAACACGGCTGCTCGATGCCATCAGCCGGAGATCTCTCCCCGAAGCGCGCCGGCGCCTCGTCACCGTCGATGCCATCCGCAATGAGCTCGGCCAGCGGTTGGAGAAAGCGCGCGCCGACATGTTCGCCAATCTGAGAGTGGTCGCTCAGGATGCGCAAGCCGCCCAGACCCGGACGCAGACCGCCACCATCGTCGTTTTCGTCATCTCCACCATTCTCGGTCTGGCCGTGGCAGCCATCGGCGCCGTCCGGCTCATCCGCTCGATCCGCTCGATCGTCCGCGGCGCCGAAGCCGTGGAGAGCGGCGACCTTGAAACGCGCATCGAGATCCCGGCCCGTCGCGACGAGATCGGGCGCCTCGCCCGCTCGTTCAATCAGATGACCGAAGGCCTGCGCATGCGCGAACGCATCCGCGAAACCTTCGGTCGTTATGTCGACCGGCGCATTGCCGAGCAGCTGATCGGCAGCCGGGAAACGCTTGCCGAGCGGGGCGAGCATCGCGATGCCGCGGTCATGTTCTGCGATCTCGTCGGCTTCACCGGATTGAGCGAGCGCATCGAGCCCGAGAAGGTCGTGCAGTTCCTCAATGCCTATTTCTCGGTGGTTACCCGCGAGATCACCTTAACCGACGGCATCATCGACAAATATATCGGCGATGCAGTGATGGCCTATTGGTGTACGCCTTTCGTGCCGCAGGGCGAAGTGGCTCTGCGCAGCGCCGACGCCGCCCTCCTCTGCCTCGCCAAGATGCCCGAGGTGACCGAAGCCCGCCGCCGCATATTCGACGGCACGACCAAGATCCGCAGCGCCACCGTGCGCATCGGCATTGCCACCGGCACTTGCCTCGCCGGCAGCGTCGGCGCTCAGGACCGTCGCAACTACACGGTCATCGGCGATACCGTGAACCTGGCCTCGCGCATCGAATTCGCCAACCGGATCTACCGCACCACCGTCCTGGTCTGTCCGAGGACGGCTGAAAGCATTGCAGCCCGTTTTGCGCTGCGCGAGATCGACACGGTCGTGCTGCCCGGTATCGAGGTGCCGCAGTCGCTGTTCCAGATCCTGGGAAAGGAGGGGCACATCACGCCGCAGCAGGGCGCGCTCCAGGCGAATTATGCCGAAGCGCTGCACGCCTATCGCAATGGCGAATGGCAGCAAGCCCGAAAGGGATTCGAAGCCTGCCTCGCCAGTGTGCCCGACGATGGACCAAGCGACATCATGCTTAAGCGTCTCGACAGCCTTGCGACCATGCCGGCCGACGAGAATTGGAACCGGGCCTGGCGCCTGCACAAGGAAGCCTGAGCAGGAGCATGGCGTGGTCGGCCGCGGTCGCCCCAGCAGCCGCCTCTTCAAGCGCGGCAGGCGACCCTCGTTGAGAAACGCCTCGGCTCAGCGCGCGCCGGCTGCAATCTGGGCGAGCTTGTGGCGTTTCTTGCTGTCGGTGAAATCGGTCGTGTCGATCACCATCGAATCGCGAGACAGCTGCTCGAGCGCGGGCGGCGCGGTCTCGGTCGTGTCGGGAATGTCCTGAGCAAGACCCGACAGACGCTGGCATTTATACTCGATCGAGGCCTGCACATCGAGGAGGCTGGTGAACAGCTGGATCTGCTTCACCTTGGCGGTTTCGCAAGCCGTTTCGAGCTCCTTTTGAATGTGTGTGACGCTTGTCGTGAATTCTTCCAGTATTCCCTGGAAGGCCGTGACGATGCGGCCAATCTGATGGCCCATCTCGCGGAGGGTGGTGGCCTGACCGTTCTCGATCTGCTCGATGTCGCGCCTCAATCGGTCGATTGCTGCCGTGATGTCACTCATTACCTTACCTCGGCTTACACCTACACACATGACAATCCCAAACCCGGCCATTGGGGGCTTCAAGATTTGGTCAATATGCGGCGACACTGCGGCCCGGCGATGACTCCTGTCAGAAACTCCGCATCCGGAGGAAATCACCTCATAAGGATGCAGCCCGACAGATCGCGACGCGGCTTCTGTCGAACCGGCCTGGCGCCGACAGAATTTGCCCGCAGTGCAACCGAAATGCCCGCATGTCCTGGTCGTCGAGCTGCTCTACGGCCCGTCTGACCTCGTTGACATCGTTGCCCCGTGCGCGGGTTTCGGTTCTTGCAGCGGCGCTGGCGTTGCTCTTGCGGCCGATCGGTCTTGTTGATCGCGGCTGCTGGGCTTCGTTGCGCGGCCGCGCCGGCTTGCCTTTCGCCGTGGCCGGCGATTGCTCCGCACCTTTGCTCCTGCTCCAGGCAGGCGGCGCCATTCTGGGAACAATCCTGGCCTTCGGCACGTCCTGCTCGTCCGCAACAGCACCGGTGCTGACATTCGCCATCCAGCTTGATGGCGCGCTCCTGGGCTTGGCCCGAGGCACAGGCGGCGCCGGCACTGGATCGGATCGGGCGGATCGTGCTGACGCGTCTGCCGGCCGCAGTCCTGGCTTCGCAAAGTCGCTCGCAGATAATGGCGGCGGGATGATCATCGTATCACCGACATGCACCGCGGCGTTGCTGGCGGTGCCGGCACGGCCGTGGGCGGCGTTGCCGGTACGGCTGGCGATGCGATCGGCTCGAGCATGGGCTCGGTTGGTCGTGCGGCTGGAACCGCCAGCGCTCCAGCCGCCAGCGCGCTCGGCAGCCAGCCGACATCGGGCGGCGGCTTTCTTGGGGGCTTCGGAGCGCCTTCTCCTGCCGCCCGCTCGCTGGCTGCGCCATCGCAGGCACCGGCCAGAACGGCTCCCCAGGCCTCCAGCCGCTTGCGCAGCTGGACCCTCGCCCCGCCCCGGCGCGTCA
>DATAOT010000219.1:0-20825 GCA_036265615.1 Aestuariivirgaceae bacterium
GGTCGGCAGCACGGCATAGGCAAGCCGCAGGCCCGGGAACAGCGTCTTCGAGAAAGTCCCGAGATAGATCACCCCCTCGCCGTGAGAGAGTCCGGCAAGGGCCGTAAGAGGCGGTCCGGCGTAGCGGAATTCGCTGTCATAGTCGTCTTCGAAGATGAGGCTTCCCGTCTCCGAAGCCCAGGAGAGAAGCGCCACCCGCCGTGTCATGCTCATCGTGACTCCGGTCGGAAATTGATGCGACGGCGTGACATAGACGGCCTTCGCTTTGCGCGCGAGGCGGCGGCCCGCCTCGACGTCGAGACCCTCTCCGTCCACCGGGACCGCCACCGGCACGAGGCCCGAGGCAATGAATGTATTGCGGGCCACCGGATATCCCGGGTCCTCCATCCACAGCCGATCGCCGGCCTGGAGCAATGCGCTGGCGCACAACCGGACGGCCTGCTGCGTTCCGTTCGTTACCAGGATCGCCCCGGGATCGCAGCGCAGACCGCGATTGGCCGCCAGGTAGTCGGCGATCTGCTCGCGCAAGAAGCGGCTGCCGCGTGGGTCGCCATACCCGAAGCGAGCCGGATCGGCATGCACCGTGCACCGCCGCAATGCCGCTCCGAGCTTCCTCAGCAGTGTTCGGTCCGCATGCGTATGACCAAGCGCAAAGGGGCGCCGCTCCTGCATCTGTGATTGATCCGGCAGATGGATGCCGGGCGTCGGCGATCTCCTTGGGAGGGTCGCGGCGACATAAGTGCCCGCCCCGGTTCGCGTCTCGACGAAACCGTCGCTCGAGAGATGCTCGTAGGCAGCAATGATCGCGTTGCGCCGTAACCCGAGCTGGCGAGCCAGCGCCCGGCTCGAGGGCAGGCGCAGGCCCGGTGCCAGCCGACCGTCGAGAATGGCATTCCGCAGCGCCCGGTTGACCTGGAGCGACTGGTTGCCGGCGCCAGGATCGAGCTGCAGGGGAATGTCCAGCAATTCCCGTTGACTTTTCAAAGTGGTCGCCATCTCGATAGCATAATTGGCCCTATCGGCGACCATTTTAACATGCCATGAGCGAACGGGAAGATTGGAGGTGACAATGGCGGATGGTCAGTCGCCGGATTATCCGGTGAATGTCGTTAACCGCGTGAAGCGCCGGCATGACCGCGGTCATTACGATCATGAAACGGTTCACGCGCTCCTCGATGCGGCGGCCCTGTGCCACGTCTCCTATGTCATTGACGGCCAGCCCTATTGCACGCCGACGCTGTTCTGGCGTGAAGGCAGCCAGCTCTATTGGCATGGCAGCAGCGCCAGTCGCATGCTGCGAAACCTGTCGTCCGGCGAGCCGGCCTGCCTGACGGTCACCCATCTCGACAGCCTCGTTCTGGCCCGCTCCGGGTTCAACCATTCCGCCGATTATCGCTCGGTGATGGCTTTCGGCCGGGCGACATTGGTGACCAGTCCCGAAGAGAAGCGGCATGCCCTGACCATGATGGTGGACCGCTTCTTCCCGGGTCGGACGGCGAGATTGCGCCCGATATCGGCGCAGGAATTCAAGGCAACCACCGTCATCACCATGACGATCGAGCGCGCTTCGGCGAAGATCCGGGCCAAGGGCGTCGGCGATGACGAAGAGGATTACCTGCTCCCCATCTATGCCGAACGGCTTCCCGTCCGAACCGTGATCGGCGATCCGGAGCCATGTCCGCGGCTGCTCGCCGGAGTTTCCCGTCCCGACGACCTCGCAGGTTACCGCCAAGGCCGGCCGCTCGAGGAGGCGGTGGCCGAAGCTCATGCCCGGACCTATGCGACCGCCGAAACCGGCTGAGCTGTCATGCTGATCGCCAAAGTCGCAAGCATTTCTTGCAACTAACTGGATCTCAAGCAGTTTTCGGATCAATATGCCGCCTGAAAGGGGGGTCGGCGAGCTACCATTGGGATCCGATTGTCGTGTCTGCGAGAACTGATGATCGACCGCAAGCGGTTTCGTTGAATTCCGCGGCGAATCCATCGAAACGGGACGCCGTGGCGCGGCTCGTTTTCGGGTTGGACTCCTTCCTCCGTCGGCGCCTTGGCGTCATCGAATATTCCTCGCATCCCGATTGCCTGTTTCGCATCGACTTGCGCCGGCTGAGCCACGCGATGACGCTTTCCGACGGGACCACGCTTCTGCCCGGCGATGAGATTGTTCAGCTTCATTTCTGGAACGAGCGCGTGCCGCAGTACGACGGGGCAGGGGCAAACTTCGAATGGGCGCGCCGGTTCAGCCGGGCCCTCACTACCTCTCTCCAGGAACTCGCGACATTTCTGGCAGTTCGCAACCTGCAGGCAGTCAAAGGAGTGCGTGCAGACGCCGCCCTCGGAACGACCGAGCACATGGACCAGGTTTTGCGATTCTGCGGCCATTTCGGCTTCAAGCCGGTTCGCGACACTGCCCCCGCCACGATCTGGTCGCCTCTGCACCGCGTTGGAGAGAATGTTCTCATCAGCTTGCTCATCCTCGCGCACAATCGGCGAGCCTTCGGCTTGGACTGTCTGAGGAGGAGCAGGGCCGATGTGTTCCTCACGCGCGCCGAGCTTGATGAGCGCTTCGGACGGCGGGAGTCGCGCATGCAATGACCCGCGAAGTGATGGCCATAATCCTCCTTGGGCTGTCGGCGGTCGGCTGCTTCTACACGCTCGCCGCAGCCCTGCTGACGCTCTTGTTCCAGCGCGGTCACCGGCCATTACCCCGACGCATCGAGCCGGTGACCATCCTCAAGCCGCTTTGTGGAGATGAGCCGCACCTCTATGAACGGCTGCGATCTTTCTGCACTCAGGATTATCCGGCACCTGTCCAGATCGTGCTCGGTGTCCAGAAACCCGAAGACACGGCTCTCGGGCCTGCGACCCGCCTCGCCGGGGCTTTCCCGGAGCGCATCGCGGTCTCGGCCAAGGCGAAGGAACTTGGTTCGAACCGCAAGATTTCGAATCTTGTCGCCATGGCCAGACTCGCCCGGCACGACGTCATCATCCTGTCGGACAGCGATATCGAGGTTGGACCGGATTTCCTGCTCGAGGTGATCGGCGAATTGCAGCGCCCCGGGGTCAGTGCCGTTACCTGCCTCTATCACGGCATCCCTCGGTCCGGCATCTGGAGCCGACTCTGCGCCATGGTCATCAACACTTGTTTCCTGCCGAATGTCATCGCTGGGCTGAGCCTGGGATTGGCGCAGCCCTGTTTCGGATCCACGATCGCGATGCGGCGCACGACCTTGCGCGCCATCGGCGGTTTTGCAGCCTTCGCAAATCAGCTCGCCGACGACTACGCAATCGGGACGGCAGTCCGCAGCCAGGGGCTCGTGGTCGCAATTCCAGGCTTCACGATCGGACATGCGTGCCAGGAGGATAGTTTTGCGAGCCTGTGGTTCCACGAACTTCGCTGGGCAAGAACGGTCCGCGCCGTCGATCCTGCCGGCTTTGCCGGCATGATCATCACCCATCCGCTGGTTCTGGCGCTGCTTGGCGCCGCTTTCGCCGCCCAAGGACTCTGGCTGGCCGCGGCAGCTCTCGCATGCGAATACGGCCTTTGTCTCGCCGTTGAACGCCGGTTCAAGCTTCCGCCCCATCCTTGCTGGATGATCCCTGTTCGCGACGCGCTCGCCTTCGCCATATACGTCTCGAGCTTCGCCGGTCGCGCCGTCCACTGGCGAGATCATGTCTATCATGTCTCCGACGGCGGAGCGCTCCGAACCGAAAGGGCGGCGCGCTGATATCCGTTCTGCATGTGCGCTCGATTGCGAGGATGCGGCGCTGAACAGGCTCATCGTCACGGCCGATGATTTCGGCCTCGCGCCGGAGGTCAACGAGGCGGTCGAGCAGGCCCATCGATCGGGCATTCTGACCGCCGCCAGCCTCATGGTTGCGGCACCGGCGGCCGCCGACGCCGTGAGGCGCGCAAGAGCAATGCCGCAGCTTCGCGTCGGTCTCCACCTGGTTCTCCTCGAAGGGCGGCCCGCTCTTGGCCTCGAGCAGATCGCACGGCTGACGGGCACCGATGGCAATCTCAGGAGCGACATGGTCCGACTGGCTTTCGAGCTCGTAGCGAGCCGAGATGCACGCCGTGAGCTCCTTTCGGAAATCGTGTCGCAGTTCGACTTGTTTCAGCGCACCGGTCTCGCCCTCGACCATGTCGATGCCCACAAGCATTTTCAGTTGCACCCGATTGTGTTCGGGATGATCGCTGCCGTCGGCCGCCAATACGGGATGAGGGGGGTGAGAGTGCCCGTCGAGCCGCGCCGCTCCGGCCTTTCGCCCTCAGGGCCGGGCGGTGGGCATTTCCTGCGCTGGTGGGGCTCGCTCATTCGCGCCAAGGCCCGGGCAAAGGGCCTGCTGGTCCCGGACGCCGTTTATGGGCTGGCGTGGTCCGGCGGCATGACAGAGCCGCGGATCCTCTCCTTGCTTCGCTCGCTGCCGGAGGGAATTGTCGAGATCTACACCCATCCGGCAACGCGCGATGATTTCTGCGGCCATGCCCCCGGCTACCGATACACCGACGAACTGGCAGCCCTGTGCCATCCAGAGGTCAGATCGGCGCTGCAGCTGTCCCGCCATCTGCCCGGCGGCTACGCGGATTGTCTGCCATGAGGGCTCGTGCAGGATGCTATTCCGCCGTTTCCTGCGACGCGGTCGCCGCGGCCTGAAGGCGGCCGCGGGCCGTGGCGGAGCGCTGGCGATAGAGCATGATCTGCTGGTCGGCGATGACGCCGATCAGGATGACGGTTCCCATCACCGCGAAGTTCAGCGAGCTCGGAATGCCAAGCAGGTTGACCAGGTTCTGCAGCACCTGGAGCAGGACGGTGCCGAGCAGGACACCAAGAATCGATCCCTCGCCGCCCCGGAGCGAACAGCCGCCGAGCACGGCGGCGGCAATGGCATAGAGCTCGTAGAAGCTGCCATGCACTGCCGGCGAGATGGAGCGGGTATACATCGCGATGAAGATCGCCGCGACTGCGGCCAAGCCGCCGCAGATGATGTAGGCAGCGGTGATGATCCGGTCGGTGCGGATGCCGGAATAGCGGGCCGCCTCCTCGTTCTTCCCGACCGCGAACAGATAGCGGCCATAGACGGAACGGTGCAGCACCACCCCCATCACCACGGCGACGAGGACAAGCGCGATCATGCTGTTGGGGACGATTCCGAGAAGCCGTCCCGTGGTCAGCCATTCGAGAGTCGGAAAGCTCTCGCCGAAACCGAAACCGGCGGTGGCGTCCTGAGTGTAGTAGCGGGCGATGCCGCGATAGATGAGCAGACCGCACAGGGTGACCACGAAGGGCTGCAGCCGCATCTTGGTGACGAGCAGCCCGTGCACCGAGCCGAGCGCACAGCCGCCGAGCACGATGATGATGACCGCCAGCCTCCAGTCGAGGTCATGATTGACGATGAGATCGATGAAGATGGTGCCGAGGAGCGCGATCATCGAGCCGACCGACAGCTCGATGCCGCCGGTGATGATCACGAATGCCTCGCCGATGGCAAACAGCCCGAACAGTCCGACCTGATTGGCGGTATTGGAAAGGTTGGCTGGCAGCAGGAAGCGCGGATTGATGAGCGCCACCGCGGCGCCGACCACGATGATGAGGATGAAAAGGCCGAGATCCTTCTTGTACAACGGCTGGCCCTCTAGTCTAGCCGTGGCCGACGGCGAATTTCAGCACATTCTGCTCGCTGAACTGACTCCGTTCAAGAAAACCGCTGATGCGGCCCTCATGCATGACGGCGATACGGTCGCTGACACCGATCACCTCCTCCATGTCGCTGGAAATCATCAGGATCGCCACGCCTGAATCGGCGAGACGGCGGAGCATTTCATAGATCTCGTTCTTGGCGCCGACATCGATGCCGCGTGTCGGCTCGTCGAAGATGAGGACCCGCGGTCGCATCGCCAGCCACTTGGCGAGGACAACCTTCTGCTGATTGCCGCCGGACAGGCTGCCCACAGCCGTCGAAACTGCCGGCGTGCGAATGTTGAGCCGCGCTTTTTGGCGCTCCGCGTTGGCGGCCTCGCTGGCGGTCATGACGAGCCGGCCGCGTGAGTGGGAGAGGAGGTCAGGGAGCGAGATGTTGCCTGCGACCGAGAGGTCGAGCAGCAGCCCTTCGCGCTTGCGGTCCTCCGGCACCAGGTAGATGCCCCTGGCGATTGCGTCGCGCGGCGATGCAATGACAATCGGCTCGCCATCGAGGCGAACCGAGCCGCCAAGCAGGCGGTCGATGCCGAAGATGGCACGGGCGAGCTCGCTGCGCCCGGAGCCGACCAACCCGGCGAGACCGAGGATCTCGCCGCTCCTGACGGCGAGGTCGATCGTCCGGCCCGGATAGGTGGCGGTCCGCAGGCCGATGATTTCGAGGCGCTCGCGGCCCGGGGCGGTTGCCGGCGGCAGGTAGAGCGCCTTGAGGTCGCGTCCGATCATCAGACGGATCATTGCATCATGCGCGATTTCGCCGCGTTCGAGCTTGCCGACGACACGGCCGTCACGCAGCACAACGACCCGGTCGGCACAGCGCCTCACCTCGTTCAAGCGGTGGGTGATGAAGATGACGCTGACCCCGTCGGCCTTGAGTCCGGCGATGACCTTCATGAGCCGGTCCGTCTCCGCGAGCGTCAGGCTCGAGGTCGGCTCGTCCATGATGACGAGGCGGGCCTCGAGCGACAGCGCCTTGACGATCTCGAGCAGCTGGCGGTGAGCCAGCGACATCTCGGCCACCGGCGTGTCGGGCGCGAAATCGACCCCTAGACGATCCAGCAACGGCTGCACCGCAGCGTGGAGCCTCCTGCGGTCGATCAGCCGCAGCGGTCCTCCATAGAGCGGCTCGCGGCCGATGAAGACGTTGGCAGCGGCATCGAGATTGTCGAAGAGATTGAGCTCCTGGTGGACGAAGGCGATGCCGGCGCGGATGGCCTCGGCAACCGTGAGCGCCGGGCGCTCGATGCCGTCGATGCGAATCATGCCGCCGCTCGGCTCGGTCACGCCGCCCATGACCTTCATCAAGGTCGACTTGCCGGCTCCGTTCTCGCCGACGAGGCCGATCACCTCGCCAGGCGACACCGCGAAGCTTACCCGGTCAAGCGCGACCACGCCGGGATAGATCTTGCTGATGTCGACGAGCTCGAGGAAGGGATCGGTCATGGCCGCAACAGCCGGAAGAAACTGCGCCGCCGGTCAGGCACCGACCATGGCCGGCAAGCGAGAGCCGGCGCGAAGCTGCGCGTCGGCCCTGGTTCTCCCGGGAGGGTCTTACTTGCCCATCATCTGCTTCATGCTGGCCATGAAGTCATCGACGTTCGACTGATCGATGACCTTGCCGGGAACGATGATGATCCCGTCGGCCGGAATGCCGGATTTGTCCTTTTCGAGGTACTTGGCCATCAGCTTCATGCCCTGATAGCCCCATTCGAAGGGCTGCTGGACGACCGTACCCACGATCGAGCCCTCCTTGACGCCCCCGAGAGTGATCGGGTCCTCGTCAAAGCCGATGACCTTGATCTGGCCGAGCTTGCCGGCTTCCTTCAGCACCTCGTAGATTCGCGGGGTGTTGTAGGAGTAAAAGCCCACGAGGCAGGAGACGTCGGGCATCGCGGCAAGAGTGTCCTCGACATTGCGCTTGGCTCGAGTCTGGTCGATCTCGTCGCCCCGCACGTCGACCAGCTCGACCTTCGAGCCCTTCAGCACCTCCTTGACACCCTCGATGCGCTCGCGGGCGTTGTCGGCGCCGAGCAGGCCGACAAAGCCGACGCACTTGCCGCCGTTTGGCAGCGCCTTGAGCATCAGCTTGCCGGCTTCCTTGCCGAGGTCCGTGTTGGAGGATCCGATATAGGCCACCCGCTTGGACTTCGGCGCATCTGAATCGGTGGTGAACAGCAGTGCCTGCTCGGCGATCTTGTTCAGGCCCTCGGTCTGATTCTTGGGATCGACGGCGCTGACCATTATGGCGGAGGCACCCGCCGCGACGAGGTCTTCCATGACGCGCTGCTGGACGGCGGCGGCCGCCTGCTCGGGATACTTGAACTGCAGGTCGTAGTTGGGCAGCTCGCCTTGCGCCTTCTTGACCCCGGCTTCGGCGATCTTCCAGAAGTCCGAGGCGCCGTTGACGACGAAGACGAGGGTCTTCTTGTCTGCCGCCGTGGCTGCCGTCGCAATCGCGATCGCGAGCGCGGCGGACAGGCCGGCGATGATCATGCGCTTCATCCGGTTTCTCCTCCCGTTCAAAATACAGCTCCCTGCCGGGACAGGGCTGGTCAGGCGGGACTATAGCCTATATTCCGCGTGGAAAAAGAGGAACGGCCTTGCCTGGCTAGCCTGCCTGGATCTCGCTGACCCGTCGGACAATCCAGGCGAGAGCGTTGACCGAGATGATGATCATGACAAGCATGAGACCAAGCCCGATGGCCAGCGGCAGATCGCCCTTCGAGGTCTCGAGCGCAATGGCCGTGGTCATGGTGCGGGTGAAGCCGTCGATATTGCCGCCTACGATCATGACCGTACCGACCTCGGCGGCGGCGCGGCCAAAACCTGCGAGCAGCACCGTCACCAGACTGAGGCGGGCCTCCCAGAGAAGCGTTCCCACTCGCTGCAGCGCCGGGATGCGCAACGCTGTCATCTCGTTGCGATACTCGCTCCACAGATCCTCGATGGTCTGACGGGCCAGTGAGCCGATGATCGGCAGCACCAGCATGGATTGAGCCACGATCATCGCTGGCGGCGTGAACAGCAGACCGAGAAATCCCAGCGGCCCCGAGCGCGACAGGAGAAGATAGGCCACGAGCCCCACCACGACCGGCGGCAGCCCCATGAAAGCGTTCAGGATGACGACGAGGCCCCATCGGCCGGGAAAGCGCAGCAGTGCCAGCGCCGCGCCGAGCGGAAGCCCGATCAGGCCTGCCAGCCCCGTTGCACTGCAGCTGACAATGAGGGAAAGCCGGATGATGTCGAAGTACCGTGCATCGAAATTCGGCAGGAAACCGAGTGCCGAGCCAGCGTCCATGAACCTGTTCCTTGCCAATCGGTCTGTCTGATTGCGGATTGATGTTTCTGAGGCACCCCCGCCGACATCCTATCGCTGATCGTGCCTGGCGCGCAGCGCCTCATGGTAGCCGCGCAGGCCCTCGGCAAGAGCAATGCGCGGCGCATAGCCGAGATCTCGCCGGGCGTTCGTCAGCAAGAAGCCTTCTGGACCCGCGGTGGAACTGCTGCGGCTCGAGAACGACACTTCGAGTCCCGGCGCGAGCCCGCGCACGATCGCGACGACCTCGCTCATCGGGATGCCGTTGCCGGCCGAGATGTTGTAGATCAGCCGCCGCAAGGAGGCCGCACGGGCCGCAGCAATCAGGCCGGCTACCACATCCTCGACATGGACATAGTGCGTCATCTCCTCGGGGGCGCCTGCAATCTGCAGCGGGCGGGCCTCGAACGTCGCCCGCAGAAGCTCTTCAAGCGTTGTCGGCGTCTGCCGGCCGGGGCCATAAACCCAGGACAGCCTCAGCGCCACTGCCTCGACCCCGTGCTCGCGCACATAACCGGTCATCGCCTGCTCCGCGGCAACCTTGCTGGCACCATAGACTGACCCCGGATCGGGCGGTGTGTCCTCCTCGATCGGTGCCGCATTGATCGCGCCATAGACCGAACAGCTGGAGCAGAAGACGAAACGGCCGCTCGCTTGGCGCCGTACGGCTTCGAGAAGGTGCGCCGTTCCAAGGACATTGATGCGCCAGATGTCGAGCGGACGTTCCGCCATGATCATCGGTCCGGAGACGGCACCGCAATGGAAGATCGTATCGAAACGCTCGCGGCCAAACAGGAGATCGACCTGTCGTAGATCGGTGATGTCGCAGGCGCGAAACTCCGCACCATCGTTGCCGCTGTCGGCGAGGTCGCTGCCGACCACGGATTCGCCGCCTTGCACCAAGGTCCTCGACAGTGCCGAGCCGATGAATCCCCGAGAGCCGGTGACGAGCACCCGCCCGAGGTTGCGATGCGATTTGGCGGAAGTTCCAGGAAGCGGACCTGGCGCTTCGGTCATTCGGCCTCTCGATTGCCGCTCTGCAAGTTGTAATAAATGTTAGCTGCGTGATACTAATGCTTCCGTTTATAACATCAAGACGTGCCCGGGAATCCAGGGGCAAACGACAGGGGAGGAGCCGTGCTGACGGGCCGCGAGGTGCTGCTCGAAGTCGTCGGGCTTAGGAAGAATTTCGGCGGCGTGCGGGCGCTCGAGAAACTGGACCTGACAATCGCCTCGGGCGAGCTCGTCGGCCTCATCGGACCGAACGGCTCCGGCAAGACCACCGCTTTCAATCTCCTGACCGGCGTTTTGCGGCCAAGCGGTGGCCGCATTGTCTTCCGCAGTCAGGACGTCACGGGAAATCGTCCCGAGCAGAATGCGCGCCTCGGCATGGCGCGGACCTTTCAGAACATCCGCCTGTTCCGTGACCTGCCGGTCATCGACAATGTCGCGGTGGGCCTGCACATGCGGCACGGAGCGGGGTTCTGGCCCACCATGCTGCGCATTCCCGCCGCCGCCCGCTCGGAAGCAGCGATCCGCGACCGGGCGCGGGAGGTGCTGGCGGTGCTCGATCTCGGGCACCGTGCGGGCGATCTCGTGGCCGACCTCCCCTATGGCGATCAGCGCAAGGTCGAGTTCGCGCGTGCGCTCGCGACCGAGCCGTCTCTCTTGCTGCTCGACGAACCTTCTGCCGGCATGAACCCGCAGGAGACCGCGGAGCTCGGTGCGACGGTTGCAAGGCTCCATGCCCAGCTCGGTCTCACGATCGTGCTGGTCGAGCACGACATGAAGATGATCATGACCCACTGCCAGCGCATTCTGGTCATGCATCAGGGCCAGATTCTTGCCGAGGGCTCGCCGGAGCAGATCCAGAAGGATTCACGCGTCATCGAGGCCTATCTTGGTCGTCGCCGCGAGAGCATCCATGCTGTGGCTTGAGGATGTCCATGTCCGCCGCGGCGGCACGCATGCACTTCGGGGCATCGATCTCGAAGTCCACCGCGGTGAGATCGTCGCGCTCATCGGCGCCAATGGTGCGGGCAAGACCACCACGCTGTCGGCCATTTCCGGTTTGTTGCGCTGCCAGCAGGGGCGGATCGATTTCGCGCCGAACGGCGAGCGCCTCGACATCTCGCGGATGCGCGCCGAGCGGATCGTGGCCGCCGGCATCTCTCACTGTCCCGAAGGCCGGCAGATCTTTGGCAATCTGTCTGTCTCCGAGAACTTGATGGTTGGTGCCTACCTGCGCGCCGACCCGGGCGGCATCGAACAGGATCTGGCGGCCGTGCACCGGCTCTTTCCGATTCTCGCCGCCCGCGCCCCGCTCCCGGGCAACCGGCTCTCGGGCGGCGAACAGATGATGCTCGCCATCGGACGCGCACTGATGAGCCGGCCCAGGCTGCTGCTGCTCGACGAACCCTCGCTCGGTCTGGCCCCGCAACTGGTCGAACAGATCTTCGATATCCTACAGCGCATCCGGAACGAGGGCACGGCCGTCCTGTTGGTCGAGCAGAATGCAGCCATGGCGCTCGATTTGGCTGATCGCGCCTATGTGCTGGAGACCGGTCTCATGAAGCTCTCCGGCACCGGTAAGGCGCTGGCGGAGAATCTCGAGGTTCAGCGCGCCTATCTCGGAGTGGGTCCATGACGGCTGCCTACGTCCTCGAGCAGATCGCGAACGGCATCATTCTCGGCAGCATGTATGCGCTGATCGCGATCGGTTTCTCACTGATCTACGGGATCGTGCGGCTGATCAATTTCGCCCATGGTGACATCGTAACGATTGGCGCCTTTGCAATGTTGGCGAGCATCACAGCCTTTCACGCGCCTTTTCCGGTGGCCGTCATCGTCGTGTTGGTCGTCGGCGCGGCGGTCGGCATGCTGATCGAGCGCATCGCCTTCCGTCCGATGCGCGGGGCGCCGCAGGTGACCGGGTTCATTGCCTCGCTCGCGGTCGCGATCGTCATCGAGAATCTGGGCATCATGACGGTCACCGCCCAGCCTCGAAACTTCATCGTGCCCGCCTATCTCGGCGCCTTCATCCGCTTGGGACCGCTGCAGATCCGCGCCATCGACCTCGCGATCGTCGTCCTGGCAATCATCTTGATGACCGCACTCGCGCTCTTCGTGCGCTTCACCAAGGCTGGCATGGCGATGCGGGCGACCGCGGAGAACTACAATGTCGCGCGCCTCATGGGCATCAACATCGATCGGATGATCATGCTGGCCTTCGCGATTGGCAGCGCGCTTGCTGCCGCGGCCGGCCTGATGTGGGGCAGCAAATACAGCCAGATCAGTCCGCTGATGGGCCTGATCCCCGGCCTCAAGGCGTTCGTCGCAGCCGTCATCGGCGGCGTCGGCTCGATCAGCGGCGCAATGCTGGGTGGTTACGTGCTCGGCCTTGCCGAGGTTCTTTTCGTCGGGCTGCTGCCTCCGGAATATTCCGGCTACCGGAACGTTTTCGTGTTCGCGACTCTGATCGTGATTCTGCTTGTCATGCCCAACGGCCTGCTCGGCCGCAGCACCGAGGATCGGGCCTGATGGAGCGGCGCTCGAACCTGGTAGCGGTTTTCGGCGCGGCCCTCGCCGGGGCGGTGCTGGTTTATGGCGCCAGCTCGGTCCTCAATCCTTATCTGCTCTCGATCATCGCCTTCCTTGGCATCAATGTCATTCTCGCAGTCAGCCTCAACATCACCAACGGCTTCACCGGTCTGTTCTCGCTCGGCCATCCGGCTTTCATGACGATCGGCGGCTACGTCACCGCGATAATGACGATACTGCCGGCGCGCAAGGCCCATCTCCTGCCGGATTTGCCTGCCTTCCTGGCTCGGATGCAATGGCCTTTCCTGCCAGCTTTGATAGCCGGCGGGCTTGTCGCGACCCTGGCGGCGATCATCGTCGGTTTTCCGGTCTTGCGGCTGCGCGGCCACTATCTGGCCGTCGCAACGCTCGGATTGATCTTCATCATTCAGGGGCTGGCCACCAATCTCGACGGCTATACACGGGGTGCGCTGGGCCTCAACGGCCTGCCGGAGCTCACCAATCTTTGGTGGGTCTACGGTTGGATGCTGCTGACGCTCTACGTCTGTTGGACGGTCAAGCATTCCTCTCTCGGACGCACCATGATGGCGATACGCGAGAACGAGCTGGCAGCTGCCTGCTTGGGCGTGAAGATAACGCGCACACGAATCCTGTCCTTCGCGCTCGGAGCCTTTTTCGCTGGCGTCGCCGGTGGCCTCTGGGCGCATCTGGTGACGCTGATCACCCCGACCTCCTTCACCTTCCTCCTGGCATTCCAGCTCGTGGTCATCGTGGTGCTGGGCGGCAGCGGCAGCATCACCGGGGCGACGCTGGTCGCGGCTGCGCTCACGATCGCAACGGAAGCGCTGCATCCGGTGGAGGAGGCGGTCGGCCTCTACGGCCTCAGTCAGACCCTTCTCGCCATCGCCGTGCTGCTGGTTCTGATCTATCGGCCGAAAGGCCTCTTCGGAATGGCCGAGCCTGATCTCCTTGCCTGGATCAGAAAACTGCCCGGTCGCCAACCGACCCATTCCGGGTCAAAGCGCCATAGGGAGGTGTGACTATGAAGTCGATCCTGACGCGATTGATGACGGCAGCCGCCGTCATCGGCATGCTTGCGACCGTGCCCCACGTCAAGGCGGCCGATCCGATCAAGATCGTGGCACTCTACAACCTTAGTGCCGGTGGCCTCGCCTCGATCGATGGGCCATCGCTCAACGGTGTCAAGCTGATGGCCAAGCAGATCAATGACGCGGGCGGCCTGCTCGGCGGTCGCATGATCGAGCTCACCGCCATCGACACCAAGAATGACTTGAAGGAGGCGGCGACCGGCGCCAAGCGCGCCGTCTCGATGGAGGGCGTGGTCGCCGGCATCGGTCACAGCGATACGACCTTCGCGCTGGCCTCGGCGCCGTTGTTCCAGGCCCAGGGCCTTCCTTTCGTGACCTCCGGCGCTACCTCGCCCGATCTGCCGGACATGATCGGAGGAGAGATGTTCCTGGCCTGCTTCGCCGATGACGTTCAAGCTCATGCCATGGCCGAATATGCCTACAACACGCTGGGCATCCACAACATTGTCATGTGGACCGACAACGCCATGGACTACACCAAAGGTCTGTCGAAATATTTCCAGGATCGCTTCACCAAGCTCGGTGGCAAGGTGCTGCTGAACGACATCTACATGACCGAGGACAAGGACTTTTCGGCCTTGGTCTCGCGGCTCAAGGCAAACCCGGATGCGCAGGGCGTGTTTGCGTCGTCCGGCCCTGACACCGCAGGCATCATCATCAAGCAGATCCGCGAAGCAGGTATCAAGCTGCCGATACTTGGCGGCGATGGCTATGACACCGAGCTTGTCTCGACCGTGCCGGGGCCGGATCTGTCCGACAATGTTTACTTCACCACCCACGCTTATGTCGGTCTCGATACCGGCACCGCCAAGGCGTTTCGCGAGGCCTATCAGAAGGAATTCGGCAATCCGCCGGAGAACGCCTTCGCAGCCCTCGGATATGACGCGATGGGGCTGGTCGCTGACGCGATCAAGCGCGCCGGTTCGACGGATGCGGCGGCCATCACCAAGGCGCTCAACGAGACCACCGCATATCCCGCTGTCACTGGCCAGATCGCCTTCAAGAATGGCAGCCGCATTCCGAGCAAACCGGTCGCCATCATGTATGTCGACCATGGCAAGGTCAATCTGAAGACGACGGTCACGCCTCAAGGCTGACCAAAGGACTGGGATCTCCCCCGGAGGCGGGCTCGAAGGCCGGCCTTCGGGGTGCCGACCCGGCACCGGCACCCTGACTGGAGGACCATCGAGATGCCTGAGCCTTCGAGAAGCATCATGTCATGAGTCAATTATTGGGTCCCGACGATCCCGAGCCAGTGATCCTGCAGAATGCCGCAGGCACCTCGCCGATCGTGTTCATCTCCGATCATGCCGGTCTGGCGATTCCTCGGCGCTTGGGAACGCTCGGCCTCGAGGACGCCGAGCTTCGCCGGCACATCGGCTGGGATATCGGCATCCTCGGCGTAACCTCGCGGCTGGCCGATCGGCTGGACGCGGCTTATGTCTACCAGCCCTATTCCCGGCTTGTGATCGATTGCAACCGGCGGGGCGGCTCGTCGCAGTCGATCATGACTCGAAGCGACGGTACCGACGTCCCCGGAAATTGCGGGCTCAGCGACGCCGACAAGGCTGCGCGGGATGTGGAGATCATGCGGCCCTATCATGCGGAGATCGACAAGCTGCTGGATCGTCGAAAGGCCGATCGGATTCCGACCTTGATCGTGTGCATGCACAGCTGCACCCCGTGCCTCACTGTCGCCGGGCAGGTGCGTCCTTGGCACGTCGGAGTGATTGCTCACAAGGACTGGCGGCTCGGCGAGCCGTTGATCGAGCTGCTGCGGGCGGAACAGGACCTCTGCGTCGGACGGAACCAGCCTTACATTGTCGACATGGAGATGGATTACACCGTCCCCGTTCACTGCGAAGGTCGGGGATTGCCCTATGCGGAGATCGAGATTCGCCAGGATCTGATCGGCGACGAGCGCGGACAGCAGGCATGGGCCCGGCGTCTTGCGCGCATCCTGCCGCAGGTTGTCGATCGTATGGGAGCGCGCGCCGCATGAGACGTGGCACGACACCCTGGGTCAAAAGCGCGGAGGCCGCCGCACTTCGCGCCAACGAGACCGGACCCATCTCGGAGCGCGTGCGGCGCTGCCTGCGCAGCTGCACGACGGCAGAACAACGCGTGGCCCGCGCCTTGCTCGACCACTATCCCGTTGCAGGCCTCGAGACGGTTGCGCGTTTCGCCAAGCGTGCCGGCACCAGTGGGCCGACCATCCTGCGCTTCGTCAACCGGCTGGGATTTGCCAGCTATTCGGCATTCCAGAATGCACTGCGCAACGAGGTGCAGAACCAGCTCCAGGGTCCCTTGGCGCGCTATCCCTCACGGCCGACCTGGGGACTGGGCAGCGATGTCCACGAGCGGATGGGACTGGCCATCTGCGGTAATATAGAACGGGCGGTCCGCGGCCTGACAAACCAGGACTATGCTGCAATCAGCAGCCTTCTCTGCGATCCGAAGCGTGCAGTGTTCTGCCTGGGCGGCCGTTTCACCCAAATGCTTGCCACCTACTTCCACCACTGCTTGCGCGAGCTCCGGCCCGGCGCTCGTCTGGTCCGCGATGGCACTGCCGGCTGGGCCGACTACCTGCTCGATGTCAGAGATGGCGATGTGCTGGTGGTCTTCGATTTCCGGCGTTACCAGCGCGATGTCCTCGAATTCGCCGGCGGTGCCGCCGCCCAAGGCGCCACGATCGTGCTGGTGACCGATATCTGGAATTCGCCGATCGCTGCCCTCGCCAGCCACGTCGTCGCCTGTCCGGTCGAGGTTCCGACCGCGTTCGACAGCGCCGTGGGAGGCCTCGCCATGGTCGAGGTGCTGATCGCCCGCGCTGTCGAACAGCTGGGGCAGGGGGCCAAGCGGCGCATCGAAGCGCTCGAGGCTCTCCGCAAGCCCTTCCATCTGGAAAGCGCGCCGCTGCACGCCGGCAGAAGGACGCTTGGGAACGGTCATTCGAGGAGGTCTGGACGATGAAGCGCGAACCGCTCACGATGTTCTGCTATGCGGACATCTCCGGGCAGCTCCGCGGCAAGGGGTTTCCAACCCGTCATCTTGAGAAGCGGCTGAAGAGCGGTGTTGGCTGGACTCCGACCAACATCATGTTCACGCCGCTTGGCCCGATCGCGCCTTCGCAATGGGGTCCCTGGGGCGACGTTCTTATGATGCCGGACCGGAGTGCCGAGGCCAATGTCGACTTCGGCGACGGTCTGCATAAAGAACATTTCTTCCTATGCGACATTCTGGAGACCGATGGCACGCCGTGGGATTGCTGTCCGCGGGCCTTGCTGCGCGAGGCCGCCGCCGACCTGCGGCGCGAGGCCGGCATTGTGCTGCGGATCGCCTATGAGCATGAGTTCGTCTATTCCGGTGCCAATGGCCGCGTCGGCGATATGTACGCGCTGGATGCCGTCCGCCGTCATGGCAGCTTCGGGGAGGTTTTCCTGGCAGCGCTCGACCAGTGTGGCGTCGAGGCCGACGGTTACCTGGCCGAGTTCGCCTTCAATCAGTTCGAGGTGACCTTTCCGCCCGAGGAGCCGCTGCTGGCCTGCGACAAGGCGATCATGGTTCGCGAAATGGCGCGCGCCACCGCGTCGCGCTTCGGTCAAACGGTGAGCTTCTCGCCGCGCGTGTCGACCACCGGTATCGGCAACGGGCTTCACATCCATATGAGTTTGTGGGACGAGGCCGGCAAGCCACTGAGCCACGATCCCGAGCGCTCGTTCGGCGTGAGCGCGACGGCCGGCAGTTTCCTCGCCGGCATCATCAAGCACATGGCGGCTCTCTGCGCCTTCACGGCACCGACGCCTGTTTCCTATCTGCGGATGGTGCCGCATACCTGGAGCGCCGCCTGGTCCAGCATCGGTTTTCGCGATCGCGAAGCCGGCATCCGCATCTGCCCGACCTTTGCCACCTCGCAGCGCAGCGAGGCCGAGCAATTCAATTTTGAGTACCGCGCCGCCGATGCGACGGCCAATCCCTACATCCAGCTTGCAGTGCTGCTGCGCGCCGGCCTCGAAGGTTGTCGCTTGAGCCTGCCCATGCCCGAGCCGACGCTCAATCAGGAGCCAGGCAGCCTGCCCGAGGCGGAGCGCCGGAAGCGCGGCATCGTCAGATTGCCCTCGAATCTCGGCGAGGCGCTCGCCGCGCTTGACGCCGACAAGACCGTCCAGAAGTTCCTGCCGCCGCGCTTCTTCACCGCCTATCGCGAAACCAAGAAGGCCGAGCTCGACTTCAGCAAGGACTTCGATGGCGACGAGCTCTGCGCCCGCTATCTCGTGGTGTATTGAAGCCGACGACGCCGAGATTTGATTCGAACGCAACGACCTGAGGACCATATGACCGACAGCCGGCACCCTCCCTCTCCGCGCAAGCAAGACGCCGCTCTCACCCGCGATGTCCCGTTCGATCCCGGGCGCACCTGCCTGCTGCTCGTGGACACCCAGAACTATGTGTGGAACGCCGAGGTCGCAAAACGCGAGCTCTATTTCGATCGGCAGCTGCGCGAGCTGGTCCTGCCCAATCTGCAAAAGCTGATCGAGGCTTTTCGCAATGCCAAGGCCGAGGTCATGTATACGGTGATGGAGAACCTCACCGAGGATGGCCGCGATCGCAGTCTTGATTACAAGCTCTCGCGGTTCTGGATTGCCAAGGGCTCATGGGACGCGAAGGTGCTCGACATCCTCAGGCCTGGCCATGACGACATTGTCCTTCCGAAGACATCGTCCGGGGTCTTCAACTCGACGAACATCGCGTATCTGCTGCGCAATATCGGCATCGAGACGTTGGTCATCACCGGCTTTCTGACCGACCAATGCGTCGATCATACCGTCCGCGATGCCGCCGACCGCGGCTTCTACCCGATCTGCGTGACCGACGGCTGTGCGACCTACTCCCAGGATCGTCACGACCATGCAATCGAGCTCTTCAAGGGTTATTGCCGGCGCATGACCACAGCCGAGACGCTCGCCTGGATCCGCGGCAAGAAATCAGGCAATGACGCATAGGAGCCGATGACCATGGGCAAGCTCGCGGACCGCATTGCGATCGTCACTGGGGCGGCCTCGGGGATCGGCAGGGGAATAGCGATTCTTTATGCCGACGAAGGTGCCGATGTTGCGATCATCGACCGGAACGCCGAGGGCGCGGCGCGGACCGCCGCTGCCGTGAAGGAGCGCGGCCGCCGCAGCCTGTCGGTGACGGCGGATGTCGGGAATGAGTCGGATGTGGCCAAGGCCTTTTCGACGATCATCGATGAATTCGGCGCGCCGGACATCCTGGTGAACAATGCCGGGATCGCCACCGTGTCGCTGCTCGAGGAGATGACTGCCGCGGTGTGGGACGAGATGATCCGCATCAACCTCAGGAGCGTGTTCCTCTGCACCCGGGCGGTGCTGCCCGCCATGCGCCGCAAAAAATATGGCCGCATCATCAACATCAGTTCGCAGCTCGCTCACAAGGGTGCGGCCGGAATGGCGCATTACGCCGCCGCCAAGGCCGGGATATTGGGATTGACCCGCTCGCTTTCCTATGAGGTCGCCGCCGACAACATTGTCGTCAATGCAATCTGTCCTGGCCCGATAGACACCCCGATGAAGCTGCCGCCCGAATGGGCGAGCAAGAAGCAGTCGGAGCTGGTGGTGAACCGGCAGGGCAGGGTTGAGGAGATTACCCCAACGGCGCTGCTGCTCGCCTGCGAGGAGGCAAGTTTCTATATCGGCGCCACTTTCAATCCGAACGGCGGCGATATCATGGTTTGAGCAGCCATGAGCGATCCACTTGACCAGCCCCTCGCCGCGATCAGCCTCCAGCTCGCGGAAGAGAGGATCAAGGCCTGCGCACTCGTCGAGGCGGCGCAGGCGCGCCACGATCCCTCCCTCAACGCCTACAAGGCCTGGACGCCGGATTTCGCGCGCCGTCAGGCGGCGGCCGCCGATGCGGCATTCGCTGCCGGCATCCGGCTGGACGCGCTCCAGGGCATCCCCATCTCGCTCAAGGACATCTATGGCGTCGAAGGTCTGCCCATCTTTGCCGGCACCCCGCGCGAGCTCCCAGACCGCTGGCGGCAGGAGGGCACCGTGGTGCGCACCCTGCGCCGCCAGCTCGCAGTCATCATGGGCAAGTCCCATACGGTCGAGTTCGCCTTTGGCGCACTCGGCATTAATGCGCATTGGCCTGTGCCTCGCAATCCTCGCGACCGCAAGATCCATCGTTCGCCGGGCGGATCGAGCAGCGGTGCCGGCGTCACCTTGGGCGAGGGTACGGCGCTCGTTGCTTTCGGTACCGACACTGGCGGCTCGGTACGCATCCCGGCGAGCGTCACCGGCATGGTCGGCCTGAAGACGACCAAGGGCCGATGGCCGACCGATGGCATCGTGCCGCTCAGTCCGACCTTCGACACGCCAGGGGTGCTGACGCGCAGCGCCGCGGATGCCGCCTTTGTCTTCAAGAGCATCGATGGCGAGACGGTCCCGCCCTTGGCCGATCTGGCCGGGATCAAGCTGGCCGCCGCCGAGCCCTTCTTCTGGGAAGGCACCGATCCCGGTATTGCTGAGCGAATCGAGGAGGCGCTGCGGCTTGCCGAGGCTGCCGGTGCGTCGAGGTTCGATCTGCCCTTGGTTGGCTCCGCCGAGGTCTACGAGCTCTACCATCGCGGCGGGATCGTGTCGGCCGAACTCTATGGTTTCCTGCGGCACGACCTGCCGGATTGGATCGCGACACTCGATCGTCGCGTGCGCCAGCGCATGGAGGCCGGCGCCGCGCTGCCCGCCTGGGATTACCTACAGCGCAAGGACCGCTACATGGCGCTCGGCGCCGCCGCTGCAGCAGCATTGCAGGATGCCGACGCGCTGGTCTGTCCGACCGTCCCGATCTCGCCGCCGCCGATAGCCGAGATCGTGGACGATGAGACCTATTTGCGAATCAATCTCCGCATGCTCCGCAACACCTGCGTCGCCAATTTCCTCGGCCTCTGCGCCGTCACGCTGCCTGTTGGCAGCGACAACTCCGGCATGCCGGTCGGAATGCAGCTGATCGGGCCGCCTCGAAGCGAGGCGCGGCTTCTCGCGATCGCTGTCGCGTTCGAGCGTCTGCTGAAAGCCAAGGACGTGTGGAGCAGCGCGGCGAGTTGACTGGATTCGTGCGAGCGCCCCCTTCTGTCCATTCCTG
>DATAOT010000220.1:0-14732 GCA_036265615.1 Aestuariivirgaceae bacterium
TCCTACGACAGGTCGCCGCAATCACTTGCCGACGAGCAGGGGCCGAGCCAGGGCATGGACCAGTTCGGAGGCGGAGGCCGCGCCTGGCGCAAGCAGCAGCAACAGCGCGACTTCCGCAGGAGCGACGAATTCGGAGGCCAACAGGGAGGCCAGCAGGAAGACCGGCGCAATCGGAAACGCTCGCGCAATAACGGGCCCTGCGGCGAGTCCGATCAGCAGGGCTGCGGTTCTGGGCATTAGGCAGTAGGCAGTAGGCAGTAGGTCCGCCCCCTTTGGGACTTGGAACGATTTCCCTTTCCCCTCATGGCCGGGCTTGACCCGGCCATCCAGTCTTTGCTTCGACCATCCTCTGGATGGCCGGCTCGGGGGCCGGCCATGAGGGAAAGGATTTTGTCACCTGCAGCGCTCTCACCTACGTCTTTAGGCTTCCTGCCTGGAGAGTCATTTCCCTTCCCTTATGAGCTCCGTCCAAATTTCGCCCTTCTCGTTGGCAAGCTTAAGAACGCCGGCCCGAGAAGCACCGTTCTCCACCAACAGCTTGGAAATGGCGAACTTGTCGTTCTTCATCGCAATGTAGAGCGGATCGAAGCTCCCTTCATTGATCTTGGCGCCGTATTCGATCAGCATCCGTACCGCGGCAAGATCTCCCCTGTCGACGGCCACGGTGAGTGGCGTGCGCCCTAAGGAGTCGGTCGCGTTCGGCTCCGCGCCGGATTTGACAAGAATTGGGATAAGCTCGCGATGCCCGTTCTGGACCGCAAGCTGCAACGCCCTCATGGCGGGAAATTCGTCTGTGTAGGCTGCGATATTGACCTCGCCCGAAGCGATCAGTCTCTCGACCTCGGCGACATTCCCCCGCCGACATGCCTCCAGGAAATGCGCGTCGAAGGCCTGAGCCACTTTGACGTCGCTCATCAGGCGATCGACGTCCTGAACGCCCGAGAGATGTTCTTCTATGATTGTGGCAATCCGCTTGTTCGGCTGCGCCGGTGCGATGCTTCGAGCTGACGACCCGTCCGGGCATCTCAGCTCCGGGTCCGCGCCGTTCATGAGAAGGAAATCCACAATTTCCTCATCGCCCACCTTGACGGCGATCTGAAGCGCGGTCACCCCCTTTTCATTTGCGGAATTGACATTGAAACCGGCGGCCAGGACCCGGCGAATGCGCCCGAGATCCTTTTGAGTCACGCCTTTAAACAGGTTTGGCAGCGTCGGCGCGCTCTCCTCGATCATTTGGGAAATCTTCGGGCTTTCCTTCGCCGCTTCGCTCCGAGCCGAGCTGCCATCAGGACGTTCCAACGTCGGATCCGCCCCATGCTCCAGGAGAAGGCGCGCCCAAGATTCATCCTTCATGCGCACGGCAAGATAGAGCGCCGTCAGCCCGGGTGCTTTTTCCGGTGTCGAATTGATGCTGATGCCTTTCGCCAGGAGGCCCTTCAGCTTCTCAACGTCCTTCGCGTGAATTGCCTCGAACAAGAGCTTCGCCGGCTCGACTTGCTCAGGCTGCGGCGGCCCGGTGCGCTCCGGTTGCGGCAACGGATTGGAAGATGGACCATAAGTATACGTCCTGTCCATGAAATCTCCCCCTGGCTACAGGAACAAACTCTGAGCCTTTTACCCTTTGTAAATTCAATCGATTGTGCCGTTCGGCACAGGCTTGAGCTATTTTGCTCGAAACCCTCGCCGGGGAAGAGTGCCGCTCAATGCCCTATTGCTTGCTGACTATTGCCTGATGGTGCTCGGCGCCGAGCTCGCCTTCGATCTCGATTGGCTCCGGCTTGGCGAGCGTGAGCTGCCCGTCGGCCGTGCGCTGCAGCGTGTGAATGTAGAAGTGCGTGACGCCGTCCTCCCGTGCCTCCATCACCGGCGAGGGGGCGGAGACGATCATGAGGCCCATGCACGCCCCGATCCAGTCGATGTGGCGATGGCCATGCATCAACACCACCCGACCGGCCAGCGGCTGAAGTTGCCGGATCGTCCAGTTGCCGTTGATCAGGACAGTTCCGATCCGCTCTGAAAGGCTCTTCGTCTTGCGTGGATACTCGACCAGGTGATGATGAAGCGCAATGATCCACCCGGCACGGGGATAGGCGGATGCAATGGCCCGGATCGACATCAGCTGCTCTGCCGAGATCATGCCGAGCGCATTGGTGAAGGAGAAATGCGTGTCGGCATTCGAGTTGACCAGGATGACCCCGAGCCCGTCATCGGAACGGGGCGGCAGGATCATCGGGAATACGCGCGCCCACACGTCCTTCTGCTTGGCATTGAGCCGAGGCCTGCCGTGGTTGGCATAGCGCACCATCCATGTCAGATGAGGCGCAAGCGCCATGTGAAGGGTTGAGCCGAGGCGCTCTCTGGCGTGATCCATCACATGCACCCGTTCGCTTTGCAGCGTGTAGATCGAAAACAGCGTGCGAATTTTTCTCAAGCGCTTGTTGGGGCTCCCCGGCAGGTCGAGGCGCGCCGGATTGGCTCGATCGACGATGTTGACGTCGTGGTTGCCCGGCACCATCAGGATCCGCTCGGCGAGCCAGGGATAGGGGCGCAGCGCATCATGGAACTCGGCCCATTCGGTCGAGCGTCCGGCATCCGTCATGTCGCCGGTGATCAGCACAAGATCGACGGGTTCGGCGCTGTGAATTGCGTCGAGTCGGGCCAGAGCGCGCTTGAGGCGCTCATTGCCGCGCGGTCCAGCCCGTCCGCTTTCGATGCGGAATCCGTAGGTTTCGCCCACCACATGCAGATCCGACAGATGGACCACCCGCCAGCTCCGGCCGGATGGCGCGGCGGCCTCGAAACGGCGGATGTCGTGGGGCTCTGCCGTCCACGCATCGGTCAAGCCCCAGACCAGCGAAGCGATCGCCATATAGGAGCCGATGAACACCGTTCCATTGGCGATTGCCGCCACGATCAGCCGTGCCGGCGATGAGACGTCGATCGGCGCCACGACGAACCGAGCGCTTGGCCAGGCGAGCAGCACCACCAGCAAGGCGAGCGCGAACAGCACGATGCCGGAGCCAGCCGCTGCGAAGCCGCGAAGCCTCGCCCGCGCCGCGCCCCGCGCCCATGGCATCAGCAGGGCCTCGCTCAGCTGGCGCAGCCCCTCGCGGAACATGACGTAGACCGGCTGGATGACGATCGAATTGAGCGACCAGAAGCTCTGCTCCGCCAGTCTGAACAGGCGAAGGCCGCCGAACCAGCCGATCGCCACGGCAAGCAGGAGCAGCAGCAGGGGCCAGACATCGAGAATGGACGATCGAAAGGCCCGCGATACCAGCTGCAGCCAGACCGATACGAGAAGCGGGGCAATTCCCAGCAGAAATCCGGGCAGGAAGATCAGCACTGCCGCGACGACCAGCAATCGCGGCAGGCTGATCTCGGCAAGGAGGGATCCGGCGATTCCGAGAAGCGAGCGACTCTTGGTGCTCGAGCCATCG
The DNA here is from genome assembly GCA_036265615.1 of Aestuariivirgaceae bacterium. Classification (GTDB taxonomy): domain Bacteria; phylum Pseudomonadota; class Alphaproteobacteria; order Rhizobiales; family Aestuariivirgaceae; genus DATAFF01. The sequence continues at coordinate 3,441 of DATAOT010000220.1, forward strand.
TCCTCGATATCGCCTGACCGCGGGTCGACCACCGGCATCTAGAGCAGGACGATGGTATGGGGTATCACCGGCTTCCCCTCTTTTTCCCTTCTCCCCACCTCGTGGGGAGAAGGGAAAGTGAGTGCGCGCGCCTCCGATGAAAGGGCATGAACAATCTGACCTGCTTTCGCCCGTGACAATTCACTGCCCGCGCACTGAACGGCCGGCGAAGCGGACCGCTTCTTCAGCCGCCCTGAACAGGGCCTTGGCCTTGTTCACGCATTCCGTCTGCTCGCTCTCCGGCACGCTGTCGGCCACCACGCCGGCTCCTGCCTGGACATACATCTTGCCGTCCTTGACGATCGCCGTTCTGAGCACGATGCAGGTGTCCATGTCGCCATTCGAGGAGAAATAGCCGACGCATCCGGCATAGGGGCCGCGCTTCTCCTTCTCCAGTTCGTCAATGATCTCCATGGCGCGGACCTTCGGCGCGCCGGACACCGTGCCGGCGGGAAAGCCGGCGCACAGCGCATCGATGGCGTCGAACTTCGCCGTATCGAGGTCGCCCTCGACATTGGACACGATATGCATCACCTGGCTGTAGAATTCGAGGATGAACTGGTCGGTGACCTTGACGCTGCCGATCCGAGCCACCCGCCCGACATCGTTGCGCCCGAGATCGAGCAGCATGAGATGCTCGGCTCTCTCCTTCTCGTCCATCAGCAGCTCTTCGGCGAGCGCTTTGTCCTCGCGCGGCGTCGCACCCCGTCGCCTCGTGCCGGCGATCGGCCTGATGGTGATGCGGCCATCGCGCACCCTGACCAGGATCTCCGGCGATGACCCGATGAGCGAGAACGAGTCGAAGTCGAGATAATAGAGGAAGGGCGACGGATTGACCCGCCGCAGCGCCCGATAGAGCGCGATCGGGGGGAGCGGAAAATCCGTCTCGAAGCGCTGCGACAGCACCGCCTGAAAGATGTCGCCGGCACCGATATAATCCTTGGCCTTGAGCACCATTGCGCAATATTCGTCCGACGACGTGTTGGAGCGCGCCTCGGCGATCGGCAGTGCATGCGGATCATCGAGGGCCCGCTGGTCGAGCGGCCGGTCGAGCCCGTCCATGACGCTTCCCAGCCGTTCGCAGGCCCTGGCATAGGCGGCCCGCGCCGTGCTCGCCTGATCGGGGAAGACCGGTGTTACCAGCGTGACCTCGTCCTTGACCGAGTCGAAGATGCATATGACTGTCGGCCGCATCATGATGCCGTCCGGCAGGCCCAGCGGGTCCGGATTGGGCACCGGCAGCCGCTCCATCAGCCGCACCATGTCGTAGCCCATATAGCCGAAGAGCCCCGCCGACATCGGCGGCAGGTCGTGCGACAGCGCGATACGGCTCTCCTCGAGCAACGCTCTGAGAGACTGAAGCGGGCTGCCCTCGCACGGCGTGAATGGCCCGCTTGGGTCGTGCCGCGCCTGGCGGTTGATCTCGGCCTTGCCGTCCCGCGTCCGCCAGATCAGGTCGGGACGCACCCCGATCATCGAATAGCGGCCTCGGACCGCGCCGCCCTCCACCGATTCGAGCAGGAAGCAGTAATGGCCGTCTCGGGCCAGCTTGAGCATGGCCGAGACCGGCGTCTCGAGATCGGAGACGAGCCGGGTCCACACCACCTGGGACTCGCGGCGATCGTAGCTTTGGGCGAAGGAGTCGAAGTCGGGCGCTGTCGTCATGGCTTAGGTCGCAATGGGCAGGAGGTCGGGCAGCTCAGCCGTTGTGGCTGTTGACCTGCTGCCAGAGCGCGTCGTTCAGGCTCACGCCGAGATAGCGCTGCAGTTCGGCGAGATAGAGCGAGGAGATGTCGGCGGACAGGCTTCGCGACAGCAGCTCGGTGATCTTACGGACGTCCGCCGAGTTCGCGTCGAATGGCTGGGCCATGACCGGCATCGACTGCATGATCTTGGCATGCTTGCCATCGCCCTCGAGCGCATCGGCGAAGCCGTTCTCTGGAACCGCGAAAAGGGCTGCCACGGCCGCATTGTCGAACGAGTCCGACGATTGCCCGCGCTTGACGCCGGTCTGGGTCTTGACCTCGCTTGCCTGCTCGCGCGCCAGATCCTCGATCTTGCTGCCTTGCTCGGCCCGCTTGACCAGCCCTTTCGCCTGCTCGGCCAGCTTCTCGCGCCGTTGGCGGTCGGTCCAGGCCTGCGCCACCGCGGCCTTGGCCTCCTCGAACGGCTTGCGCTGAGCCGGCTTGACCTCGCGCACCTCGTACCAGATGAAACCGTCGTCGCTGGTGCTGAGCGGCTCGTTGTCGACGCCGACGTCGCTTTCGAACGCCGCCTTCAGGAGCTCCGACTTCGCCGGAATGTCGGCGGTGTCCTTGCCGTCGACCCCGGTGCCGTTGTGGTCCATCGGACCGAACACCTTGAGCGGCAGCTTGTTCTCCCGCGCGACCTCCTCGAGGCTCGCACCGCCGCCGCGCCCATCCTCGATCTTGCCATGCAGGTCGATGATGATGTCCTTGGCGCGCTCGAGCTGGAGCTCGTTGCGCAGCCGGTCCTTCACTTCCTCGAGCGCTCTCTGGCGCCCGGGCTCGATATTGCTCGCCTTGACCAGGAACACCGAGAGCCGCCCCTGGACCGGCTGGCTGACCTCGCCATCCTTGAGCGCGAAGGCGACATCGGCAACGGCCGGATCGCGCATGTCGCTCTTGCTGACCTTGTCGAGCACCATGTCCTTCTCGGTGAAGCCGTGCTCGGTGCCGACGGTCTCGAACGACGTCCCCTGCATGATCCGGGTTCGGGCCTTTTGCGCTTCCTCGACCGAGGGGAAGGGGATGCGCTCGACCCGCCGCGTCTCGGGGATGGCGTACTTCTCCTTGCGGCTCTCGAATTCCTTGGCGAGCTCCTCATCCTTGATGGCGATGGACGGTGCCACCGTGTCGGGCGTCACCGCGACCACCGCCACCGTCCGGCGCTCCGGCACGGAGAAGCTCTGCGAGTGACTGTCGTAGAAGGACTTGAGATCGCTGTCGGAGGGCGCCGGAATGACGATCTTGTCGCTGCCGATCACGAAATACTTGACGTCGCGCTGCTCATTGCCGTGTCGCCAGGCGATCTGCGCCATGGTCTTGGGGATCTCGGTTCCGCTCGTCAGCGCATCGACGATGCCGCCCGCCAGGAGGCTCTCCTTCTCCAGATGCACGACCTCGCCCTCGCTCAGACCGTTGCGGGCGAGTATTTGCCGGAACCGATCGGGATCGAACTGCCCGTCGGGACCCTGGAAGGCCTTGTTGGCGGCGATCCGCTCGGCGATCATTCCATCCGAAATCGCCAGCCCGAGGCTCGCCGCCTGAGCATCGAGCGAGGCGCCTTGCAGGAGCTGGGCCAGCACCTGCCGGTCAAGCCCGATGGCTCTTGCCTGTTCCGGGGTGATCTGGACGCCCTGCCGCTCGCTGAAGGCTCGGACCTGGCGGTCGAATTCCCGACGATACTCCTGGCCGGTGATTTTCTCGTTGCCGACCCGGGCCAGCACGTCGGTGGTGCGGCCGCGGAACACGTCGGCGATGCCCCAGATCCCGAAGCTCATGGCAAGCAGGGCGACAAAGATCTTCGCAATCCAGCTCCCGGCGGAGGAGCGAAGGGCTTCCATCATGGGACGTGGGTTTCCTCAAAATCTGCCGCTGGCACGAAAGTTCTTCCCCAGCGCGGTGCATATTAGGTATGCCCACGCCGTGCGCAAGTCCATGCGAACAAGGGTTTCAGTCAGTCGAAGGCGGTGTTTGGGGGAGGAGGAAAATGGCGGGTCCGAAGGCCCTGGTTGCCGGCAATTGGAAGATGAACGGGCTGACCGCGCAGCTCAAGGAGGTCAGGCTTCTGGCCGACATGCTGAAAGGCGTGCGGCTTGGCTGCGATGTGATGGTATGCCCGCCAAGCACGCTCATCCGCCCGGTTGTGCAGCTCCTTGGCAGCTCCCGCATCAAGGTCGGTGGCCAGGATTGCCATGCCGCCGCCGCCGGGGCCTATACCGGCGACATATCGGCGGAAATGCTGGAGGACGCCGGCTGTGTCGCGGTCATCGTCGGCCATAGCGAACGCCGTGCCCGCCATTGCGAGAGCGATGCCAATGTTCGCGCCAAGGCGGAGGCGGCGCACCGCGCCGGCCTGACCGCGATCATCTGCATCGGCGAAACGCTCGAGGAGCGCGAGGCAGGGCGGACCCTCGAGGTGGTCTCGACCTCGCTTGCCGCATCGCTGCCCAAGGTCTTCGGCGACTCCGATACGGTCATTGCCTACGAGCCCGTATGGGCCATCGGCACGGGGCGCACGCCGACACCGTTGCAGGTGGAAGAGGTGCATCGCCGGATCCGCCGCGATCTCATTGAAATGGCTGGAGAACAGAAGGGGCGCGCCATCCGGGTCCTGTACGGCGGGTCGGTCAAGCCAGACAATGCGGCGGAGCTCCTCAACGGCGATGACGTCAATGGCGCCCTGGTCGGCGGCGCGAGCCTCAAGGCTGCCGATTTCATCGGCATCATCAAGGCCTACGCGTAGGGTCGGGCTCAATGTCCCCATACCCCTCATGGCCCGCCCCCGAGCCGGCCAGGAGGGAAGGGGGAAAGCTTCCCTTCTTTTGGGGTCCGGAACGGAGGGCAGGGCGGGTTGCAACGGCTGCCCATCCGCGCTACACCGCTTGACCCGATAGAGGCCTCGGATTCGCGCCGTCCATGTCAGCCGTATTGCTGGTCATTCATCTCCTGATTGCCGTCGCGCTCATCGTGACGGTGCTGCTCCAACGCTCCGAGGGCGGCGCGCTTGGCATCGGCGGCGGCGGCGCCGGGGCGCTGTTTTCGAGCCGCGGCACCGCCAATGTGCTGACCCGAAGCACCGCTGTCCTGGCGGTCGCCTTCTTCATCACCTCGATCGGTCTGACGATCCTTGCCCGCCACGGCAACAATGCCGGGTCGGTCTTCGATCGGGTGCCGGCCAGCACCCGGCAGAACGGGCCGGCCGGCGCGCCGTCGCCGAACGGCGGCTCGGTGCTGCCGCGCCTGCCGGGGGCCCAGCCGCAGCAATCCGCCCCGGCCGCTCCCGTTGCCCCTCCGTCAGGGCCCCAGGTTCCGACCAACGAATAACTTGCGGGAAGTGGGCGCGCTATCTAGCTTGGGGACGCGAGGCTTTTTTCGCTTTCGCGACACGCCGACTCCCTCTATATCCAAAGTCCCATGGCGCGGTACATCTTCATCACCGGCGGCGTGGTCTCATCGCTTGGAAAGGGTTTGGCATCTGCAGCACTCGGGGCTTTGCTGCAGGCCCGTGGCTATTCCGTAAGGCTGCGCAAGCTCGACCCCTATCTGAACGTCGATCCCGGCACCATGAGCCCGTACCAGCACGGGGAAGTGTTCGTGACCGACGACGGCGCCGAGACCGACCTCGATCTCGGCCACTACGAACGCTTCACCGGCCGTTCGTCCAATCGGCATGACAATATCACCACCGGTCGGCTCTACATGGACATCATCGCCCGTGAGCGACGCGGCGATTATCTCGGTGCAACCGTTCAGGTCATTCCGCACGTCACTGACGCCATCAAGGAATTCATCCAATCCGGCAACGAGGGCTTCGATTTCGTCCTCGTCGAGATCGGCGGCACCGTCGGCGACATCGAGGGCCTGCCGTTTTTCGAGGCCATCCGCCAGCTCGGCCAGGAGCTGCCGCTCGGCAGCGCCATCTTCATCCACCTCACGCTCCTGCCGTTCATCCCCTCGGCCGGCGAGCTCAAGACCAAGCCGACGCAGCATTCGGTGAAGGAGCTGCGCTCGATCGGCATCCAGCCCGACATTCTGCTGTGCCGGGCCGACCGCGAGATCCCCATGAACGAGCGGCGCAAGATCGCGCTGTTTTGCAATGTCCGTCCCTCGGCGGTGATCCAGGCTCTCGATGTGTCCTCGATCTACGATGTGCCGGTCGCCTATCACCGCGAAGGCCTCGACGAGGCCGTGCTCGCCGCATTCCGCCTCGCCAGCCCGCCCCTCCCGGACCTGTCGAGATGGCAGGCGATTTCCGATCGCATCTCCACCCCCGACGGCGAGGTGACGATCGCGGTGGTCGGCAAGTACACGGGCCTGCCGGATGCCTATAAGTCGCTGAACGAGGCGCTCGTGCACGGCGGCATCGCCAACCGCGTCAAGGTCAATCTCGAATGGATCGAATCGGAGGTCTTCGAGCGCGCGGATCCGGCGCCCTACCTCCAGGGTGTCAACGGGATCCTGGTGCCCGGCGGCTTCGGCGAGCGCGGCTCGGAGGGCAAGATCCGCGCTGCCACCTTTGCCCGCACCCGCCAGGTGCCGTTTTTCGGCATCTGCTTCGGCATGCAGATGGCCTGCATCGAGGCCGCCCGAAATCTCGTCGGGGTCGCGGGCGCATCCTCCACCGAGTTCGGCCCGACCAGCGAGCCGGTCATCGGGCTGATGACCGAATGGATGCGCGGCAACGAGCTCGAGCAGCGCCGCGCCGGCGGCGATCTCGGCGGCACCATGCGGCTCGGCGCCTACGAAGCGGTTCTCACGCCTGGAAGCCGCGTTGCCGATATCTATGGCGACGTCAGGATCTCGGAACGGCACCGCCACCGCTACGAGGTCAACACGCGCTATCGCGAACGGCTCGAGGCGACGGGGATCACCTTTTCCGGCATGTCACCCGACGGCCTCCTGCCCGAAATCATCGAGATCAGCGACCATCCCTGGTATATCGGAGTCCAATTTCACCCCGAGCTCAAATCGCGCCCCTTCGAGCCGCACCCTTTGTTCCGCAGCTTCGTCGGCGCCGCCATCGACCAGAGCCGACTGGTGTGAAGTCGACAGGTCGGGGCCCTTACTTGCTCTTGCTCTTGTGTTCGGGCAGCGACTTTCGTTTCGTATGCGCGAATTCCTCCAGTTGCTTCTCGCTCATCGAATCGACCATCGAGCGCGAGGCTCCTTTCAACTTCGACTTCGGTGTTTCGCCCCTCTTTGCCGACAGGGCCGCGCCGGCAGCCTGCTGCTGAGCCTTTGATTTCGCTGGCATAGTTGCCTCCTGTGGATTCCGCTTGAACGGGGCGCCGCGCCACGGGTTCCACACCTGTTCAGCTCAAATTCGCCACCTCTGCGTGTCCAGAGTTGCTCAAGGTTGCAGAAAAAGATATGACACACTCCTGGAGATTGCAATTACGAGCTGGGGGAGTGAATGAACGGAGCAGCGAGGCCGCCCTTTGGCGAGGCGTTCTGGCAACCCTTTCTGGCGCGCGCCGGCACCTTCGCCATGAGGCTGACCGAGTGCGGCGCGGGCCTTCACGAAGGTGATGTGACGGAGGAGGTTTCCGCCCTTCTCATGGCCTTCGACAAGCGATTGGCACCGATCCTGGAGGTCGACAACGCTGGAAAGATCGAATTCGTGGTCACCGCCAGAGGCAATCGCGGCGCCTTTCCCATCGCACGCCGGCTGGTCCGGGCGGCACCGGCGCTCGATGCTTGGCGCTTCGTCGCGCTGAAGCCGCGCAGCATCGTCGACTTGCGCCGGTCTGTCAGCTTGCCTTCCGGTGGTGCGGTTCGGCTCGAGGAGATCCGCGTCGCCATGGTGCCGTCGCGCCGTGGGGTCGAGATTGCGTTGCTGATGCCGGTCGCCGCCAGCGACCCCGAATCGGCGAGGCGCTGCCGGCCATTGGCACGCGCCATCGTCCTCGACCTCATCGGCGAGGAGGATCTGGCGACCTGCGTCATCGATGTCGAGGTGTTTCCGCTGTCGGTTCTGCAGCCGAACTCGTCGACGCTGTCCCTGGGTCAGCTTGTCTCCGAATTCGACCGCCTGGTCGGAACCTGACCTGCGGCGCATGGTGGCGTTGCCGCGGCGGCATGCCACTGCCTATAACCCATCCTCGACTTGAACCCCGGCGAGGTGGCACTAGCCATGACCACGATCATCGACATTACCGGGCGCGAGATCCTCGACAGCCGCGGCAATCCGACGGTGGAGGTCGACGTCACGCTCGAGGACGGCGCCTTCGGCCGCGCTGCCGTTCCGTCAGGCGCCTCGACCGGCGCGCACGAAGCTGTCGAGCTCAGGGACGGCGTCAAGGATCGCTATCTTGGCAAGGGGGTCACCAATGCGGTCGCCAATGTCAATGGCGAGTTGCGCGACGCTGTCGAAGGGATGGATGCGGAGGAGCAGATCGCCATCGATCGCCGCATGATGGATCTCGACGGCACCGCCAACAAGGCGCGGCTGGGCGCCAACGCGATTCTCGGCGTGTCCTTGGCGGTTGCCAAGGCCGCCGCCGACTCGGCCGGCCTTCCGCTTTACCGCTATGTCGGTGGCATCTCCGCCCGAATCCTCCCGGTGCCGCTGATGAACATCATCAATGGCGGCGTTCACGCCGACAATCCGATCGACTTCCAGGAATTCATGATCGTGCCGGCCGGCGCGCCCACCATGGCGGATGCAGTGCGCATGGGGGCGGAGGTCTTTCACACCCTGAAAGCGCAGCTCAAATCGGCGCGCCACAACACCAATGTCGGTGACGAGGGCGGCTTTGCGCCAAATCTTCCCGGCGCCGAGGCAGCGCTCGAGTTCATCATGGCGGCGATCGCCAAGGCGGGCTACGCCGCCGGCCGGGATCTCTTCCTGGCGCTCGACTGCGCCGCGACCGAGTTCTTCAAGGACGGCGCCTATCGCTACGAGGGCGCGGGCACCGTCCGCTCGCCCGACGAGCAGGCGCGCTACCTCGCCGGGCTCGTGGCAGACTTCCCGATCATCTCCATTGAGGACGGGATGGCGGAGGATGACTGGGATGGCTGGAAGGTCCTGACCGAGCTGGTCGGGTCGCGCTGCCAGCTTGTTGGCGACGACCTGTTCGTGACGAACACCACCCGCCTCAAGCAGGGAATCGAGCGTCACGTTGCCAATGCCGTCCTCGTCAAGGTCAACCAGATCGGCTCGCTCAGTGAAACCCTGGAGACGGTCGACATGGCCCACCGCGCCGGCTATCGGGCGGTGATGTCGCATCGCTCCGGCGAGACCGAGGATTCGACCATTGCCGACCTCGCAGTCGCCACCAATTGCGGTCAGATCAAAGCCGGCTCGCTGGCCCGCTCCGATCGCACGGCGAAATACAATCAGTTGTTGCGGATCGCTGAGGAACTCGGCCCGGAAGGCCGCTATGCAGGACTTTCAATTGTCGACAGATGAAACCGGCCGCGGCTTTGCCACAATGACACGGCAGAGCTTTGGAGAACTCACGGCGGCCCGGGTCGATGCAAAAGATTCACCTCTTCATTTCAAGCGCCTGCGCCGTGGCGGCAGTGACGCTCGGCGTCATCCAGACTTTTGATCTGACACACTCGTCGCGGCCGGTTGCCGCTCCGGTCACGGCGGTCAAGCCGCTTTCCCAGTCGATCGTGACCGCGGCCAAAGGCAATGGCCAAACCTCCTATGCCGGCCCGCCCGACGTCCGCAAGTTCCGCTTCAGTTCGACCCTGCCCGGGGACGCCGCACCGACCGCCGATCTCGCGGCCATCTTCGATTCGGAAACCGCGACCACGGCGACCGTCACCGGCCAGAACGGGGTCGACTTCATTGTCGAGTTCGGCGAAGCCGGACCGCTCACCGTCACCGGCATCGACTACCGTCAGCCGGCCGTGTCGCGCAATGTTCCCCACCCGGTGGCGCTTGACGTGATGGTGCTGCCCGAAGGCCAGATCGATGGCGGCGGGCGCGCCATTCTGAGCTTCCCGCTGTCCGATGAGGAAGGCGTGCAGAGCTTCCGCATCCCCGCGACCCCGGGCAAGGGCCTGTGGATCAGGCTTGCCGGCAGCATCGAAAGCTCCTCGCTCGCGCTCGGCGAGCTCAAGGTGCGGACCGCCGGACCGCAGTGATTCAGAGCCGGATTCTTTCGAGCACTGAACGATCCCCTTTCCCTCATGGCCGGGCTTGACCCGGCCATCCAGTTTTTTCTGCACCATCCTCTGGATGGCCGGCTCGGGGGCCGGCCATGAGGGGCTGAGGGACTCATTCCGCCGCCTGCGGCTTCTGACGGCTGCGCTTCAGCACATCCTTGAGAAAGCTGCCGGTATAGCTCTGCTTTGCCCGTGCGATGTCCTCGGGCGTGCCGGTCGCCACAATCTCGCCGCCGGCATCGCCGCCCTCCGGCCCGAGATCGATGACCCAGTCGGCTGTCTTCACCACTTCGAGATTGTGCTCGATCACCACCACGCTGTTGCCCTGCTCGACGAGCTCGTGCAGCACTTCGAGCAGCTTGGCGACATCGTGAAAATGCAACCCGGTCGTCGGCTCGTCGAGGAGATAGAGGGTGCGCCCGGTGGCCCGCCGCGACAGCTCCTTGGCGAGCTTGACGCGCTGCGCCTCGCCGCCCGACAGCGTCGTCGCCTGCTGGCCGACATGGATATAGCCGAGCCCCACCCGCTCGAGTGTCACGAGCTTGTCGCGCACCGCCGGCACCGCCCGGAAGAACTCGGCCGCCTCGCTCACCGTCATGTCCAGCACGTCGGCGATCGACTTTTCCTTGAAGGTGATCTCGAGGGTCTCGCGATTGTAGCGCTTGCCGTGGCAGGCATCGCAGGTGACATAGACATCGGGCAGGAAGTGCATCTCGATCTTGATGACGCCGTCGCCTTGGCAGGTCTCGCAGCGACCGCCCTTGACGTTGAACGAGAAGCGGCCCGGACCATAGCCGCGCGCCTTGGCCTCCGGCAGCCCGGCAAACCAGTCGCGAATCGGCGTGAAGGCGCCGGTATAGGTTGCCGGGTTGGACCGTGGCGTGCGCCCGATCGGCGACTGGTCGATGTCGATGATCTTGTCGAGCTGCTCGAGCCCTTCGATCCTGTCGTGGTCGGCTGGCATCTCGCGCGCTCCCATGAGCTTGCGCGCCGCCGCCTTGTAGACTGTGTCGACGAAGAGAGTGGATTTGCCGCCGCCCGATACGCCGGTCACTGCCGTGAAAACCCCGAGCGGGATCTCGGCCGTGATGTTCTTCAGATTGTTGGCCCGCGCGCCCACGACCTTGATCCACCGGCCGGGCTCGGGCTTGCGCCGGCGCTGCGGCACGGCGATGCGCAGGCTGCCGGTCAGATAGCGACCGGTCAGCGATTGCGGATTGGCCATCACCTCTGACGGCGTGCCCTGGGCCACCACATGACCGCCATGAACCCCGGCGCCGGGGCCGATATCGACCACGTGATCGGCCCTGCGGATCGCGTCCTCGTCATGCTCGACGACGAGCACCGTGTTGCCGAGGTCGCGCAGGTGGATGAGGGTCTCGAGCAGCCG
>DATAOT010000221.1:0-26891 GCA_036265615.1 Aestuariivirgaceae bacterium
GCCATCGTGTCCTTGGCCATGCCGAGCTGGTCCTTGGTGGCCACCAGATAGGTGAACACCCCGTCGATGTCCTTGATCGACTCCTTGAGCGAATCCTCGAGGCTCGACCCCTGCTCGAGATTGGACGCGGTATAGACGGCGAGGAGCTCCGAGTCGCAGTCCGACATGAAGCGATGCCCCCGGCGCTCGAATTCGCGGCGCATCGCCCAGTAGTTCGTGATCTGACCGTTATGGACGACGGCGATGTCGTTGTACGGATAGGCCCAGTATGGATGGGCCGAGCGGATGTCGACGTCGGACTCGGTCGCCATCCGCGTATGCCCGATTGCATGGGTGCCGGTGAAGTCGCCAAGGCCATACTGCCCCGCTACCACGCCGGCATCGCCGAGATCCTTGACCAGCTCCAGCGCATGTCCGAGCGACAGGATCTCCGTGCCCGGCACGTCCTCGATGAAGTCGGCAAGCTTCTTCATGTCTCCGTCATGCTGGATCCGGTAGCGATAGGCATATTCGGTTGCTTCCTCACGGGCCAGCACGGTGACGCCGAGGCTCTTCATCCGCTCCTCCACCAGCGCCCGGCGGCGCTTGATCTCGTCATGGATGTCGAAGCCTTTCTTGGTGTCCTCCTGCTCGGCCACCTTGAAGCGCATCACATATTCATTGCGCCCCGGCCTGCCATAAAGCGCATAGCCGGTGGAATCCGGGCCGCGATGACGAAGCGACAGCAGCATCGCCGTCATCTCCTTGCCGATATTGGCGGTCCCGTCGCGATGGATCAGGCCTGCTATTCCGCACATCGTGTTCTAAGCCTCCACTCGTTCGTTCACGGCAGGCAGTCGAGATAGGTCTTGAGGTCCCATTCGGTGGCGGTGTGCAGGAACCGCTCCCACTCGTCGCGTTTATATTCATCGTAGAGGCGGTACATCTCGCCCGGCATGGCCGAACGGACCACCTCGTCGTTTTTCAGCGCTTCGAGCGCGTCGCCGAGCGTCATCGGCAGCTTCTTGACCTGCTTGCCGGCCTCCATCGCCTGATAGATGTTGCGCTCTTCGGGCTTGCCCGGATCCATCTTGTTGTTGAGGCCGTCATCCATGGCGCGCAGGAGTCCCGCCGCCATGATGTACGGATTGACCATCGAATCGACCGCCCGATACTCGAAGCGCCCCGGCGCCGAGATGCGCAAACCCGTGGTGCGGTTCTGGAACCCCCAGTCGGCGAACACCGGCGCCCAGAAGCCGGTGTCCCACAGGCGGCGATAGGAATTGACCGTCGAGCAGCCGATGGCGGTAAGCCCGCCGAGATGCTTGACGATGCCGCCGATCGCCCACAAGCCCGTCTGGCCGGGGAGCTGGATATCGCCGGTATCGGGCATGAAGGTGTTCTCGCCGCCGCGCCGGTACATGTAGTTCTGCCTGAGGCCCGGCAGATTTTCCGGATCGTTGCCGAGCGGCTTGAACTCGTCCTTGCCGCCCTTCCACAGCGAGATGTTGTGATGGCAGCCATTGGCCGACACGCCCATGAACGGCTTGCACATGAAGCAGGCGATGATGTCGAACTCGCGCGCCACCTGGGCGCAGACCTGGCGGTACGTGGTGAGCCGGTCGGCGGTGCGCAGCGCATCGTCGAAGGTGAAATTGAGCTCGAGCTGGCCCGGGCTGTCCTCATGGTCCCCCTGGATCATGTCGAGGCCCATCTGCCGGCAATAGTCGATCACCCGCATGTAGACCGGCCGCAGGCTTTCGAACTGGTCCACATGATAGCAATAGGGCCGCGAATAGCCGGAATGGTCCTTCTTCAGCCACATCATCTCTGGCTCGGTGCCATGCCTGAGCCTCAGGCCGTGATCGGCCTCGAACTGATCATGGAGCCGGCGCAGATTGCCGCGGCAGTCGGCGGTGAGAAACGCGCCCGGGCTGTCGCGCTCCTCGCGGTTGCGGAACAGGGTGCAGAACATGCGCCCCACCCGCCTGTCCCAGGGCAGCTGCATGAAGGTCTCGGGCTCGGGCACGCCGACGAGCTCGGCCGCTTCCGGCCCATAGCCGAGATATTCGCCATGGCGGTTGAGGAACAGGTTGACGGTCGCGCCGTAGACCAGCTGGAATCCGCCATTGGCGACATTCTCCCAGTGGTCGGCCGGGATGCCCTTGCCCATCACCCGCCCCGTGACCGAAACGAATTGGAGATAGAGATATTGAATGCCGAGCTGATCGATCTTGGCCCGCACCTCCCTGATCAGCTCGTCGCGGCCGGGCGTCTTGGTGAATCTCTCATAATCGGTGGCCATGCGTTTCTCTCCCAAACAAACTTATGGCGTCGATGCTAAACGAAACGATCAGCTCCAGGGGAACGGGCTTCGCGACACCGGATGGAGCTTGCCCAGCTCGTAGCGTGAGAACCGGAACGGCTCGAGCAGCCGCGACTTCTCGCCGACGATCTCGCCGGCCACCAGCTTTCCCACCCCGAGCATCTTGTAGCCATGATTGGAATCGGCGACGACATAGACATTGTCGCGGAACACGTCGAACACCGGGAAGCTGTCCGGCGTGAAGCAACCGAGCCCGCCGGAGTTTTCCTCGCGCCTATAGAGATGCGACTTGCCCTCGAATCGCTTCTGGCAATGCGCCAGCATCGAGCACCAGCTCTCGATGAACTCCTCGCCCACCACGAATTCAGGGCTGTCGGGACCATAGGGATCGACCGCCACAGCATCCGGCTCCTCCGACACCACATAGGGCGATGAACCGCCCTGGATGCCGCCGAAATTGAAGTCCGGCTTGTAATAGAGGCCCCACAGCTTGTCGGTGATGAGCTTACCGTCGATATCGGAATAGAGCGGCGCATCGGTGTCGACATGGATGACCGGCGGCATCCGCCCGTCATTCGTCTTGTGCATGCCTGGATCGACCCCGAGGGTCCCTTCCTCCAGGCACCAGTACTTCCACATCCTGACTCCGTCATGGTGTCTGCCGTCGCGCCCCAGCACCGTGATCTCGCGCGGCAGCTCGAGCATGTTCCAGATCCGGTTGATCCATGGGCCGGCAGCGACCACCACATAGTCGCAGGCAATGCGGCCCTCGGAGGTCATGAGCGCGGTCACTGCCTGGCTGTTGTTGCCGAACTCGAACCCGGTGACCTCGATGCCTTCCAGAATTCTCACCCCCTGCCCTTCGGCCTTCGCTGCAAGGCCGCGAATCGAAGCGCGGTTGTTGGCATAGCCGCCGCGCTTCTCATGCAGCACCGAGGTGATGTTCTTGGCCTGCCAGTCGTCGAACAGATCGCGCATATAGGCCTTTGAGCGCGCCTCACCCTCGATGAACACCGATTCATAGCCGATCGCCCGCTGTTGCTCGTAAATGCTGGCACAGCCCTCATGCATGACCTCCGGGCTGATCTGCATGTAGCCGACAGGGTGATAGGAATAAGCCTCGGGATCGCTCTCCCAGACCTCGACCGAATGCGCCATCAGCTCGCGCATGGCCGGCTGAAAGTAGTTGTTGCGGACCACCCCGCAGGCGATGCCGGACGCTCCGGCAGCGACTGCGGTCTTGTCGACCACCAGCACGTCACTGCCCGAGCCGCGGCCGGTCTCCTTGAGCTTCAGAGCAAGATGATAGGCAGTGCTTAGCCCGTGAATCCCCGCACCGATCACGGCGTATTTCACGCCTCCCGGAATCGCCATCCGGACTTTCCTCCCTTGCCGTCCGATGTTTTTTCGCCGATATGATTTCATGAAACTGAGACCAATTGCAAACCAATTAACGACCGCTCATGACCGCTGATCCGGGCCTCGTTCCCACCAAGGGCGCCAATGCCGTTGTCGTCCGGCTGCGCCGGGCCATCGAGACGGGAATCTATTCCGATGGCGACCAGCTGCCGCCCGAGCGGCAGTTGGCGCTTGCTCTGGGGACCGCCCGCTCGACCGTGCGCAAGGCGCTGGACCAGCTCGAGGGGCGCGGCCTCGTCGTGCGCCGTGTCGGCTCCGGCACCTTCGTCAACTATTCCGGCCCGATCGCCACCAGCGCCGGCGATGTCGCCGATCTGATCAGCCCGCTGCAGCTGATCGAGGTGCGGCTCGCCGTTGAGCCCAGCATGGCGCGGCTTGCCACCATTCATGCCTCATCGAAGGATCTCGACCAGATGGGAGCAGTGCTGGCCGAGCTCGATGCCTGCGGCGCCGACCAGGACCGCTTCACCCGCCTCGATTCCGACTTCCACCTCGCTCTCGCGCGCTGCTCGCGCAACCCGCTGATGCTGCACATCTATCAGGAGATCAACGACGTCCGCACCCACGCCCAGTGGGATCGCATGAAGACGGTGATTCTGAACCCCGACATCATTGCGCTTTACAACGTCCAGCATCGCACCATTCTCGAGGCAATCGCCCGTCGTGATGTCGCCGGCGCGGTTGCGGCGATCACCCGCCATCTCGAGACTGCCCGCCAGCATCTGATCGGGGCCGAGACCGGCGAATGACCCGCTCGATGCTGATTCGCGCCAAGGAGTCCTGCCTGATCGTCATCGACATGCAGGAGCGGCTGGTGCCGGCCATGCAGGCGCCGGCTCGCACCATCCGCAATGCCAAGATTCTCATCACTGCCGCCAAGCGGCTCGGCATTCCGGTGCTGCTGACCGAGCAATATCCCAAGGGCCTCGGCCACACCGTACCCGACCTCGCAAGGGTCGCCGATGGCCTGACAGTGCTCGAAAAGCTGCATTTCTCATGCATGGAGGATGAAGGCTTTGCTGCCGCTTTTCGCGCCCTTGGTCGGCGCCAGGCCGTCATCGCCGGGATGGAGGCGCATATCTGCGTCATGCAGACTGCCGCCACGCTGATGGAGGAAGGCTACGAAGTCTTCGTCGTCACCGACGCCACCTCCTCGCGCACGCTGGAAAGCGAGAAGGCCTGCCTCGACCGCCTGTCGTCTGGCGGCGCCGGCATCGTCACCACCGAGATGGTGGTGTTCGAATGGCTCGGCGAGGCCGGCACCCCAGCCTTCAAGGAGCTGTTGCCCCTGATAAAGTAGCGGCCGGACGCGGCGCTTTGCCCGAGAGCTGAAGCGCCTCACTTGATCAGCGTCACCGGCTGGTCCACCAGCGCCAGCACCCGGGTCGACACCGACCCGAGCAGCAGGCCGGAGAGCCGGCTCAGGCCGCGGCGGCCCATGATGATTTCGTCGATCGTGGTCGTCTTGGCATAGTGAGCGATCGCCTCGCCGGCGCTGCCGACCAGAAACGCGGTGCGGAAGGTCACGCCGGACTCGGTGAGCTTCTGGCGGGCGGCGGCGATCTCCTTTTCCGCCTCCTCGCGGTGGAACTCGTCGACGCCCTTGCGGCCGACGAAGTCCGACACGGCGGCGGGAACGGGCGGCTGGACATTGACCAGGTGGATGACCGCGCCGGCTCCCAACGCCTTGGCCTCGACAATGGCATAGTCGAGCGCCCGAAGGGACGGCGGCGAGCCGTCGACCGGTACCAGCAGAGACTTCATGTCGGTCGCTCCCGTCGACGATAGGTCGTCCAGAGCCCGACTGCGACGACGATCAAGGCCCCGACCACCGGTGCACTGGCGAGGAGCTGCGGCGCCTCGCGGGCAAACCATTCATGGATGAACCGATCATGCACCGCAAGCTCGCCGGCGATCCAGCCGAGGAGGCCGCCGCCGGCGATCATCAGCCAGGGCAGACGGTCGAGCGCCCACACCATCATCCGGGAGCCGATCATCATCAGCGGAATCGAGATGGCAATCCCGAGCGACAGGAGCAGGATGCTGCCCTTGGCGGCGGCAGCGACCGAGATCACGTTGTCGAGGCTCATGACGGCATCGGCGACGACCACGGTCTGGATGACTGACCACAGGGTGGTGGTGCGTGCCGGCACATCGCCATGGCCGGGATGAGCGCCGCCGTCCGGCAGGACGAGCTTGATCGCGATCCACATCAGCAGCACCGAGCCGACGAGCTTGAGGAACGGGATCTCGAGAACATGGACGATGACGCCGGCGAGCAGGATGCGCAGAAGGATCGCGATGGTGACGCCGAGCACGATGCCGAGCCGGCGTTGGTGGAGGGGAAGGCTCCGCACCGCGAGCGCGATGATCAGAGCATTGTCGCCCGACAGGACGATGTCGATCCAGACGATCTGCAGGAGCCCGATCCAGAACTCGTCCGACTCGAGGACGTCGGGCCAGCTTGCCTGCTTTGCTGCGGCGGTCATCGGTTTCCTTCGCCGTCGCCGTCCAGCGGCAGAAGCTCGCGGGGCGCCGGCCTGCCCTGGTTCGCAGTGGCCCACAGGCCGACCGCCACCACGATGGCGCAGCAGATGAAGGGGGCCGAGCTGATCAGGAGGGGAGCGTGCGCGGTGAGAAAGGCATGGGCAATCTCATCCTCGACGGCGAGCTCGCCGGCGACCCAGCCGAGAAGCCCGGAGCCGGCGATCACCAGGATCGGGAAGCGGTCGAGGACATAGAGCATGATCGCGGCGCCGAGCACGACCGGCGGGATCGAGATGGTGATGCCGAGAATGAGCAGCAGCAGGCTGCCCTTGGCGGCAGCAGCCACCGCGATGACGTTGTCGAGGCTCATCACGGCATCGGCCACCATGACCACCCACACCGCCTGCCAGATCGAGGCCGAGGCGGCGATGCCGGCCTCGTGCTCGGATTTTTCGGGCAGCACCAGCTTGATGGCAATCCACATCAGCAGCGCGCTGCCGGCGAGCATCAGCAAGGGAACGCGCAGCAGGAACACGATGACGACGGCAAAGATGATCCTGAGAACGATGGCCGCGAGCGTGCCCAATGCGATGCCCCAGCGGCGGTTCTGCGGCGGCAGGCCGCGGCAGGCGAGCGCAATCACCAGCGCATTGTCACCGCTCAGCACGATGTTGATGGTGATGATCTCGAGCAGCGCGAGCCAGAAGCCCGGCGAGACGGCTTCCTCCATCTCACTCGCCCTTGGCGACGCCTGCGACGTTGGGCGGCCGTCGGAAATTGGCAATGGCACCCGAGATCAGCGGCCACAGCAGCATGATGATGGCGAGCGTGGTGATCGTGCCGACCAGTGGATTGGAGAAGAACACCATGAGATTGCCGTCGCCTGTGATCATTGCCTGGCGGAAGGAGGACTCCGCCATCTTGCCGAGCACCAGCGCCAGCACCAGGGGCGCGAGCGGGTAGTCGAGCTTCTTGAACACATAGCCGACGACGCCGAAGATCAGCATCAGCAGGATGTCGAAATAGGCATTGGCGACGGTGAAGGCGCCGATGGCGCAGATCACGATGATGATCGGCGCGATGATCGTGAAGGGGATGCGCAGGACGGCGGCGAACAGCGGCACGGTGGTCAGCACCACCACCAGGCCGACGAGGTTGGAAATGTAGAGGCTCGCGATGAAGCCCCAGACAAAGTCCTTCTGCTCGACAAATAGCATCGGGCCGGGCTGCAGTCCCCAGATAAGGAGGCCGCCGAGCAGCACGGCGGCCGTCGGGGAGCCTGGGATGCCGAGGGTCAGCATCGGCAGCATGGCGCTGGTGCCGGCGGCATGGGCGGCCGTCTCCGGCGCAAACACGCCCTCGAGCTCACCCTTGCCGAATTTCGGCCCGTTGCGCGAGAAGCGCTTGGCAAGGCCATAGCTCATGAAGGAAGCGGGGGTGGCGCCGCCAGGCGTGACGCCCATCCAGCATCCGATGAATGCTGAGCGCAGAGCCGTCACCCAATAGCGCGGCAGCTGCGCCCAGGTCTGCAGGACGACCTTGGGATTGATCTTGGCGACGCCGCCATGGAAGGAAAGCTTCTCCTCCATCGACAAGAGGATCTCGCCGATGCCGAACAGGCCGATGACGGCGACCAGGAAGTCGAAGCCGCGCATCAGCTCGTTCGAGCCGAAGGTGAGGCGGAGATTGCCGGACACCGAGTCGAGGCCGACGCATGCCAGCGCAAAGCCGAGCATCATCGAGGCGATCGTCTTGAAGGGCGACGCCTTGCTCATGCCGACGAAGCTGCAGAAGGCGAGAAGATAGACCGAGAAGAACTCGGCCGGGCCGAATTGGAGGGCGAAGCGAGCCACCAGCGGCGACATGAAGGTGATGAGCAGGATCGCGACGAAGGCGCCGAGGAATGAGCCGGTGAAGGCGGCGGTGAGCGCTTCGCCAGCGCGGCCCTGCTTGGCAAGGGGATGGCCGTCGAAGGTGGTGGCGACCGACCATGGTTCGCCGGGAATGTTGAACAGGACCGAGGTGATGGCGCCGCCGAACAGCGCTCCCCAATAGATGCAGGAGAGCATGATGATGGCCGAAGTCGGCGACATCGAGAAGGTGAGCGGCAGGAGAATGGCGACGCCGTTGGCCCCGCCGAGGCCCGGCAGCACGCCGATCAGCACGCCAAGGACGATGCCGAGCATCATCAGGCCCAGATTCTGGAAGGTCAGGGCGATCTCGAAGCCCTGCAGCAGTGCCATCAGCGAGTCAAACATCGATCGCCCTCCTCATCCGCCTCAGTAACCGAGCGCCCGCTCGAGCGGGCCGATCGGCAGCTGGATCAGGAACCATTTTTGAAAGATCAGGAAGAACGCCACCGACACCGCCGCACCGATGCCGAGCCCCTTCCAGAACTGGTATTTGCCGATGAAGGTCATGAAAGTCGCGATGAACAGCGCTCCGGCCACGTAAATGCCGAGATAGGGGATGGCGGCCACGAAGACCGCCGCTGGCAGGAGCACGGTCAAGACACGTTTCAAACTCGGCCAGTCGACAAAGGTTTCGACGCTGCCACCGAGGCTCGCCTGGACCAATGTGACGGCGCTCGCAAGCGACAGCAGGAGGCCGACATAGAAGGGGAAATATCCGCTCTGCGGGCCGCTCTCCCAACCGATCCCGACCTGGTAGCTGTCATACATGGTGAGGCCGCCGACCGCGATGAGCAGGATTGCCACCGCCATGTCCACGCCGCGATGCGTCATGGCCGGATCTCCGAAAGTGTTGTTGTCATTGTTCAAGTCCTGGTCACCCCGGACAGGGTGGCCGGGCGGAGCGAGCCCGCGCAGGGCGTCCTCTTTTCGTCCCGCCTCGACCCCTCCCCCGCTGCGGGGGAGGGGAGAAGCGGGGGCATTCGCAAACCCCGTGACGAGGCTTACTTCTTCACCAGGCCGGCATCGGTCATCAGGCTCTTGTGGAGCTCTTCAGTCTTGGTGAGCCAGTCGACGAATTCCGGGCCCGACAGGCTCGTGGTGTTGAAGGCGCCCTTGGCCATGAAGTCTTTCCATTCCGGCGTCTTCTGAACCTTGTCGAGCACTCCGATATAATAGTCGACCGCGTCCTTGGGCGCGCCGGGCACGGTAAAGATGCCACGCAGCATCAGATAGGAGAAATCGATGCCCGATTCCTTGCAGGTCGGGATATCGCTCCAGGCCGTGCTGGCGGTGACCTTGTCGTTATAGCTCATGCGCTGCTCGTCGAAGACGCACAGCGGCTTGAGACTGCCGGCCTTCCACTGCGACACCGCCTCGATCGGGTTGTTGACCGAGGAGTTCACATGCTTGCCGACGAGCTGGGTCGCCACCTCGCCGCCGCCCTTGTAGGGAACATAGGCGATCTTGGTGCCGGCTGCCTTCTCGACTGCGATGGTGACGATCTGGTCTTCCTGCTTCGAGCCGGTGCCACCCATCTTGTAGCCGCCGCTGCCGGCGCTCTTGGCGTTGCCGAGATACTCCTTCGCCGAATTCTCCTTGGCATCGGCCGGCACCCACAGGACGAACTCGTCGAGCGCCATCATCTTGACCGGGGTCAGATCCTTCCAGTTGAAGGGGATGCCGGTGGCAAGCGGGGTGGTGAAGAGGTTCGAGAGCGTGATGATGATCTTGTGCGGATCACCGGCAGCTCCCTTGACATCGAGGAAGCCCTCAGCACCAGCGCCGCCACCCTTGTTGATGACGACGAGCGGCTCCTCCATGAGTTTGTGCTTCTGGATGATGCCCTGGATCATTCGGGCCATCTGATCGGCACCACCGCCAGTGCCGGCCGGAACAATGAACTCGACCGATTTCGTGGGCTTCCACTCGGCCAGCGCGGTGCCGGCTCCCACAGTCATGCCGATCAGGCAGGCTGCGCCGACGCCGATGGACGAGATCTTGTGCAAGAGTTTCAATTTTTCCTCCGTGTCTTGCCGCCCTCGCGGGTGCATAGCCCGCCGAATGGCACTTTTCTGTGGTGAGGCCGACAGGGACAAGGCCGACTTCTTGCTGCGAGGGCTTTAAGGCCGCGACCTCAATACAGGTCTGGCATACCAAATACCACAAACCCTGTCAAATGGCCGTCAGAAACCGCTGGCCACCACGTGCCACGTTACGCATTGGAACTTTGCCGCAGGCCTCTCATTCCACCATCTGGAAACGCATTTCACGACTGGCGGCAAACTCTGTATACTGGAAATCATGAGCTGAACGCATGGTCCTGTGCATTTTAGTCAGTGTGCAGGCGGAAATCCTTGCGACGGTCATGAGTTCATCTCATTTGTCAACCCGAACTCTTGCTCAAGGACTGCGGCACATGAAAACCGGATATCCCGGATTGTTTATTCCTGGCCCGACCAACATCCCCGAACGGGTGCGCCAGGCCATGGCCATCCAGCTCGAGGACCAGCGGGCTCCCGATTTTCCCGAATTCACCCTGCCCCTGTTTGCCGATCTCAAGAAAGTGTTCAAGGCCAGCGGGGGCCAGGTCTTCGTTTTTCCGGGTTCGGGAACGGCCGGCTGGGAAGCGGCCATCACCAACACGCTGTCGCCAGGCGACAAGGTGCTGTGCTCGGTATTCGGACAGTTTTCGCATCTGTGGGCCGATCTCTGCCGGCGCCACGGTCTCGATGTCGAGGCGCTCGAGGTCGAGTGGGGCAAGGGCGTTCCCGTCGAGGAGTACGAGCGCATCCTCAAGGCCGACAGCGGCCACCGCATCAAGGCGGTGCTGGCCTGCCACAATGAAACGGCAACGGGCGTCACCTCGGATGTTGCCGGCGTCCGCCGCGCGCTCGACAGCGCCAGGCATCCGGCCCTCCTGTTTGTCGACGCGGTGTCGTCGCTCGCCTCGATCGACTTCCGGATGGACGAGTGGGGTGTCGATGCCTGCGTCTCCGGCTCCCAGAAGGGGCTCATGCTGCCGACCGGTCTTGCCATCGTGGCGATGAGCGAAAAGGGGCTCATGGCGCGCAAGGCGGCGAAGCTGCCCCGCACCTTCCTGTCGTTCGACGACATGATCGCCACCAACAAGGACGGCTTCTTCCCCTACACGCCGGCAACGACGCTGCTCAGGGGCCTTCGCGCGGCGCTCGACATGCTGTTCGAAGAGGGGCTCGACAATGTCTTCGCCCGCCACAACCGGCTCGCCGAAGGGGTGCGCGAGGCGGTGTCGGCGTGGGGAATGCGGCTATGCGCGGCGGAACCGAAATGGCAGTCCGACACGGTGTCGGCAATCATGGTCCCCGAGGGCATCAACGGGTCCGATGTGGCGCGCCATGCCTATGACCGCTACAACCTGTCGCTCGGCGTCGGTCTCTCCAAGGTGGCCGGCAAGCTGTTCCGCATCGGTCATCTCGGCTGGCTCAACGAGATCATGGTGCTGCAGGCACTGGCCGGTGCCGAGATGGCGCTGCGCGATGCCGGCGCCAAGATCAAGCCGGGCTCCGGCGTCGGTGCGGCGGAAGAGCATTTCCGCGTGACCAGGAGCGAGGTGCACCGGCAGGCCGCGGAATAGGCCGCAACCCATGAAAATCTGCATTTACGGTGCCGGGGCGATCGGCGGCTATCTGGCGGTCGGCCTGGCCGGGGTCGAGGGCGTCGATCTGTCGATCATCGCCCGCGGCGCCCATCTCGAGGCGGTGCGGCGAAAGGGTCTCAGGCTTCTGATCGGCGGCGGGGAACGCTCGGCGCCGATCAAGGCGAGCGCCGATCCCGCCGAGCTTGGGCAGCAGGACGTGGTGGTGATCGGGCTCAAGGCACATCAGGCCTGGGAGGCGGCGGATCAGATGCGGCCGTTGTTCGGCCGCGGCACCGTGGTGGTGACGTGCCAGAACGGGGTGCCGTGGTGGTACTTCCACCGCCTTGCCGGACCTTATGCCGAACGACGCCTGCGCTCCGTCGATCCCGAGGACCGGCAATGGCGGGCGATTGGGGCGCAGCGGGTGGTCGGGTCCGTGGTCTACCCAGCGACTGAAATCGTCGAGCCCGGCGTGATCAAGCACGTTTACGGCAACAAATTTGCCTTGGGCGAGCCGGACGGGTCGGCCTCTGAACGGGTCCTTGCCATTTCCAACCTGTTGGAGCAGGCCGGCTTCCAGGCGCCGGTGCTCGACGACATCCGCTCGGAGATCTGGCTGAAGCTCTGGGGAAATCTGTGCTTCAATCCGATCAGCGCATTGACCCGGGCAACGCTCGATGTGGTGGCGACCGATCCGGGAACCCGGGCGTTGTCGCGGGCCATGATGCTCGAGGCACAGGCAATCGCCGAGCGGCTCGGGGCGCGGCTCAGGGTCGATGTCGAGCGGCGGATCAATGGCGCCGCCAAGGTCGGGGCGCATCGCACTTCGATGCTGCAGGATTTCGAGGCCGGAAAGGCCATGGAGGTCGATGCGCTGATCACGGCGGTGCAGGAAATGGGCCGGATCACCGACCAGCCCACGCCGCATATCGATATCGTCCTGTCGCTGATCACCCAGCTCGGGCGGTCGACCGGGACCTATGCGGCGACGGGAAGCTAGAGGCCGCTGACGGCCGGCCTATTGCCTTTTTGCCCGGTGCTCCCAAAATCAGCAAACCAGATCAAACGGAGCAGCGGCCATGCGACTCGATGATGAAGCCGGCAGCGACAATATCGAAGATCGGCGCGGAACGCGTGGCGGCTTCGGCTTTCCGGGCGGCGGCGGTGTCCAGATACCGATAGGACGGGGCGGCGGGATCGGCCTCGGAGGCATCGTCCTGCTCCTGATATTGTGGCTCGTCTTCGGCATCAACCCCCTCGACATTCTGACCAACGGCGGTGGCGGGGGCGGGTTCACGGTGCCGCAGGAGGAGTCTCCCTACCAGGAGATCCCGGGACAGCAGGGCGGCACGCAGCAGAATGATGCGCAGAGGACCTTCGTCTCGAAGGTTCTCGGCACCACCGAACGCACCTGGCAGAAGATCTTCGCCGCCAAGGGCGAACGCTATGTCCCGCCCAAGCTCGTCCTGTTCACGGACCAGGTGCGATCGCAATGCGGCGATGCCATCGCCGCCATGGGCCCCTTCTACTGCCCGCTCGATCAGAAGGTCTATATCGATCTGGGCTTCTACCGTGATCTCAAGAACCGACTCGGAGCGGGCGGGGATTTCGCCCAGGCCTATGTCATCGCCCACGAGGTCGGACACCATGTGCAGAACCTGCTTGGCATTGCCGATCAGGTGACGCGCGCCCGCATGCGGGCACCGCGGACCGAGGCCAACCAGCTGTCGGTCCGGACGGAGCTCCAGGCTGACTGCCTCGCCGGCGTCTGGGCTCATGACAATGAGAAGATCCTCGATCAGGGCGATATCGAAGAGGGGCTGAATGCGGCCAGCGCCATCGGCGATGACCGGCTGCAGCGCCAGTCGCAAGGCTATGTCGTGCCCGACGCCTTCACCCATGGCTCATCGGCGCAGCGGGTGCGGTGGTTCAAGCGCGGCATCGATTCCGGCGACATGAACCAGTGCGACACGTTCAAGACGGATAATTTGTAGGCCCACTGCTCCGCGCGTGCTGAATCTCGGCCTTCACCGCCTGGGCCATGAGCCAGCTCCGGAAAGCAGCGGCATTGGGCACCCTGAAGCTCGCCGCCGACGCATCATCGCCTATCTTGATCGAGACGCCGCCGAGCCGGTTGACCGTGATGAAGGCATCCTCGTCGGTGCGGTCGTCGCCGGCGACCACGGGCACCCGACCCTTGAATGGCGCCTCGTTCAGATAGGCCTCGATGGCATGGCCCTTGTGGGTCGCCGAGCTCTTGGCCTCGATCACCATCTTGCCGCGCATGAGCGTGATGCCGGACAGCCCCTGGCTCGCCCTGACCATCTCGCCGATCGCTTCCCCCTCGAGCTCCGGCCGCAGCCGGTAATGCAGCGCCACTGCCCCGCGCTTGCGCTCAACCAGCACGCCGGCATTGCGCTCGGCGAACGGCCGGAGCGCCTGCTCGAGCGCCGGAACGAAGGCTGAGGACAGCGTCACATCGGCAACCGCGCCATCGAAACTGCGCCGCGTCAACCCGTGGACGCCGGCGACCGGCAGGCTGAGCGGGCTCAGATGATAATCGATGTCGGCGATCTCGCGGCCGGTGACGATCGCCACCGCGCCGGCCATTTCGTGGGCCAGAAAGGCCAGCGCTGCCCGCGCCTCGGGTTCGAGCCGCACCGCATCGGGCCGCTCGGCGATCTCGACCAGGGTGCCGTCGAAGTCGAGAAACAGGGCGTGGCGCCCGCGATCGATCGCGAAGGGCAGGACGGTGGTCTCGGACATCGGCTCGAGCGGAATTGCAGCCCGGAGCATGGCAAGGTCATGCTTTGGGCAGCGTACATCACTCCGCCGGAAATGCGACAAGGAGAAGCAATGTTCCGGGAGCGAGCTAAAGCGACTGGACGAAGGCGATGAGACGCTGCCGGGTGACGTCGTCAAGCCCAAGAAAGGCGTCCCGTGCGCGGCGTCCTTCGCCGTCATGCCATCGAATGGCCTCGCTGACGCTGGCCGCCCTCCCGTCATGAAGATAGCGACGCTGCGATGCGACACCGCTGCTCAGCCCGATCAGCGGCGCGGTGCGCCATTCGCCGGGTTCGGCCGTACCTTCTGCCGTGCCGTCATCGAGCCCCGGCCCCATCCGATGGAGGAGCAGATCGGAATAGAGCTCGACCATGCCGCCGCCCTCAGCGGCAAGGCTTTCGCGGTGGCAGGCGGCGCAGCCGGCAGTGCGGAACGCCGCTGCTCCGGCGCTGTCCGGCGGTTTGCGGTCGCTGCCAAGGCTTGCCACGAAAGCGCTCAGACTGGCGAGATCGGCAGGCGCGAATTCATCTGCGGTCAAGCCCATGTCCTCGGCCAGCGCCGAGGAGATCTGATCTTGGAGCCGCGGCTGACCGGCGCGCCAGCCGAACCGGCCGATCCGCTCGGTGCCGCTGCGGTCATGCACATAGCGGGGGCGCCCGGAAATGCCGTCGCCGTCGCGATCCTGAGGATCGGCATTGGCGAGGATCGCCGCCTCGGCCACCCGCGCGATGGCCGCCGCCGCTTCGAGCGGCGGTGCGGCGCGGAGGCTCATATGGGTGCCCGCGGCGAGCGGCTGGCCGTTGAGCTCGACCCGGATGGTCAGCTGCTTGAGCCCGTCCGGCCGCGGCTCGAGATGGGCATAGACCCGTCCTTCCGGCGCGACGCCGGCGATGGCCTTGCTCTGCAGCTGGCGGCCATAGATCGGGTCGGGCCGGCCGTCGCCCGCGGACAGGCGCAGGACGCCGCCTGCCGCGGCGATGTCGCCGCCCGGGCTCACCACGAAGCGGGCGCCGCCGCCATTCTTGTGGCAGGAGGCGCAGGACGCCTCATTGAAGAGCGGCCCCAAGCCGCTCTTGTCGCCGGAAGGATCCGCCCATTTGCGCTCGAATAGCGCACGACCCTCGTCCATCTCGCCGCCGAGCACCAACCCGGCCGGCAAGGCGAACAGGACCGTCAGCGCGATCCGCGTGCAGAACCCTCTCATTGGCTATAGTACACCATGGTTCGGAACGGACTTCTCCCGTCCTCTCTACGAGCGGAGGAGTCCATAAATTCCTTGATCGGGGGGATCACAGGATGTCAGGCAGCGGAATGCGCATCCATGTCGTGATGAACGTCCATGCCGGCGGCCTGCGCAGCGGCGATCCGCGGCGGATTTCCGAGCAGGTGGTCGCTGCCTTCACCGATGCCGGCCATGCGGTTTCGCTCGATCTGGCAGGCGGACCGCAATTGCGCGAGCGCTTGGTGGCTGCGGCGCGGCGCAACGACCTCGATGTCCTGGTCGCGTGCGGCGGCGACGGAACGATCTCGACCGCCGCAGGGCTCCTGAACAATCGCCCGATCGCCCTCGGCGTTCTGCCCGCCGGAACGATGAACATGTATGCCCGCACCTTGCGGCTGCCGCTCGACCCGGTCGCTGCCGCCAAGGCTCTGGCCCATGGCGAGGTGCTGGCCGTCGACGGTGCCACCGCTGCCGGGCAATTCTTTCTGCACCAGATTTCATTTGGGATTCAGCCACATGCCATCAAGCGGCGGGAACAGATGAAATACGGCTCGCGGATCGAGAAGATCATTGCCGGCCTGCGCTCCCTCATGGCCACCCTGCGCGATCCGCCGCAGTTCACCGTCGAAGTCGTGCTGGACGGTGATCCGCGCCTGTTGTCGACCTCGGCGCTCGCCGTGTCCAACAATCTCTATGGCGACGATCACCTGCCCTATGCGGATCAGCCTGACGGCGGCATCCTCGGGATCTATGCCGCCACCTCGACCAGCTGGTCTGACCTAGCGGAAATCGGTGCCGCCCTGGTGCTGGGGGGCTGGAAAAACCACCCCAAGATCATGGTCGAGACGGCACGGCGGGTGCGCATCAAGCCGCTGCAAAGACCGCGCAGCCGCGGCCTCCTTGCCTCGATCGACGGCGAAACCAAGCGGTTTCACGGCGATATTGAGATTGCGATCCATCCGAGGAGCATCAAGGTGCTGGCCCCCCCGAGGTCCGCCGCAGCGTAGGGGAGCTTTTTTGCATTGCCAGGGAACCGGGCGTAACATGGGTCGTTACCGCCGGGGAAGTACGGCCCCGTGGCCCTCCAGGGGAAAGGATCTTTGCAGAATGAGTCTTGCTCAGCAGGTTGCGCCGCACATTCCGCTGCTGCGCCGCTTTTCACGTGCTCTGACCGGCAGTCAACAAAGCGGAGATGCCTACGTCATGGCGCTCCTCGAGGCGCTGATTGCCGATCCGAACGCGATGAGAACCGATATACCGCTGCGGGTGGCCCTTTATCACCTGCTCTGCAAATTGTGGGGATCGCTCAGGATCAACCTGCAAAGCTCGGCTCCGACGGAAGGCTGGGAGCGGCGCGCCGTGCAGCGGCTGGAGCAGATCACGCCGCGGGCCAGGCAGGCCTTTCTGCTGGTCGCTGTCGAAGGCTTCAGCCTCGATGAAGCAGCGACCATCCTCGAGATCAATGTCGACGAGCTCAATCAGCTGCTCGATCAGGTCAGCCGCGAAATCGCCGAGCAGATGGCGACCGATGTGCTGATCATCGAAGACGAGCCGATCATTGCCATGGATATCGAAAGCCTGATCACCGGGCTTGGACACAATGTCACAGCCATCGCACGCACCCACAACCAGGCGGTCGAGGCGGTGAAGCGCAACCGGCCGGGGCTGGTGCTGGCCGATATTCAGCTTGCCGACGGCAGCTCCGGCATCGACGCCGTGAACGAGATTCTCAAGAGTTTTGAAGTGCCTGTGATCTTCATCACGGCCTATCCCGAGCGGCTTCTCACCGGCGAGCGGCCCGAACCCGCCTTTCTCATCACCAAGCCCTTCCTGCCCGACATGGTAAAGGCTGTGGTGAGCCAGGCGCTGTTTTTCGAGACTCGGTCGAAGGCGCCCGATACACGCCAGACCGCTTGATCGAAGATTCTTCGCGAACCGTCGGAACCGCTCCGCTTCTCTCGCGTTAACCACCAGAACCGACAGCGGACGGTTCGAAAAGAGAAGCTCCGGCCGGATGTCCCCCCTCCCCCCTCTCCCCGCCCGGCCGGAGCTATTCCCACTCCCATTTCAGGACAGCCGGAACTTTCCTTCGCTCTGACTCTTGTTAGCAGCAACTCGGCTTTCGGAGGTTCATCCCATGCTGAAATGGGCAATCATCTTTCTCGTCATTTCCCTGGTTGCCGGCTTTCTGGGTTTCAGCGGGGTGTCCGCCGCAACAGCGCAGATCGCCAAGGTCTTGTTCGCGATTTTTCTCGTGATCTTTGTGATCACCCTCATCCTCGCTATTACTGGCGTTCACCTGCTCACCTGAAATAGCAAAGCGGCCCTGCGGAGGCTCTCTGCAAGGCCGCTTTGCTATGGTTAAGCCCTAGGCTGCCCGAACCAGCAGCCACACGATGGCGATCAGCAGGATCAGCCCGAGAATGCCGCTCGGTCCGTATCCCCAGCCGCGGCTGTAAGGCCACGAGGGCAAGGCGCCGATCAGCACCAGGATCAGGACGATGACAAGGATTGTTTCCATAAGGTCTCACTCCGCAACTCTGCCGCAGCCAACAACCCTCCAGAATCAACGAAAGTTCCTGGACACCGCGCCGAGGCTCAACAGGAATTCCGTCCGGCATCTGTCTTAGTTAAATGCGCAAGCCTCCGGCGCCTCCGATAACTCGCTTCGGAACCATCGCTGAAAGGGGCCCGTTGCGTGCGGAAACACCTCGAAAATGTCTCGATTCTGGTCGTCGAGGATGAGCCGATCATTGCCCTCGATCTGCAATCCCTCCTCGAAGCCTCGGGCGCGACGCCGGTCGCCCTGGAACATGCGATCGAGGGCGCCCGCCAGCGCCTCTCCGGCCCAGCGCTCCCTGACGTCGTCATTCTCGACCTCGTCCTTGGCGGCACATCGAGCCTGCCCCTTGCCGAGGAGTTGAGGCAGAGGAAAGTCCCCTTCCTGTTTCTGACGGGTGATGCGGTCGGCATCCCCTCCGACTTCTCCGATGTCCAGGCGGTCGAGAAACCCTTCACCGCCGACCAGCTGATCGCCATGGTCGGACGGGTCGCCAACAATCACAAATAGCTACAATCAGATCCAATAGGCGCGGGCAGGAACCGGGGCTGCGGCTTCGCCTTCGATCCGGCCGGCAATCTTCGGCCGCACCATCAGGAACGGGGCATTGGAGGTCTTGTAGTGCACCGAACTGCGGCTCGACATCATGCCCGACAGCCAATCCGTCAGCTGACCACGCCCGAGGCCGTGGTCCATCGTCGCCACCGCCAATCCCCCGCACAAGCTCATCCACCCGACGGCCAGCGCCGTCGCCGCCCTGCCTGCCATGTTATGAACCTCCTCAAACCCGCTCTGCTGAAATCAGAACGTTGCGTGGAGTGAAAACGCCGGCCGAACCGACTGGTTCCAGGCCTTCCTCAGGTCCGGTTGCCACCGGCCTGGGCAAGGATCGTCCCGGTGGCCTGGTCGGGACCGAAATCGTCAGCCGAATCAAGCTGCATCACTTCGGCGAGGCGCGACCGGGCGCGACTGACCCGGCTCTTGATCGTGCCGACGGCGCAGCCGCAGACCTCGGCCGCCTCCTCATAGGAGAGACCCGTGGCCCCGACCAGCACCAAGGCCTCGCGCTGGTCGTCCGGCAGCTGCGACAGCGCCTTGCGGAAATCGACCATGTCCATGTGGCCCTGCTGACCCGGATGGACGGCAAGCCGGGCCGCCAGCGCCCCGTCGCTGTCCTCGATCTCGCGCGCCTTTTTTCGCATCTGGGAATAGAACTCGTTGCGCAGGATGGTGTACAGCCAGGCCCGCAGATTGGTGCCGGGCTCGAAGCTCGCATGATTGGCCCACGCCTTGACCAGCGTCTCCTGCACCAGATCATCGGCGCGAGTCGCATTCCCGCACAACGAGACGGCAAAGGCTCGAAGCGACGGGATGGCGGCTATCAGCTGGTCGCGGAACGCGTCCGAGACTTTCATCTGCCCTGATTTTCCTGCTCTGCCAGCTTCTTCAGCAGCTCGCTGAACCGATCCGGCACAGGCTCGTTGGCAACTTCGTCGTAAAGAGCGCGAAGCTTGCGGCCAATGGCGGCTTGAACCGTGGGATCACTGGTCTTGCGGGCGGGTTTTACGGACCCCGTCATGTCGGTCTTGGGCTGCCTTTCTTCATCGTTTTTCGCCATGAAAGCGTGTCCTGCTGCCGGGTTTCGACCCGCCCGCTCTCTAAACTCCGGCCGCACGGCGTTGTCCGCCAGGACCCCGTCCTCGCAACACCCGCCAACGCCGATGCGATCAGTTGGTTCCATAATCCTTAAAAATGTCTCTAAAGGCTCCCCGCCGTCGCCATCACGCAATGAAATACCAGACGATGAATATTCCGATCACAGCGAGGGGCAGCCCGATCAGTGCATAGCGCGCCATTTGGTTGGTGGATGCCTGGCGGGCCTCGTCGGGTTCCAATTCTGCCATGTCAGGTGACCGAAAACGCACAAAACGGCCCACTCGGTGGACCGTTTTGCGCTGTTCCCCAGCGTTACTGGTTCGTCGTTCCGGTGGAGGCCGGCGGAGTGGCCGGGGCAGCCGGCATGGTGGTGCTGCCGGTATTGCTGTTCATCTCCCGGTTCTGCGCCGCCACGGACTTGAACTCCGGAGCTGCCTCGAGGTCCGCCTTGGTCGAGGCGAGGATCAGACGAACGTTGCTCTTGTTTGCATCCTCAGGCTGTACCGTGATCTGGTCCATCTTGACCGCCACGTCCTTCTCACCGAGGCCGAGGAAGCCGCCGACGCCGATCACCACACCCTGGACCTTGCCGTCGAGCCCGACGATCAGGTCGTTGATGTCGCCGACCGTCTCGTTGGCCGGCGAATAGACGGTTGAGCCGATCAGCGTACTGGCCAGGATGGAATCCTTGTCCTGCAGAACGATCTGGCCCTTAACCGGCTTGGCGGGCTGATCCGATTTCGCCTGCGTCGAGGTCGACTTCTTGGTCGTGTCGGTTTCCGCCGCCGGGGCCGCCGGGGCCGCTGGCTGGGTCACTGCAGGCTGCTGGGTGGTGGTTGTGGTGGTTGTCTGCGCCATGGCAGCCGACGACAAGCCCAGGAATAGGGCAAGCGCCAGGGTGCTCGATCTTGTCATGAGTGGAGTACCTCCGTTTGTTCTCAACTTCCGCCGGCCCGTTGACCGCGTGTCGTGGCGTGCAGTCCGGGCCTGCTGCATTGTCAACGGCTCAACTGATCCCGGGTTCCGGATTGTCACATTGGTCACCGGAGGGATTTAGGAAAAAAGGCATGAAGCACAAGACCTTAGCCCTCTTCCCGGCTTCCCCCGATCAGCCACGGCTCGACTGCGCAGAGCTGCTGGCCGGTGCCGGCCTGCCGCTGCCGCCGACCGGAGAATGGCGATGACCGGACATGCCGTGGTGATCGCCGGAGCAGGTCCCACAGGGCTGATGCTGGCGGGCGAGCTGGCCTTGGCAGGCGTCGACGTTGCCATTGTCGAGCGGCGCACCAGCCAGGACCTCGCCGGCTCGCGCGCCGGCGGTCTGCATTCCCGCACCATAGAGATCCTCGATCAGCGCGGAATCGCCGATCGGTTCCTCGCCCAGGGGCAGGTGGCTCAGGTCGTGCGCTTCCACATGATCCCCTTGGACATCAGTGACTTTCCCACGCGCCACAACTACGGGCTGGCGCTGTGGCAGAACCACATCGAGCGCATCCTGGCCGGCTGGGTCGACGAACTGGAGGTGCCGATCCATCGCGGAACTGAAGTGACCGGTCTCGCGCAGGACGACACCGGCGTCGCGGTCGAGCTGTCGGACGGCCGGCGCTTGCGGGCGGACTATCTCGTCGGGTGCGATGGAGGGCGGAGCGTCGTTCGCAAGGCAGCCGGCATCGGGTTCCCCGGCTGGGATGCGACGACCAGCTGGCTGATCGCCGAGGTCGAGATGTCGGAGGAGCCGCAATGGGGCATCAGGCTGGCGGACGGAGGAAAGGTGCGGGTCGTGGTGCCCGAGCAGCAGCTCGGACCCGCCAGCGAACCGACCTTGCGCGATCTGAGCGACGCGCTCATCGCCGTATACGGGACCGATTGCGGGATCCACAGTCCAACCTGGATCTCCAGGTTCACCGACATGACCCGCCAGGCCGCGGCCTACCGCGAAAGACGGGTCCTGCTGGCCGGCGACGCCGCGCACGTGCATCCGCCGGTGGGAGGACAGGGCCTCAACATCGGTGTGCAGGATGCGGTGAATTTGGGATGGAAGCTGGCCCAGGTGGTCAAGCGGACAGCGCCGGAAAACCTCCTCGATACCTACCATGCCGAGCGCCACCCGGTCGCCGCCCGCGTGCTGCGCAACACCATGGCGCAGGTCGCGCTCCGCCGCCCGGACGACCGCACCAAGGCCTTGGGCGACATCGTTTCCGAGCTCCTCAGCCTGGACGAGCCTCGCAGGCGATTGGCCGCGATCATGTCGGGTCTCGCCATCCGTTACGATCTCGGTGAGGGCCACCCGCTGCTCGGGCGCCGCATGCCCGATCTCGATCTGGTCACTGCCGACGGCCCGCTGCGCCTCTTCACGCTCCTGCACGATGCCCGGCCGGTGCTGCTCAACCTCGATGAGCCCGGCCGCTTCGACATCCCTGCGTGGCGCGATCGGGTTCGGCTGGTCGACGCCAAATCTGTTGGCACATGGGAGCTTCCGGCACTCGGCCCGGTCGCTGCTCCCGCCGCCGTGTTGATTCGACCGGACGGCTATGTGGCGTGGGTGGGAAACCACGCGCAGCTCGGGCTCGCTGACGCGCTGACGACTTGGTTCGGACCGCCCGCCGCGGCGTAGCGCACCGGCTCACTCCGCCGCCTCGCCAAGACCGGAGCGGCCGCGGCGCGCGCCGCTATGAGCCGCAAGCTCCGCCTCGAGCGCTTTTTCGGTCTCGTTGCCGGGCGCCGTCAGCCCGGCGAACAGGAGGTAGAGCACCGGCGTGAAGAAGAGCGTCAGCACCGTGGCAACGCTCAAGCCGCCGACGATGACCGTGCCGATGGCGATGCGGCTTTCCGCCCCGGCGCCGCTCGCCAGCACCAGCGGCACCGCGCCGAGCACGGTGGCGATCACCGTCATCAGGATCGGACGCAGCCTGAGCACGGATGCTTCGACCACCGCCTGGCGGATGGTCCTGCCCTCATTGCGCAGCTGGTTGGCGAATTCGACGATGAGGATGCCGTTCTTGGCCATGAGCCCGATCAGCAGCACGATGCCGATCTGGCTGTAGAGATTGAGGCTCAAGCCGGTGAAGAACAGGGCATAGACGGCGCCGGCCAAGGCCAGCGGCACCGACAGCATGATCACCAGGGGATGGACGAAGCTCTCGAACTGGGCAGCAAGCACCAGGAAGACGATGAGCAGCGCCATGACGAAGGTCACGACGACGCCGCCCGAGGCCTCCTTGAATTGCTGCGACTGCCCTGACCAGCCGAGCTTGGCTTCCGGCGGCAGCGTGTCGCGCATCAGCCGCTCGAAATCATCGATTGCCTGGCCGAGCGCATAGCCTTCGCCAAGCGAGGCGGTAAGCGTGATCGACGGCAGCCGGTTGTAGCGGCGCAACGCCGGCGCCGCCGCCTCCTCCTTGATCGAGATCAGCGCCGACAGCGGCACCAGCGTCTTGCCATCGCCTGCCCTGACGAAGATGTTGGCGACATCGTCCGGCGTCATGCGGTCGCCGGCCCGCGCCTCCACGATCACCTTGTATTCGCGGCCGCGGTCGATGAAGTTCGTCACCTCGCGCGAGGCGAAGAGGGTCTGCAAGGTCGAGGCGATCGTCTCCATGCTGATGCCGAGGTCATCCGCGCGCTTGCGATCGACCACGATCGACAGCTGCGGCTGGGTCTCCTCGAAATCGAGCTCGGCATTCTTGAGCCGCGGATCGCGCTCCGCCGCCGCGAGCATCTGCCGCGCCCAGCTTTTGACGCTGTCGAAATCCGGACCGCTGATCACCGCGCTCAAGGGCGTGCGCGAGCCGCGCAGGCCGAGCGCCGCCGGCACCGTCGGGAAGCCGCGCACCCCGGGGATGCCGGTGATCTTCGGGATCACCTCGCGCATGATCTGCGTCAGCCCGACAGTGCGCGCCTCCCATGGCGCGAGGCGCAGCACGATGAAGGCGCGGTAGGCCTGGCCGTTCTGACCGGTAACCGCATAGACCGTGTTGGCGACACCCCGTTCCTTGAGCGGCATCAGCCGGCGTTCGGCCTCCCGCGTCTCGGCATCGGTATAGGCGAACGTGCTGCCCTGCGGCGCCGTGATCTGGACGAACAACGATCCGCGGTCCTCGACCGGCGTCAGCTCGCGCGGCAGGCCGAAGAACACGCCGACGCTCGCGGCGGCAAAGGCAAGTGCCATGACGATCACCACGATCGGCATATCGAGTGCCCGCTCGAGAACCTGCCGGTAGAATCCGAGCATGCCACGATCGGCGGCACCATGCGCTGGCACGCCACCCTTCCTGGCCTTGAGCAGACGCGAGGCAAGTGCCGGGCAGAGCGTCAGGGCGACCAGCGTCGAGATCGCCACCGCGCCGGCCATGACGAAGCCGAATTCGACGAACAGCTTGCCGATCTGGCCTTCGAGGAAGGAGATCGGCACGAACACGGCAATCAGGGTGGCCGAGGTGGCGACCACGGCAAACGTGACCTGCCGGGTCCCGAGGCAGGATGCCTTGAGCGGGCTCTCGCCATCGTCGATGCGGCGCTGGATGTTCTCCAGCACCACGATCGCATCATCGACGACGAGGCCGATGGCGAGGATGAGCGCGAGCAGCGTCAGGACGTTGATCGAATAGCCCATGGCGTACATCAGGACGAAGCAGCCGACGAGCGAGATCGGAATGGTGACGGCCGGAACCAGCGTGGCGCGGAACGAGCGCAGGAACAGCAGGATGACCAGAACCACGAGACCGAGCGCCTCGATCAGGCCTTTCAGCACCTGGTGGATCGAGGCGTCGATGAAGATCGCATCGTTCGAGCCGACCTCGATCTTCATCCCCTCCGGCAGGATCGGCTTGAGCGCCTCGATCTCGGCGCGCACCGCCTTCGAAATCGCCACCGTGTTGGCTTGCGACTGGCGCAGCACGCCGAGCCCGATCGCCTCGACGCCGTTGGCCCTGACCTGGGTGTCGTCGTTCTCGACGCCGCGCGTCACCTGGGCGATGTCGCCGAGCTTGACCGGATAACCCGCCACCTGCGCCACCACGAGCTCGCGGAACGCCTGCGCGTCATTGATGCGGCCGGCCAGCTTGACGGTGAATTCCCGGTTGAGCGATTCGACCTCGCCGGCCGGCAGCTCGACATTGCTGCGCCTGAGCGCCTGCTCGACATCGGCGACAGTGATGTTGCGGGCCGCCATGGCGGTGCGGTCGAGCCAGATCCGCATGGCATAGCGCCGTTCGCCCGAAATGGTGATGCTGGCCACCCCGTCCAGCGTCGCCAGGCGGTCGATGACGAAGCGGTCGACATAGTCGGTGATCTCGGCAGCGCTCATCCGGTCGCTGGTGACGGCGAGCCGCATCACCGGATCGGCGTCGGCGTCGTTCTTGACGATCTGCGGCTCCTCGATGTCCTCCGGCAATTGGCTGCGCACCCTTGCGACGGCGCTCCTGACATCGTTGGCCGCCTCGTCGATGTCGCGGCCGACCTCGAATTCGATGGTGGTCGAGCTCACGCCTTGGCGCGACTGCGACGCGATCGTCTTGATGCCGCTGATGCCGGCGACCCCGCTCTCGATCACTTCGGTGATGTCGGTATCGACGGTGGCCGGATTGGCGCCGGTATATTCGGTGGTGACCGTCACCACCGAGGTGTCGACGTCAGGCAGCTCGCGCAACGGCAGCCGCAACAGCGAGGCGACGCCGAAGACGATGATGAGCATGCTCATCACGCTCGCCAGCACCGGCCGCTTGATGCTGAGATCGGAAAGGCTCATCCGCCATCCCCGGTCGAGGCGGTGGCAGGCGGCGACATCTCGCTGGCATCGACCGGGGAGCCTTCGCGGACCCTCTGAATGCCGCGGGTGATCACCAGATCGCCGTTCTCGAGCCCATGGGTGACCTCGACGATGCCGGGCTCGCGCAGGCCGAGCACGACCTCGCGGCGCGCTGCCTTGCCATTGGCGATCAGGAACACATAGGCCTGGTCCCCTTCGACGATCACCGCCTCCTCGGGGATGGTCACGGCATCGCGGCGCTCGAGTTCGACCGCGAGCTGCATGAACATCCCGGCCGGCAGCAGCAGGTCGGGATTGGGAAGTTCGGCGCGCAGCTTGAAGGCGCGGCCCACCGCATCGATGCGATTGTCGATGAGGCTCACCGCGCCGTCGAAATGCCGCCCGGGAAAGGCTGCGGCGGTGGCGACCACCGGCAGTCCCTGGCGGGCCTCGCCGAACACCGTCTCGGGCAGAGAGAATTCGAGCTCGATGGTTTCCCGGTCGTCGAGGGTCGCGATCACCGTGGTCTCGTTGACGCGCGCGCCGGGATCGACCCGGCGCAGGCCGATCATCCCGTCGAAGGGCGCCGCGATGACCCGGTCGGCGAGCTTGCGGCGCGACCGGTCGACCTCGGCCTCGGCCCCGGCCTGCAGCGCCAGCAGCGCCTCGAGCGAGGCCTGGGTCTGGATGTTCTCGCGCCGGAGCGTCCTGGCGCGGTCGACGGCGAGCTTGGCCTGCTGGAACTTGGCCTCCGCCTCGACCAGATTGGCGTTCTCGATGTCGTCATCGAGCTTGACCAGAATATCGCCCTTCTTGACCCGCTGGCCGCTCGTGAAATTGATGGCGACGATGCGGCCGGACGCCATCGGCACGATTTCGACCGACTGGCGCGCCCGGGTTGAGCCCACCGCCTCGATGCGCCGCGCCATGGATTTTCGCGCCGCCACCACCGCCTCGACCTTGATCGGGGCGGTTCGCTCCTGGCGCCCTGCGGCACCACGGGACTGCGGCGGGGCGAGATAATGCTGGTATCCAAGATAGCCGCCGCCGAGGGCTGCCGTGAGCACCAGCACGGTGGCGATCTGGCCTCTGACTCGCATCGCTTCCTGGCACCTTCGAGAAAATCGAGTTGACTGTGAAAATACCACACCGGCCGGTTCAACGTCTCCCCGACGCCGGGTAC
>DATAOT010000222.1:0-10272 GCA_036265615.1 Aestuariivirgaceae bacterium
AGCTTGATGATGTCCATGGTGGCCATGGCGAGGCCGGCGCCGTTCACCATGCAGCCGATGTTGCCGTCGAGCGCGATGTAGGAGAGATCGAACTTCGAAGCCTCGATCTCCTTGGCATCCTCCTCGCTTTCGTCGCGCAGCGCCTGCACGTCCTTGTGGCGGTAGAGGGCGTTGGAGTCGAAATCGATCTTGGCATCGAGGCACAGCAGCTTGCCGTCCTCGGTGACCACCAGCGGATTGATCTCGAGAAGGCTCATATCCTTGGCGGTGAAGGCGTCGTAGAGCCCGCCGATCAGGGCAACACACTGCTTTTGGAGGTCGCCATCGAGCTTCAGGGCGGCGGCGATCTGGCGGCCGACATAGGGAAAGCAGCCGGTGGCAGGATCGACCCGGACGGTGGCGATCCGGTCGGGCGTTTCATGGGCGACCTGCTCGATGTCCATGCCGCCCTCGGTCGAGGCGATGAAGGCGATCCGCGAAGTGGCCCGGTCGACGAGGCAGGAAAGGTAGAGCTCGCGGGCGATCCGGCTGCCTTCCTCGATATAGAGACGGTGGACGGGCTTGCCGTGCGGCCCGGTCTGCGGGGTGACAAGGGTCATGCCGAGCATTCGCTCGGCCTCGCGGCGGACCTCCTCGAGCGTGCGCACCACCTTGACGCCACCGCCCTTGCCACGGCCGCCGGCATGAATCTGAGCCTTGACGACCCAGACGGGACCGCCGAGCTTCTCGGCGGCAGCGACGGCCTCGGCGGGCGAAAACGCGGCTATGCCGCGGCCGGTCGGCACGCCGAACCCGTGCAGCAGCTCCTTGGCCTGATATTCATGGATGTTCATTGGCGGGCCTCCCTTGGACGCGCGGTCGACGGAGGCAGGTATACCACCGAATTCCCCTTACGCCAATTGTGGTATACCACATACCAACTGGTCCTCAGGCCAGATCCGGCGCGATCTTGCGGGCGGCATCCATCAGGCCCTGGACCGCCTTGATGGAGTTCTTGAACTGGTTCTTTTCGTCATTGTCGAGCTTGATCTCGACAATCCGCTCGACGCCACCGGCACCGAGCACCACGGGAACGCCGACATAGAGGTCATCGACGCCATATTCGCCGTTGAGGTGAGCGGCGCAAGGCAGCACCCGCTTCTTGTCCTTGAGATAGCTCTCGGCCATGGCGATCGCCGCCGAAGCAGGGGCGTAGAAGGCCGAGCCGGTCTTCAGCAGCCCGACGATCTCGGCGCCGCCGTCGCGGGTGCGCTGGACGATCTCGTCGATCCGCTTCTGGGTGGTCCATTTCATCGCCACCAGGTCGGGAAGCGGAATGCCGGCAACGGTGGAATAGCGGGGCAACGGCACCATGGTGTCGCCATGGCCGCCAAGGACGAAGGCGGTCACATCCTCGACGGCGACCTTGAATTCCTCGGCGAGGAAATAGCGGAACCGCGCCGAATCGAGCACGCCGGCCATGCCGACGACCTGCTTCGTGGGAAGGCCGGAATATTTCTGCAGCGCCCAGACCATCACGTCGAGCGGGTTGGTGATGCAGATGACGAAGGCACCGGGGGCATATTTCTTCACCCCGGCGCCGACTTGGCTCATCACCTTGAGATTGATCTCGAGGAGATCGTCGCGATTCATGCCGGGTTTGCGCGGGACGCCGGCCGTGACGATGACGACATCGGCGCCCTCGATGCCGTCATAGCGGTTGACGCCCTGCACCTTGGCGTCAAAACCCTCGATCGGCGAGGATTGCGCGATGTCGAGCGCCTTGCCCTGAGGCAAACCCTCGACAATGTCGAAAATTATCAGATCGCCAAGCTCCTTGAGGCCGGCAAGCTGGGCGAGCGTGCCGCCAATCATCCCGCCCCCGACAAGGGCGATCCTCTTGCGCGCCATGGCGATATCCTTCGCAGTGCAACAACGCGCCACTCTCTACCGTGCCAGGGTGAAGCCCGCAAGGAAAAGGGGTGCGGCGGCGTTGTCGATTACGGATCAGGTGAGAATCGCGGCGCGAGCGCGATCGGGGCCCGCTGCCCAGTAGCTTGCCGAGATCATTTCTCTGAGGCGCGACACCGTGCGGGCGAATTCGAAGGTGTCGAGGCCGGCGGCAAAGATGCCCTCGGGCGGCGTGTCGGCGGATGCCGCAAGGCGGATCTGGCGGTCGTAAAGCGTGTCGATCAGCGTCGTGAAGCGACGGGCCGCATTGGCCTCGGCCGGCTGCAGGGCAGGTATTCGTTCGACGAAGACAGCGTCGAACACGGCAGCGACGGCGAGGTAGTCGGCGGGGCCGACGGCGGCCTGACAGAGATCGGCAAAGTCGAAGCGGGCAATCCGGCGGGCCGCCTGCGGCACGATGAAGTCGCGACCCTTGACGGAAAGCGTGAGCGGCTCGCCGCGGTCGGTGTCGGTCAGGCGCTTCCACAGCCACTGCATGCGCGCATCGGCGCCCGCTCCGAGCGGGCAGAAATAGACCTGCTCGCCGCCGATGCGCTCGAGTCGATAGTCGGTGCTGCCGGGCAGGGCAACGAGATCGAGCCGCTCCTCGATCAAGCGGATGAAGGGCAGGAAAGCCTGGCGATTGAGGCCATGACGGTAGAGATCGCGCGGCAGCACGTTGGAAGTCAGCACGATCACGGTGCCGGCGGCGAACAGGGCCTCGAACAGCCGACCGAGAATCATCGCATCGGCGATGTCGTTGACCTGGAACTCGTCGAAGCAGAGAAGCCGCGCCCGAGCGGCAATGTCGCGGGCGGCGGTGATCACGGCATCGCCATTGCGATCATCGAGGCTCCTGCGGATGGCGAAGATCGCGGCATGGACTTCCTGCATGAAGGCGTGGAAATGGACTCGCCGCTTGTGCTTGACCGCGACCCGGTTGAAGAACAGGTCGAGCAGCATGGTCTTGCCGCGTCCGACGGCGCCCTGGATGTACAGGCCGCGCGGCGGACGCAATTTCGGTTTCAGGATCGAGAGGAGACCGGCGGGCGGGGCGTATTGCGCGAACTCGGCTGCGAGGCGGTCGAGGATTTCGGCGAGCTCGTGCTGGGCGGGATCGCTCCGCAGCCTGCCGCGCGACACGGCCCCGTCATACGCCTCAACGATCGAGCCGCTCATGTCCCCGCCATGGAGGTGTCGCCGCGCTAGATCGAGCGTCGCGCCTTGAGGCGCCGGGCATTGGCTGCCAATCGGCGTGCCGCGGGACCGGTGCCGGCCCGGCCCAGCGCTTCGGCGAAGGCCGCGGGCTGGGGCCAGAACCAGAGCGGCGTGACCAGCAATCTGGCCCATTCCATCTGCATGGCGAAGAGACCCTCGAACACGGCCAGCTGCTTTTCGGCAATCATGCGCTGTGCCTCGTTGAAACGGGCGGCGGTCGGATTGGTCGCCATCAGGCCAAGGCCGAGGAGCCGCAAGCCGATCACGGTTGCCGTGTCGATGGGATCGAATGCCGAGATGGTCATCAGGGCTGCTCAGCGCATGGTCGGAATGACGAACTGAGCCCCTTCCTTGATCCCTGAGGGCCAGCGTGCGGTCACCGTCTTGGTCCGCGTGTAGAAGCGGATCGAATCGGGGCCGTGCTGATTGAGGTCGCCGAAGGCCGATCTCTTCCAGCCGCCGAAGGTGTAATAGGCGAGCGGCACTGGAATCGGCACGTTGATGCCGACCATGCCGATATTGATCCTGGACGCGAAGTCGCGGGCGGTGTCGCCGTCGCGGGTGTAGATGGCAACGCCGTTGCCGTAGGAGTGCTTCATCGGCAGATCGAAGGCGTCCTGATAGTTCCTGGCGCGGACCACCGACAGCACCGGACCGAAAATTTCCTCCTGGTAAATACGCATGCGAGGCTCGACCCGGTCGAACAAGCAGCCGCCCATGAAGAAGCCGTTCTCGTATCCCTGCATGCGGAAGCCACGGCCGTCGACCGCGAGCTCGGCACCCTCTTCAAGACCGAGATCGACATAGTTTCTGACGCGCGCCAGCGCATCCTTGGTCACCAGCGGGCCATAGTCGGCCTCGCGATCGCTCGACAGGCCGACCTTGAGCTCCTCGACGCGAGGCACCAAGCGGGCGAGCAGCGCATCGGCCGTTTTCTCGCCGACCGGGACAGCGACGGAGATGGCCATGCAGCGCTCGCCGGCCGAGCCGTAGCCGGCGCCGATCAGGGCGTCGGTGGCCTGATCGAGATCGGCGTCGGGCATGATGATCATGTGGTTCTTGGCGCCGCCGAAGCTCTGGACGCGTTTGCCGGTGGCGCAGCCCTTGGCATAGACATATTCGGCGATGGCGGTCGAGCCGACGAAGCCCACCGCCTGGATGACGGGATGCTCGAGAATGGCGTCCACCGCCTCCTTGTCGCCGTTCACCACATTGAGAATGCCGGGCGGCAGGCCGGCTTCGATCATGAGCTCGGCGAGCCGCAGCGGCACCGATGGGTCGCGCTCGGAAGGCTTCAGGATGAACGCGTTGCCGCAGGCGATGGCGGGGGCGAATTTCCACATCGGGATCATCGCCGGAAAATTGAACGGCGTGATGCCGGCGACGACGCCGAGGGCCTGGCGCATCGAATACATGTCGATGCCGGGGCCTGCACCCTCGGTGTACTCGCCCTTCAAGAGATGCGGGATGCCGGTGGCGAACTCGCAGACCTCGAGACCGCGCTGAATGTCGCCAACCGAGTCCGGAATGGTCTTGCCATGTTCGCTCGACAGCAGCGTTGCCAGCTCCTCCTTGTGGCGGTTCAGAAGGGCGACGAAGTTCAGGAACACCCGGGCGCGGACCTGCGGGTTGCGGGCGGCCCATTGCGGCTGAGCGGCGGCGGCATCGGCTACGGCAGCATCGACCTCGTCGCGCGATGCCAGGGCGAGCCGGGCCTGAACCTCGCCGGTATTGGGGTTGTAGACGTCGCCGAAGCGCCCGCTCTTGCCGGCGACGTGCCTGCCGGCGATGAAGTGCCCCAATTCCTTGACCATGGCCTTTTGCCCCGGCGGCAAAAGCCGGGCTCCTCGATTGCAAGTCCCGGCACCCTAATGGTCGCTCGGACGTGCCGCAAGGCGGCGTGCTCAGCCGCCGCAGACCTCGCCCACCAAATAGTCGAGCGTGTCGAGCAGCGCCTCGATATCGGCACGATAATAGATGGAACGGCCAAGGCGCGACTGGCTGAGCAGGCCCTTGTAGGTCATTTCCTTGAGATGAAAGGACAGGGTTGCCGGTGGAATGCCGAGGGCCCGGCCAATATCGCCGGCGGGCAGACCATGGGACGCCTGGCCGCGCGAATGCGGCGCAACCACCCGCAAGATGTCGAAGCGCGTGGTCTGGCCGAGGGCCGAAAGGAGCTTGGCAGCAGCGTTGCTGTCCATAGTTCCATGTTTACGGAATTGTTGATTCGGGCAAGCGCAAAGTGCTGATATTCAACCGCTTCCTGGCTCACCGACGCCGGGTACGAGCCGGGTTGGCGGGCGTTGAGGAGCGGGAACCCGGCCCAGGATGTGTGAATTCCGCAACTCTCACCTTGCGCCAGGACGGGATGTCGACTTTATAGGACAAGGGCGTTTGAGGACAGCCAGCGAGAGCTTGCCATGAGCGACGTCGCCTTTCCTGTCGCGCGGTCGGACCTCTGATCCCGTGGCCCAGCGCGTGATCCGCCGTCCCGCGCCGCCGCCGGCGGAGGTTCATCAGGAAGCCGCCGTCGAGCCCAAGGGGCAGCCGGCGGGGGAGGCGCAGGTCGCCGGCGCGGTGGTGGCGGCAGCAGCCGGCCTGCAGGACGTGGTGGCGCAATCGGGCGACCCGGCGCTCGCAAAGCCGGCATCGCATCCCGGCGCGCAGGGCACGATTGCCCTCATCAGGGTGGCGGTGTTCCGGCTGTTCGCCGATGAGGCGCTGCCGCTTGCCGGCAATATCGCCTATCGGACTTTGCTTTCGACATTTCCATTCCTGATCTTTTTGACCACCCTCGGCGGACTGTTCGGCGATGCTCATCTGGCTCAGCGGACCGTCGAGTTCCTGTTGTCGGTGGCGCCCTCCTATGTGGTGCAGCCGGTCCAGCGGGAGATCCACGACGTGCTGTCGATCCCGCAGCGCGGGCTGTTCACGGTGTCGGTGCTGATCACGATCTGGTCGGCGATGGGTGGGGTGGACAGCGTCCGGGTCTGCCTCAATCGGGCCTATGACATCAAGGAGAACCGCACGCCGTGGCAGATCTGGCTCCTGTCGCTGGTCATGGTGTTCGCCGGCGCCATCGGGCTTTTGGCGATGGCGGTGCTCATCGTCGCGGCACCGGTCGTGCTCCAGCTGTTACGGGAGCTTGCGCCCGACTCCGATGTTCTGACACGGCAGATCGACATGATCCGCTATCCGGTCGCGGTGCTGCTGCTCGGGATCATGCTCTTTGCCTTCCACCTCGTGCTGCCGGCCGGACGGCGGCGGGTGCGCCAAGTCTGGCCCGGCGTGCTGTTCACGCTCATCGCCTGGGGCGCGATGGCCGGCGTCTATGGCTATTATCTGCGCTGGTTCCCCAATTTCCTGAGGACCTATGCCGGGCTTTCGGGAATCGTGGCAGCGCTCTTCTTCCTCTATCTCGCGGCAATCGTGCTGATCTTCGGCGGCGAGCTCAATCGGGTGCTGATGCTCCGACGCGAGGCGCGGGCCATCAAGGCGACGATCCGCAAGGGGAACGGCAAGCCGGCCTAGCCGGCAACGGCCTCGACGACATCCTCGAAGGTGCGCAGGCCGGTGCGCGGGGCGGTCACCAGCACCGCCATGTTGCCGGGCCGGTGCTCGTTCTTCCACATCTTCATATGCGCCTTGGGGATGTCGCGCCAGGAATAG
Organism: Aestuariivirgaceae bacterium; assembly: GCA_036265615.1. GTDB lineage: Bacteria > Pseudomonadota > Alphaproteobacteria > Rhizobiales > Aestuariivirgaceae > DATAFF01. The sequence continues at coordinate 6,817 of DATAOT010000222.1, forward strand.
ACCTCCGACATGCAGGGATCGATGCGCTGCGCGATGACCAGCTTGTTGGCATTGGAGGCTTGCATCAGATTGGCGAAGTGCGAGCCCTGCAGGCGCTTCTGGTGCATCCAGAGATAACGCGCGTCGACGGTGAGGTTGTAGCCGGTGGTGCCGGCGCAAATGACGACCATGCCGCCGCGCTTGACCACCAGGCTCGACACCGGGAAGGTGGTCTCGCCCGGATGCTCGAAGACGATGTCGACATTGTTGCCCTTGCCGGTAAAGGCCCAGATGGCCTTGCCGAATTCGCGGGCTTCCTTCAGCCAGGCTGAATATTCCGGGGTGCCGACCTTCGGCATCTGGCCCCAGCAGTTGAAGTTCTTGCGGTTTATGACGCCGCGCGCGCCGAGCCCCATGACGAAATCGCGCTTGTCATCATCGGAGATGACGCCGATCGGATTGCCGCCGGCGGTGGCGATGAGCTGCACGGCCATCGAGCCGAGGCCGCCCGATGCACCCCACACCAGCACGTTCTGGCTGGGTTTGAGGGTGTGCGGACGGTGGCCGAACAGCATGCGATAGGCGGTGGCGAGGGTCAGGGTGTAGCAGGCCGATTCCTCCCAGGTGAGATGCCGGGGGCGCGGCAGGAGCTGGCGTGCCTGGACGCGGCAGAACTGGGCGAAGGAGCCGTCGGGCGTCTCGTAGCCCCAGATGCGCTGGCTCGGCGAGAACATCGGGTCGCCGCCGTTGCATTCCTCGTCGTCGCCATCATCCTGATTGCAATGGATGACGACCTCGTCGCCGACCTTCCAGCGCTTCACCTTGCTACCCGTCGCCCAGACGATCCCGGAGGCATCGGAGCCCGCAACATGGAACGGATTCTTGTGGCCGTCGATCGGCGAGATCGGCTGGCCGAGCGAAGCCCAGATGCCGTTGTAGTTGACGCCACCGGCCATGACGAGCACCAGCACCTCGTCCTCGCCGATCGACCAGGTGGGGACCACCTCGATCTGCATGGCGCTGTCGGGCGGGCCATGGCGGTCCTGGCGGATCGCCCAGGCGTACATGCGGGCCGGCACATGACCGAGGGGCGGAAGTTCGCCCACCTCGTACAGATCCTTCACGGCAGCTTCGGAAGCGCGAGGCGGCTCTGCTTTGGCCCTCTGCGTCACAGCCATGGCTGATCATCCCTCGTTCAACCAGCGGTTCTGTCGGCGATCCTATTTTGCGTTGCAACATTTGTCGATGGTGCGGCGGTGGGGTTAACCCGCGCTTTATCATGAAATTCAAATGTTCCTTATCTTCTCACCAGTAAAAATTGCATCCGACCGGGAGGGGAGGGCGGTGATGGACGGCGTTCTGAGACTGCTGCATCTGTTCGGGATCGATTTTATCTGGCCATCATGGTTGCCTTATCCGGGAAACTTGACGCTGCTGCCGGATGGTACGCTGCTGCTGCTGATCATCATGAGCCTGGTCGGGGCGGCAATCCTCCAGAGCTTCCTGCCCTATTCGACCTGGTTCAATTCGGCGGTGAGCGTGTCGGCGCTGTTCATCGGCGGGCTCATGGCCAATGTGGTCTATGGCTGGACCGGGCTGCACCTGCTCGATGAAACGCTGTCGGCGGTGCTGGTCGCCAATGTCGGCATGACCGTTGCCGGGCTCCTGGTGATCACCGCCTATCGCAATGCCGTGTGAGCTGCGATCTGCGGCATTGCACTGCAGCACGGCTTTTGCTTCGATCATGCAATGAGCGAGGCGATCCGCGACAAGCCATGGATCATCCGGACCTATGCCGGCCATTCGACGGCGGCAGATAGCAATCGGCTGTTCCGCAGCAATCTCGCCAAGGGCCAGACGGGACTGTCGATCGCCTTCGATCTGCCGACCCAGACCGGCTATGACAGCGATCATGAGCTGGCGCGCGGCGAGGTCGGCCGGGTCGGCGTGCCGATCTCGCACATCGGCGACATGCGAACGCTGTTCGAGGGCATCCCGCTTGCCCAGATGAACACGTCGATGACAATCAATGCGACGGCGGCGTGGCTCTATGCACTCTATATCGCGGTCGCCGACGAGCAGGGGGCAGAGCGCCGCCTTCTGGCGGGGACGACGCAGAACGACATCATCAAGGAATATCTGTCGCGCGGGACCTATATCTTCCCGCCCGAGCCGTCGCTGAAGCTCACCGCCGACATTGTCACCTGGTCGTGCCGCGAGACGCCGCGGTGGAACCCGATCAACATCTGCTCCTACCACCTGCAGGAGGCCGGAGCGACGGCAGTCCAGGAAATCGCCTTTGCGCTGGCCACGGCCATCGCGGTGCTCGATCACGTGCGCGACGCCGGCGGCGTTGACGCGAAGGCGTTTGCCGAGGTGGTCGGACGCATCAGCTTCTTCGTCAATTCCGGCATGAAGCTCGTGACGGAGATCGCCAAGCTCACCGCCTTCGGCGAGCTGTGGGACGAGATCACGGCCGAGCGCTACGGCATCACGGAGGCGCAGCAGCGGCGCTTCCGATACGGCGTCCAGGTGAATTCCCTCGGCCTCACCGAGCAGCAGCCCGAGAACAACATCCCCCGCATCCTGGTCGAGCTGATGGCGGTGGTGCTGTCGCGCAATGCGCGGGCGCGGGCGGTTCAGCTGCCGGCCTGGAACGAGGCGCTAGGCTTGCCGCGACCGTGGGATCAGCAATGGTCGATGCGCATGCAGCAGATCGTCGCCTACGAAACCGATCTTCTCGAGCATGGCGACCTGTTCCAGGGTTCCTCGGTGCTCGCAGCCAAGGTTTCGGAACTCAAGGCCGAGGTGCAGCGCGAACTTGAGGCGATCGAGGCGATCGGCGGTGCGGTCAACGGCGTCACCTCGGGCTGCATGAAGCGGGCGCTGGTGCGCTCGAATGCCGCGCGGCTCGAGGCAATCGAATCCGGGCGCCAGGTGGTGGTGGGAGTCAACGCCTTTACCGAAAGCGAGCCGTCGCCGCTCGCGACATCGCTCGACGCGATGGTCGTGACGGTGTCGCCGGAGCGGGAATTCGAGCAGATCGAGCGGCTGAAGGCGTGGCGGGCGGCGCGCGAGGAACGGCCGGCGCTCTTAGCGCTGGCGCAGCTCAAGGCGGCAGCACGGGAGGGAGCCAACATCATGGAGCCGTCGATCGCCTGCGCCAAGGCCAGGGTGACCACGGGTGAATGGGCCGAGGCGCTGCGGGCGGTCTATGGCGAGTACCGGCCGCCGACCGGGATCGGCGATGTCGGCATCATCGCCGAGGGGGACGAAGCTGCGATGCGGCGCGTGGTCGAGGCGCTGGCGGCCCGGCTCGGCGTCAAGCCGCGGTTCCTGGTCGGCAAGCCCGGGCTCGATGGCCATTCGAACGGGGCAGAGCAGATTGCGGTGAGAGCGCTCGATGCCGGCTTCGAGGTGTTCTATGACGGCATCCGGTTGACGCCGGCCGAAATCGTGAAGGAGGCGCAGGCCCAT
>DATAOT010000223.1:0-27306 GCA_036265615.1 Aestuariivirgaceae bacterium
GGCTGGCCAAGCCGCTTGCCCGGCGTGGACCAATTCTGGGAGGAATTCAGACGATGCATCTTTCGACGCACAATTGGATGCGGGCCGAACCGCTCGGGACGACGCTGAAGCGGATTAAGAAGTTCGGCTACGAATCGATCGAAATCTCGGGTGAGCCAACGCAGTACGACGTTAAAGAGACGCGAACGCTGCTGAAGGAGCACGGCATCCGGTGCTGGGGCGCCGTTACGCTGACGCTCGGCGAACGCAATCTCGCCGCCAAAGACGAGGGTCAGAGGGCCCGCTCGGTCGACTACGTGAAGAGTGTCATCACCATGGCTTCCGAGCTCGATGGCGAGATCCTCACTTTGGTGCCGGCCACAGTCGGCAAGGTGGTGCCGGACGGGACCGAGCAAGAGGAATGGAAATGGGTCGTTGATGCGACGCGCGAATGCTTCGCCCATGCCAAGAAGAAAGGCGTGCGGATCGCGATTGAGCCGCTAAACCGTTTTGAGACTTACCTCTTCAACCGCTGCGCCCAGGCCCTTGCGCTGGCCGATGCGGTCAGTCCCGAATGCGGGGTTTGCCTCGATACGTTTCACCTCAATATCGAGGAGGAGGACATGCACGAGGCGATCCGGCTTGCCGGAAGGCGACTCTTCGATTTCCACGTGGCCGACAACAATCGTTTCGCCGCCGGACTTGGCCATCTCGACTGGGCGAAGATCGTCGGGACGCTCAAGGAAATCGCCTATGATGGCGCACTCACCAACGAGTTCGTCGCACCTGTCGACAGGACGCCCGCGGCCAAGTATCCGAACATGGTCGAGCGCAACCCAGTCGATATCCCGCCGGAGCAGTTGAAGTTCATCCAGGACCATGGCTCAAGCGTGCTGACGGAAAAGTTCTATGCCGACCAGATGCAGATAACAGCAGAGACGATCCTGCCGCTGATCCGCTAGGCCCAAATAGCAGCGGGAAGGATTGAATGGAATCCAACGGGATCGACCGCGCCGGCGCCGCACGGCCGGATTCTGACCGCACAAAGCAGACCACGGCCCGAGTCTGGGGCGGGTTTTGATATGCGCATCACATCTGCAACGGCCTCATGGGTTCGCATCCCGATCGAGGCGGGCCGTCAGCATCGCAGCGATTTCGGACAGCCGACGACCTTCGACGCGGCGATCCTGCGGGTCGAGACGGATGACGGGCTCGTAGGTTGGGGCGAAGGCAAGAACGCGGCCGGCAGCGCAGGGACGTATGCGGCGCTGGTCTACATGCTGAACCACGAGATCGCGCCACGTTTAATAGGTCGTGATCCCACGGACATCGTCCAGATCTGGGAAATGCTCTACAATGGCGTTCGGCACGAGAAGGCTTCCGCCTCGGGTCACGCCATGCCCGAACTGTCGCGCAGGGGCATTTCGATCGCGGCGATCAGCGCAGTCGACATCGCACTCTGGGATATTCTTGGTAAATCCCTCGGACAGCCGGTTTGGCGCCTTCTCGGCGGCCGGAAGGCCGACCGGATGCCCGCCTACGCATCAGGTGGCTGGGCTCCCGCGAATAAAATCGGCGAACAGCTCCAGACTTACATCGCTGCGGGTGGTTTCCGCTCGGTGAAGATGCGTGTCGGCGCCATGGATGGGGCGCCGCACGTGTCGGCCGCGAGGGTGAAGGCCGCACGCGCTGCGCTCGGACCCGACGTCCAGCTCATGGTCGACGCACACGGCACCTATAATGTCGGCGACGCCAAGCGGTTCATTCATCTGGTGGCAGACTGCGATCTCACCTGGTTCGAGGAACCGGTCATCGCTGACGACAAGCCCGGCATGGGCGAGGTGCGGGCGTCAGGTTCCGTGCCGATTGCCAGCGGAGAGTCGGAGGCGACACGGTTTGCATTCAGGGACCTCGCGGTCCTGAAAGCGGTGGACGTGTTCCAGCCCGATCCGGCATTCTGCGGCGGCATTACCGAATCGATGCGCATCGCGGCACTCGCGAGCGCGTTCAATCTGCGACTCTCGCCACATCTTTGGGCGGGCGCACCTTGCTTCTTCGCAGGCCTGCATATATGCGCGGCTTCTCCCGCAAGCTTCGTAATCGAGTACTCGTTGGGTGCCAATCCCATGATCCACGACCTGGTCGAGGAGGAAGTGTCGGTCAAGGACGGCATGATCGCCATTCCCGACCGACCGGGCCTCGGCTTCACGATCGCAGAGAAGTTTCTGGAGGCGCATGCATACAGGAGCTGAGCCATGAAGGAGAACGACGCTCTGCCGGATCCGGCCGCGTTTCTTGCAGCCATGGCATGAGCTTGAATCGAGTGCCCCGGATTTTTTCCACGCATCCGCTGCATCCCTGCGCCGTGGCCATGCTGGAGCGCGCAGGAGACATCATCGTGGCGAGCGCTCTGGACCATGAGACCCTGCTACGTGAAGGCCGCGAGGCGGATATCATCATCGTTCGCGCGCCGCTGCCAACCACCCTGTTCGACACACCGCGCAATCTGCGGGCGGCGATCAGGCACGGCGCGGGCCTCGACATGATCCCTGTGGAGGCGGCGACCCGGGCGGGCGTGCTCGTTGCAAACGTGCCGGCTGTGAACGCCTCGACGGTCGCCGAGCACGTGATGATGGTCACGATCGCTCTCAATCGGCGACTCCTATCGGTCGACCACGATCTGCGGACACGCGGCTGGGCCGCCGGACGCGCCCACGCGGAAATCGGTCGCGATCTGGCCGGGCGAACAATGGGCATCGTCGGCATGGGCAGCGTGGGCCGCGCGGTGTTCCGGCTCGCATATCACGGTTTCGGGCTTGAAGTGCTGACGTTCACTCGCAGCGTTGCATCGGTCCCGGCAGGCGCGCGCACCGCCGATCTCGACGCGCTGGTCGCGGCTTGCGACGTGATCGTGCTGTGCTGTCCACTGACTCCGGAGACCAGAGGCCTCTTGAACCGCGAACGAATCGCCCGCATGAAACCGGGCACATTGCTCGTTAACGTAGCGCGCGGCCCGGTCGTTGACGAGGACGCCCTGGTCGAGGCTTTGCAGGCACGCAGAATTGCCGGCGCTGCCCTCGACGTTTTCGCGACCCAGCCGCTGCCCCCCGATCATCCGTTGCTTTCGCTCGACAACGTGATCCTGACGCCACACATGGCTGGCATCACAGAGGAGTCGATGATGCGGATGGGCATCGGCGCGGCGGAAGAGTCAATCCGCGTGCTTTCCGGCGGCCTCCCGAAGAACTTCTGCAATCCCGAGGTCGAGGAGCGCTACCGCCTGCGGTTCGCCCTTGCTCACTGATCAGGGGTCTTCGAATCAGTCCTTGCGGTAGGACCAGCCCACGGTATTTCCCTCGGCCGGAATCGACTCTCCAGCAACTCTGTCGATTGACGTGAGACATCCATATTAATACGATACTCGCGTCTCACCAATTTCCAACTCGACAGGACCGGCGCCGGGGAGCAGCAGGCGGGTTGCAGAGGGCCGCCCGGGGAGGTGACTTGAGGCGCGTCTATGTCGTCGGTACGCACGACACGAAAGGCGAGGAACTCGCCTTCCTGGCAGGACTCGTCGCGGCGCAGGGGCTTCCGGTCGTGCGGGTCGACGTGGGCACGCGACAAGCTGCGTCTGATGTCGACGTCACGGCTGCCGAGGTCGCAGCTTTTCATCCCGCCGGCGCCAAGGCGGTTCTCGGTCTCGACGATCGCGGCGCGGCGGTCGGGGCGATGGCCGAGTCGTTCAACCGCTTCATCGCCACGTGCAAGGACCTCGGCGCTATCGTCGGCATCGGCGGCGGCGGCGGCACTTCGATCATCACGGCCGGTATGCGCGTCCTGCCGTACGGCGTGCCGAAGCTGATGGTTTCGACGCTAGCCTCGGGTGACGTGTCGCCCTATGTCGACGTTTCCGACATCATCTTCATGCCGTCGGTGACGGATATGGCTGGCCTCAACGGCCTCAGCCGGGTGATCCTCCACAATGCGGCGCAGGCGATCGCCGGGATGGCCCGAAACCCCGCTGATCGCAAGCAGCACAAGCCCGCGATCGGGCTAACGATGTTCGGCGTAACGACTCCCTGTGTGACTTCGATCGTCGAGCGGATGCGCAACGACTATGACTGCATCGTCTTCCACGCCACCGGCACCGGCGGGCGCGCAATGGAGAAGCTCGCTGACAGTGGTCTGCTGTCGGGGGTGATCGACATCACGACGACGGAGGTCTGCGACCTGCTCTTTGGCGGCGTGCTGCCGGCGACGGAGGACCGGTTCGGAGCTATCGCCCGCAGCCTTCTCCCCTACGTCGGCTCGGTAGGCGCACTCGACATGGTGAATTTCTGGGCGCCGGAGACCGTTCCACCGGAACTGCGCGGGCGCAATCTTTACAGGCACAATCCCAATGTGACCCTTATGCGCACGACCATCGACGAATGCAGGCGTATCGGCGAGTGGATCGGGAAGAAGCTGAATGCATGCGAAGGAGAGGTTCGCATGCTGATCCCGGAGCAGGGTGTCTCCGCGCTTGACAGGGAAGGCGGCGCTTTCTTCGATCCCGAGGCGGATGCCGCCCTGTTCTCCGCGCTCGAGAGCACGATGCGACAGACCGAAAAGCGAAGGATCGTCCGCTTGCCGCTGCACATCAACGACCCCGCCTTCGCGGAGGTCACGGTCGCAACATTCCTCGATATATCGCAAAGATGAGGGCACGATGCCGGCAATTCCCCGCAAGACAATTCTAGACAGGCTGCACGCGATGATCGCCGAGGGCCGGCCGATCGTCGGTGGCGGGGCCGGAACCGGTCTCTCCGCCAAGGCCGAGGAGGCAGGTGGGATAGATCTGATCATCATCTATAATTCGGGCCGGTATCGCATGGCAGGGCGCGGCTCCGCCGCCGGACTGCTTGCCTATGGCAACGCCAATCAGATCGTGAAAGAGATGGCCGTCGAGGTGCTGCCGGTGGTGAAGAACACGCCCGTTCTTGCGGGCGTCAACGGGACGGATCCCTTCGTGCTGATGCCGAATTTTTTGGCCGAACTCAAATCGATCGGCTTTTCCGGGGTTCAGAACTTCCCGACGATCGGACTCTTCGACGGGAAGATGCGGCAGAGCTTCGAGGAAACCGGGATGAGCTATGCGCTGGAGGTGGACATGATCGCCGCTGCGCACGCGCTCGATCTCCTAACCACGCCCTATGTCTTCAATCCGAACGAGGCCGTCGCCATGACGAGGGCCGGCGCCGACATCGTCGTCGCCCATATGGGGGTCACCACCGGCGGCACAATCGGCGCGTCCTCCGCCAAGTCGCTGGATCAGTGCGTGACGGAGATCGACGCCATCGCGGCCGCGGCGCGCGCCGTGCGAGAGAGCGTCATCGTTCTGTGTCACGGCGGGCCCATCTCGATGCCGCGGGATGCTCGATACATTCTCGAGCGCTGCGAGGGGATCCACGGCTTCTATGGCGCGAGCTCTATGGAGCGCCTGCCGGCGGAGACCGCAATCCGCGACCAAACAACCGACTTCAAGGCGCTGCCGCTTAGGAAGCGTGCATAGGAAAACCGTTCAGGGAGGAGGCAGCATGCAGAACGCAGCGGAGAAGCTCTTCGTCTACACTCACGAGGTCGATGCCTTCGGATTCAATTGGGGGCGACTGTCCCTGACGGTCGCTCCGGAAGTCAACGGCGCCGGTCGCTTCTCGGGCGGGGTCGTGGACGTCAAGACCGGCGAGGGCCATGCCCGCCACAATCATCCAGGCGCCGAGGAGATCATCTTTGTCATCTCCGGTACCGGCGAACAGATGGTCGAGGACGAGAACGGCAACCCGATCACCCGCGAGGTCGGGCCGGGCTGCACGATCTATGTGCCGGAGAGCCGCTTCCACTCGACGCTCAACACGGGCGAAGCTCCAATGCAGCTCTTCGTCGTGTATTCGCCCGCCGGCCCAGAGCGAGCCCTTCGCGACCTTCCGGATTTCAAGCTGCTGAAGGCGAGCAGCCGGTAGGATCGCTATCCTCTGGTTTTGGCAGCTCTCTGCTGCACCAGAGCAAGAAGCCTCGGCTTCTTAGGAGGTGCCCGCTCGGTTCCAACCTCGACTGCCCTGGCCGAACATCTCATATCCGTCCGCAGTCACCGCCAGCGTGTCCTCCAGCTTGATGAAACCGCGCGATGGGTGAAGCATCGTTGTCTCGACCGAGATAACCATGCCCGCCTCGAGTGGCTGGGCCGCGTCCACTCCCTCATAGGCCACGGGATGGTTGGTCATCAAAAAGGGCACCTCGTGTGTGATAAGCCCCATGCCATGCGCGAAGAAGTCGGTGAAGGCCGCGACCTTCGAGGTCTTCAGCACGCCCTCGGCGTGGGCAATCATGTCGCCGCCACGCGCACCGGCACGCACCTTCGAGAACGCAGCCTGCTGGACCGCCTCCACCTCGCCCAGCAGATCCTGCAGCTCGGCGTCCGGCTCTCCTTGGACACCCATGCGGCAGAGATCGCCGACATAGCCGCGATAATTGCCGCCGGAATCGATCGAGAGCACCTCGCCCCTCTTCCACGCCTGGTCCGATGCCGCGCGGTTGTGGCTCGGTCCGAGCGTGAGCAGGCAATATTCGAACTGCAGGCCTCGATTGGTTTCCTCGCGACGCAAACGCTCGATGATCTCCGTCTTGGTCGAGCCCTCTCGCGTCCGCGCGAGGGTCGCCATCATGGCATCGGTGATCAGCTCGGACGCCGTCCTCAGCTTCTCGAGCTCTGCCGGCGTCTTCAGCGCGCGCATGCGCTCCAACATGCCGGTCGCATCCACGAATGTCGCGCCCTCGAGTCGTTGCTTCAGCAGACCGTAGGCGTCCATGGGAAGAAAGGCCGGTTCTATTCCGATTCGGCCGCCGGCCTTGCCGATCTTCCTAAGGTGTTCGGCCGCGCGAGCAGCCGCATCGAGCGTACCCCAGGTCTCGGCATGGAACGCTGGCGTCCAGAACGGATGATTGTGGTGTTCGCCACCTTCCATGCGGTTGGCGACGTAGGCAGCGTTCTCGGGCCGCCCCTTCTCATAGACGACAACCGGCAGATAGCGGCTATGCCCGATCGCATCCATGGCGGAGAAGAAAATGAACCGATAGCCGCCAAGCAGATACTGTGTGTTGTGTTTGGAAGTAACCAGCAGCACGTCGATGCCGGTCTGCTCCATCAGCAAGTCGAGCCGGCTCGCCTCGAACGGTACCGCGGCTTCGCCATCTCGAGAGGTGACAGAATTCACGTTCGGCCTCCGGCTCCTAGTTCTTAGAGGTAATCACTGTGATGGGCGAAGATAAGATCCGCAAATTCAAGTTTGGATCGTCCGAAGAACGAGATCAAGCGTGTGCCCTCGAAGCGGTGCGACGAATTGGACCTGGGGCCACTTATCTTGGCGATTCCTTTACCTTGAAAAGGTTCAAAGATGCATTCGCGTCTCTCGAATGCTTGACTAATTGAGCTACGAAAAATGGCGCGTAGGCGCTTTCGCGCCGAGTTCGGCCCATATCGGCACCATCCTGATCAATTCAGAAAACCGCAGAGTCGGCTTCAATTCCATCAGATCTGTTGATGGCCGTGTTTGTTCCTCTTCCCTTGGAGCAACGAAAGGTTGTAGCACGCCGATGTCGGTTGCGTGCCGAAGCAGAGCTGGGGGAGAGAGCCATGAAGTGTGGGATCGTCGATGAGATCGTCGCCGAACGCCAGCGATTGCTGGAACTTGGCCTTCCTCCCAAGGAATCGAGCTCGCGCCCGACCGACTTACCCAAGGCCGCCGCAGCTTTCGCGCTATGTGGCGTCCGCCGCTATGCCAGGGCAGGGTGGCCTGAGCTCTTCTGGCCATGGCGGAAACCCCGCTTCAGACCAGGGGAATCACGGGCAAATCTGGTCCGCGCTGCAGCGCTGATCATCGCCGAAATCGAACGACTGGACTGCCTCGCTCCCGAATCGTAGTTGCTCCGCTCACCAACGCGAAGCCGCTATGCACTCGCATGATCGGCAGAGGCCCAAGCCCCGGGCATTCGCAGGCCCCCCCGGAAAGGCAAGGACCTATTGTTTCGGCGGGCACTCGCGATAGCCGAAGCGGTCGATCAGGTCGCCGCCTGTGAGCGTGTGATAGGCCTCGGTATCCATGTAATGGCCTTCCAGGAGGTATCGCCGCAAATTCGCGTTGTATCGATAAAGTGCGGCGCGGCTCGCACGCGTATCGGGTCCAGTCCGATTTTCCGCAATATCGTGGCCGGCGTGAAACATCAGTCGCGCATCGCGCTCCACACAAACATCGCGGATGCCCAGGAACATCGTGCATGCCGATTTGCACACGCCTTCAATGCGGAATTCAGCCGCTCATGTTGTACTGCCGAACGATCTTGACAAAGTTCGGGACATACCCGCCCTCGCCATAAGGAAGCGACGATCCGGCCGCGAGCGCCGCAGCTGCGCCGGCGCCCGAGATCGTGATCAGCGCAAGGAGGCAGTCGCGAAGATCATGCATTCGAGATCACCGTCGCGGTCCTTAAGCTTTGCCACCGAACGTCCCGGGCCTTCTGTGCGTTCCTGCCCGGTTGCATTGTCTGCGCCGAACGGGATTGTCGTCCATGAGGGTTATAATGGCACTGTTCTTCACCAGCGATACCCATTTCCGAGATGCCAGGGTGATGCGCATCGCCAGGCGGCCATTCGCGAACGTTGCCGATCACGATGCCTCGCTCATAGAGCTGTGGAACGAAACTGTGCAGGAGCAGGACGAGGTCTGGCATTTGGGTGACTTCGCGAAGGGCACGATTGATCAGATTGCCGAGCTGCTATTTCAGCTTAAGGGAAGCAAGCACCTCATCATTGGCAACAATGACAGCGAAGCCACCCTGCGGGCGCCCGGATGGTCGAGCGTTCAACATTACAAGGAGCTGATCGTCGGGACCCAGCTCATCATATTGTGCCACTACCCGTTCCGCAGCTGGAACAGAATGGGACGAAAGTCGATAGACCTCCATGGTCACTCGCACGCGAGATTGAAACCGATTCCCAGACAATATGACGTCGGGGTGGATGCGAGGGGGTTCCGGCCAGTGACGCTGCCCATTCTCGTGAATTCAGGCCAGCAGCGCCGAGCACCAATTTAGAGCCGGACGGAACGGGCTACCGGCCGGCTTCCTTCGCAGGATGCATAAGAGCGGCTATGCTGGCGACAGCGGGAACGTCTGGGGTGTGGGCCTGGCCAGAGGACAGCAGTGACGACGAGACAGGATCGCGAAGTCCGACACAAATCCGACGACATCTCGGCCGATGTGCTGCTTGATGCCATTCGCGCCATCGGACGACGTATTCGCGTGACGAACCGCAAATACGACATCCCCTATATCGCCGGTTACAGCGTCGATGGCAAAACGGTGTTCATCGACCGCCACCTCCCCCGCACCTTCCGCTGGAAGGGACGGAGCGTTCGTGTCGAGCCCTTTCTGCTGACTCACGAGATCATCGAAAAAACTCTCCTCGATCAACTGCAGCTGCACTATCTGCATGCCCATCAGATTGCGCTTCGTGCCGAGCGGGCGGCGGTTGAAGCGGCGGGTGTTTCCTGGGACGTCTACAACCGCTTCATGAAGCGCTATGAGAAGCCGATCGATGCAGAAAAGCTTGTCAGCGTTCCACCCGACCTTGACCTTACACCTTACCGCGACGAGAAGGATTTCGCATTGCTGCATCAGCTGGTGAAGCTCGAGAGATAGCAAGCGTGCGCTGGCACCATCGCCCGCTGCTTGCGGTGCCGCAAGGTCAGGGTGATTGCAGGGAGCGTCGGAATGACCAATGAAGCGAATGGCGAAAAGGCAAACGATCCGCAGGATCTCGAGCGGCTGCTGGTCGCCCGGCAACGGTCGGGTGACATCGCGGGAATGGTGGCTCTGTTCGAAACCGCGGCGGTCGTCGAGGTTGGCGAGGGCCGGTTGCTTTACGGTCATGAGGCCATTCGGGCGTTCTTCGAGGAGTATGCGGCGAGCGGCGGCAAGTTTCAGGTCGGTGTTCAGCAGAACGCCGTCATTGCTGGCGGCCTGGCGTTGACATCAACCCGCCTGCCAGACGGGAACGTTACTGCCGAGGTGGCGCGCCAGCAACCTGACGGCACATGGCTGTGGATCATCGATCGCTACACGATCGCCCAGGAGCGGCGATGAGGCGTCAGTTGCTGGGGAAGGGGGAGTTGATCGGGGCTGAGGTTGCGGTGAAACTGAGGCTGATCGCAACGGGCACAAGCACTCGAGAGGGTCTTCATGACCATCCACAAGAACTACATCAATGGCGAATGGGTCGACGGCGCGGAGATCATCGTCAATGTCAATCCTTCGGATCTGGACGACACGATCGGCGAATATGCCCAGGCCGATGCCCGGCAGACGGCTGACGCCATCGCAGCCGCCCAAGCCGCCTTCCGCAGCTGGGCGCGCACCACTCCGCAGCAGCGTGCCGACGCGCTCGACGCGCTCGGTACCGAAATCCTGGCCCGGCGCGAGGCGCTTGGCGAGCTCCTGTCGCGGGAGGAAGGAAAGCCTCTCGCCGACGGCATCGCGGAGGCGACGCGGGCGGGGCAGATCTTCCGCTTCTATGCCGGCGAAGCTCTGCGCCGCGACGGCGTTGCCATCGAGTCCATCCGGCCCAGTGTCGAGGTGACCGTCACCCGCGATCCGATCGGGGTTGTCGGGCTCATCACCCCGTGGAACTTTCCGATGGCCATTCCGGCCTGGAAGCTCGCGCCAGCGCTCGCCTATGGCAACACGGCCGTGCTGAAGCCCGCCAATCTCGTGCCCGGCAGCGCCTGGGCGCTGGTCGAGATCGCGTCGCGCTGCGGCTTCCCGCCAGGCGTCGTGAACCTCGTCATGGGTTCGGGCTCGGCCGTAGGGCAGGCAATCCTCAACTCGGACAGGGTCAACGGCGTGAGCTTCACAGGCTCAGTGGCGACGGGCGCCCAAGTGGCGCAGGCCTGCGCCGGGCGCGGCATCAAGTTTCAGCTCGAAATGGGGGGCAAAAACCCGCTGGTCGTTCTCGACGATGCCAATCTCGACTCGAGCGTGGCGGCAGCGGTCAATGGCGCCTTCTACCAGACCGGCCAGCGTTGCACCGCCTCGTCGCGCCTGATCGTTACCGAAAAGATCCACGATGGGTTCGTCGAGCGGATCGTTGCCGCAATGAAATCGCTCGTCGTCGATCACGCATTGAAGCCTGGCACCCAGATCGGACCGGTCGTCGACGAGCATCAGCTCAAGCAGGATCTCGACTATATCGAGATCGGCAAGAAGGAAGGTGCCGAACTGGCCTGGGGTGCCAAGCTGCTCAACCGCGAGACCCGGGGGCACTATCTCCAGCCCGCGCTGTTCGTGAACACGAGCAACAGGATGCGGATCAATCAGGAAGAGATCTTCGGGCCAGTCGCGACGGTGATCAAGGTGCGCGATTATGAGGAAGCGCTGACCACGGCCAACGATACCGCATTCGGCCTGTCGTCGGGCATCTGCACGCGCTCACTGAAGCATGCCACCGATTTCCGCAGAAACTCGACAGCCGGCATGGTCATGGTGAACCTGCCGACTGCCGGAGTCGATTACCATGTCCCCTTCGGCGGCCGCAAAGGCTCGAGCGCCGGCTCCCGCGAGCAGGGCAGGGGTGCCATCGAGTTCTTCACCACGACCCGCACCCATTATATTCTCGCCGACAGCTAGGGCGGTGAGCCTTGCAGCGCCACGGCATCGAGGCGGCAGACGAAGACCGTGTGAGAGGAGCATTCGGGAGGGCATGGGCGGTGGCGGAAGGCTCAAGAGGCAGCCTTGGTTCTCGATGATCTCGCCGCTGCCTCCTCGGCGTGCTTCTTCAGGGCCGTGCGATCGATCTTCTTGGCCGATGTCAATGGCAGTTCCGGAACGACAAAGATGCGTCGCGGATGCATGTAAGCCGCCCCATGGGCAAGGAAGAACTCCTTGATCTCCCGCTCCTGAACCGCGCCGCTCTGCCGTTCGACGACGAACGCCACCGGCACCTCGCCCTTGACCTCGTCCGGCATCGGCACCACGGCGACGTCGAGCAGATCTGGATGCTGCAGCAAGACGTTCTCGACCTCCTTGGGATAGATGCTCTCGCCGGCGCAGCTGATGCGGTCGTCGAGCCGGCCGACGACCTCGACATAACCCTGCTCGTCGGCGCGCACGATGTCCCGGCTGCGGAACCAGCCGTCGGCCAGCAGCCGCTCGGCGGTCACCTGCGGCAGGTTGTGATAGCAGACGAGATTGCCGGGCGAGCGGATCAGCAGCTCGCCGAGCTCGCCCACCGGAACCTCGTGGGAGATGTCTTCGGGGTCGACGATCCTGAGCTCGACGCCGGGATAGGGGAGCCCGGTCGTTCCCTGCTTCGTGACCCCCCAGCGCGGATTGTTGCAGACGAAGCCGCATTCGGTGAGGCCATAGGCCTCGAGCATGGGTGCAAGCCTGCGGGTGAACTCTTCGAGCAGCTCCTCAGGAACCTCCGAAGAGCCGCATATGACAAAGCGCAGAGACGAGCAGTCGGTGCTGCCCAGCAGGTCCTCCTCGAGCAGCATCTTCTTGTACATGGCCGGAACGCCGGTCGTATAGGTGCAGCGCTCCCGCGCGATGGTGCGAATCATCTCGCGCGGGTCGACATCATGCAGGATCACCACCGAGCCGCCGCATTCGAGCATCGAGAACAGCCCGGCGAACATGCCATTGGCGTGAAACATCGGCACGGCAAGAAGGCAGCGTTCGTCGGGACCATAGAGCAGGGCGCGGCGCAGATTGCGGGTTGCCCAGTCGACCGCGCCATGCGTGAGCACGACCCCCTTGGGCAATCCCGTCGAGCCCGAGGTGTAGGAAATGTAGGCTCGATCCTCGGGCGATCTGTCCCGCACCAGACGGCCGGTGTCCTGGCGCGACAGCCATTCGTCATAGAGCGTCGTGCCGGGAGGCGCCTCGTCCATGACATAGACCTGCTGCAGCCCCGGCACGGATTGGGCCAGCACCGCCGCTTCGTTCGTGAAGTCGGACGAGGCGATGAGCACCTTGGCGGCGCAGTCCTGCATGATGTGCGCCAAGGTGCTCAAATGGGCACGGGTGGTTGCCGGCGTCACCGAAGCGCCGGTCCGGAGCGCACCTAGCAGAGTCTCGACGAACCGGTGATCGTTCTTGACGAGCACCGCGACATGGTCGCCGACGCCGATG
Organism: Aestuariivirgaceae bacterium; assembly: GCA_036265615.1. Lineage (GTDB taxonomy): Bacteria > Pseudomonadota > Alphaproteobacteria > Rhizobiales > Aestuariivirgaceae > DATAFF01. The sequence continues at coordinate 13,201 of DATAOT010000223.1, forward strand.
CCGAGCGCCGCCAGCCCGTTGGCGACGCGGTTGGTGCGCTCCTCGAGCGTGCGGTAGGCAATCCGGTGAGGCCCGTAGATCAGGGCCTCCTTGCCGGGCCACATTTTCAGTGGCAGATCAAATATGGTGCCGAAGTTCATCAGCCGACCTGTTGTTCGACGCGTCCTTCGAATTCGAAGACTTCGAGCATGATGCCACCAAGCGAGGCCGGCTTCACCCAATTGACCTTGAGGCGTTCCGGCTTGTAGCGCGCCGCCGGCGTCCCGGGCGGAAGGAGCTGCGGCGCCGGCAGCACCCATTCGATGCCGGATGCCTTCCACTCCTCCATGACTTCGCTGAGGCTGTCGACGCGCACCGCGATCGAAAACGCGCCTGGGCCGCGGCGATCGAGGAAACGCCGCACCGGCGATCCGGGGCCGGTCGGAGCGATCAGCGACACCGCTCCGGTCCTGCCCAGGGGCAGGGTGACATCGTCGATCTCGACCGGCGGCTCCGGCATGTGGGCCAGGGGAAGATCGACGAGCCCGAGAGCCCGCCATTTGGCGAGCGCGGCATCGATGTCATCGGTTGCGACATTGAGGGTAAGGAACTCGAGGATGCGGCCCATTCTCAGGCTATTCCGCAGCCTTGGCCGGAGGCGCCGGCTTGCGGCCTTCCTCGCCTTCGACATAGATTCCCATGGCCTTGGCCTGCTCCCGCATGGCTCGGATGTCGGCCATCACGTCCTCTGCCGGCCGCATGAAGTTGCGCGGGCTCTTGAAATGCGGGATGACATGGCGGCCGAACATCTCGATCGACTTCATGATCTTGTCGTGCGGCACGCTGTCGATGCGCATGACGAGCGTGTCAATGCCGCAGTCGCGGAACTTCTCGATCGAGCGAATGCAGCTCTCCGGCGAGCCGAAGACAGCAGCGCCCGAGCCCTCCTTGAAGTACTCGAAGTCGTCCGTCTTCTTCGCGACCTCGGCGATCTTGTTCATATAGGAATAGCTCTGCGCCACCTTGGCCAGCCGGGGATAGCCGTCAATGGCGATGCGCAACCATTTGAGGTTGCCGGAACCTGCCTCAGACTCGGCAATCTCGTCGCTCTCGGCGCAATAGGCCTGAAGCAGCGCTCCGGCGCGGTCATTGACATGCTCGCCGCGCGCCCTTGTCTCGGCGATTGCCGACCGGAAGGCGGAGACGGATTCGGCGAGGGCGTCCCAGCCCATGAAATTCGACCAGCTATACACGCCGACGCCAAGATTGCCGGCCATCCGGTGGCTTTCGACGCTGGTTGCTGCCACGGCGATCGGCGGATAAGGGCTCTGCAGCGGCTTGGGCACGAGCGAGCGCGGCGGAATCTTGTAGTGCTCGCCGTAGAACATGAACGGGTCCTCGGTGAATGCCTTTTTCAGAATCTGAATCCCTTCGTTCACCTCATCCCGGTTCTTCTCGAGATCGACCTCGAAGGCGCGTAGCGCGAGCGTCGTGTTGCCGCGCCCGATCCCGAGCTCGATGCGCCCGTTCGACAGGATGTCCTGCACGGCGGTGCGCGAGGCGATGCGCAGCGCGTGGTTCATCCGCCTAGGCATGAGGGTGATCGCATGAGCGAAACGCAATGTCCTGGTGAGCGGGAAGAGATAACCGAACAAGACTTCCGGGCAGGAGGTGGCAATGCCGCCGATCGCATATTGCTGCTCGGAGACCCCGAAGGTATCAAAGCCCCATTTCTCGGCGTGAATGACCTGCTCGACGAGTTCCCAATAGCGGGTCTGGTAAGATGCGCCGGGGAGCGTCTCGGCCTCGGAGAAGAACATGAACTTCATGGGGTGCTCCTGTTTTCGCCGTGACGGTCGGGGCCGAGTCCGTTCAGCACGAAATCGACGATCTCCCGCGTGACGGCCTCCTCGCCGAATTTCCCGATGGACCAATGGCGCAGCGGCCAGATGGTGCAAAGGAAATAGATGAAATTGGCTGCAAGCTCGGGGTTGCGGATCTCGAAGTCGCCATTGCGCATGGACTCGCGGAGGAGTTCCTGGAATATGGCGATATATTGCGCATCGAGCTCATAGACCTGCCGCCTGCCCTCGGGCGTGAGAGCCCGGCTCTCCTGGAACATCAGCTTGATGAAGCGGTGGTTCCGGTCGAAGACCTCGACAACGGTCTGGATCGCTCCGGCAAGCCGCTCCTTGGGCGGCAGCTCGCTGTTGCGCCAGCGGGTCAGCGCCGTGACGATCTCGGTCATGAAGAACTTGTAGACGTTGTAGAGGATGTCCTCCTTGCGCTCGAGATACTGATACATCGTTGCGACCGGCATGTCGGATGCGGCCGCGATCTCGCGGATCGTCGCCTTGGCGAAGCCCTTGGCAGCGATAACCTTGGACGCGCCCTCGACGATGCGCCGCCAGCGCTCGTCGACCACCGCCTTGGAGAAACCCTCGGCAACCACACCCTGGCCGTTTGCCGTGCCGCGCTCGGCCGGGCCGGCGGCCCGGGGCGAGAGCGCCACGACATCGCCGCCGGCAACGGTCATCTGGGTTTGGGTGACCTCGGCGATCTGGTCCTCGTCGCGGAACACGGGGGCCCGCCACACCGAGATGCTGGCTCCGATGTGAACCGGGCTCGCCTCGGCGCGCAGCGTCTTGCCGTGACCGGCCTTCAGAAAATGGGTCTTGGATTCGATGGGAACGCTGGCCGAGCCCGGCGCCATGTTGAGGCTCGCACCATAGCCATTGGCGCAATCCGCCAGCGCCATGACGATGCTGCTGGTGACAGATCCTTGATCGTTCAGATACTCCGGCTCGATGGCGAGCTGGGCAATCACGCGATGCCGAGCGGCGTAGGGAAAGGTGATGCCGAGCACCTTGCCCATTCCGCCCTGGTGAAGTTCGAAAAAGCGCGCTGGTTGCACGGCTACCCCTCCGAATGATCGCTCATTCAAGTGCAGGCTGGGATCGCTGTCAATGACCGATAACAACATGCATCGCGGCGTTTGACAGGGCTATGCCGGCATGAATACGAATGAGCGCTCATGCTGAAAGGCCCTGTCATGAACCTTGAACACCTTGATGCGATCGAGACCCAAAGCGAGCGGACGGTCGACATTGGCGACCTCGACATGGGGCGCAACCTGAAGTTTCGTTCGATGCTCGGACTGGCGCTCGCACCGGTGTTTCGCGAATTGCTCCCCCGTCTGCGCTATGTAGAAATGGGCCGCCGGGGGATCACGCCCGGACAATATCTCCAGGATTTCAGGGTCCATCACGCCACGCATGGCTTTGGCGACCGCTTCCTCGGGAAGTACAGAATCCGACTTTGCCGTTCGGTTTCGGAGGAGGCGCGCGGCAGGATCGAGAGGCTTATCCTCGAGACCCGTGCCGTCATTACAGGAAAGCCGGCGCTGACGCCGCCGCAATCTCTGGGTTTCGAGCCGGACCTCGGACCTGCGGCAATGGCGGGCGAGGCGCGCGTTCTTCATATCCTGACCCGGCCACAGAACGAGCCTGGCCAGCGCTGGGTGAGCGATGTTCCGGAGGAAATCGGCTTCCTCAGACTGCATGATTTCGCCGAGCCGTTTCCGACGATTGCTCTGCTGACCGGGCTCGAGGAGGGATTTGCCAAAATCGCGGGTGCCGATGTCGAAAGCAGCGGCATTTGGGGGATCGCCAATTCGGACGTGTTCCAGCATGTTCACGCTCGCGAATACACGATGGCGATGGAGAATGCCGTAGCACAAGGGCTGGCTGCGGCCGGGCTGCCGCTTGCCGACTATGTTCCGGTTCGTGCGCGCACCATCTTTCGACGCCCGTCCTTTGTCGGCCAGCACTACCGGTTGCGTGTCGACCTGTTCCGCCGCGATGCAGAGATCGTGGCGCTGGGGAGCTTCCATGGTGCCGAGCAGGATTTGACGATGGAGCGAGAGCGGGCCGCGGTCTTCATGCGGTTTGACGGCGGCCTGTTGCTCTAGAGCTGGTTGGCATTGCGATATCCCTTGCTCACAATCTGTGAAGCGGCATCTCTCAGGAATTCCGGATCGCCGGCCCGCGCGCCGAACCGATCTGGATCGTATCGGCGGTGATCGAAGCGCGGCTGCATGCCGGCAAGGATATCGCCGATGATTGCTCCGGCCATGGCCGACCAGGTGACACCAGTGGAATTCATGGCAGTCGCCACGGAAAGCCCAGCGCATCCGCCAACCCGGCCGATCAGCGGCAATCCGTCGGGAGTAAATGTCTCGGGACCGTTGATGAAGCTGCGGACCGGAGCCGTGGCGAGCGAGGGAAAGAGGCGCTCGGCTTTCTCGAAATAAGGAGCGATCTTGTCCCAATCGGGCGGGAGAAGGGAGAACGAAAAGGGCTCCGGCAGGCTGCTCGGCTCGATCGGCATCGCGTTTTCATCGAAGCAGCCGACGAGGAATCCGCCCACTTCCTCCCGTCCGTAGAGCAGCAAATCCGGTGCAACGAAGGACGGTGTTTCGCGGGCAAGACGCAGCGGCGTCTCGACGATCAGATAGAAGTGTCGGCAGGGCCATTGCGCCAGTTCGACATCGGCAGAAGCAAGCAGCTGCCGCGACCAGAGACCGGCTGCCACGACGACCTCATCGGCGGCGATCGGTCCCATGCTGGTCCGCACGCCGATCGTGCGATCACCGCGGCGCTCCAGAGCTTCGACCCACACGCCTTCGCGAATTTCGGCCCCGGCCTTGCGGGCAGCGGAAGCGTAGGCGGCGGTCAGATCGGCGGGGTTGGCGCGGCCGGACAAGGGTAGGAACCATATGCCGTCGATGCCCGAGGGCTCGAGCAACGGATTGAGCCGCTTTGCTTCCTCCGGACCGATCCAGCGTGCCTCTATCCCCCGCTGGCGCGCGACGGCATCGAAGCTCTCGAAGGCGGCGCGGGTCTCCCGGGATTGCGCCATGAACATTCGCCCTGTACGCACCCACCCGGTCGCCAAGCCGGTTATCCGCTGCAGCTCAGCCAAGGTGTCGTACGCGTAGAGAACCGCTGCATCATGGTCGGGGAGCGGCTTCCAGGTGATGTTTCCCGCCGAATGCCAGGTGCTTCCGGAACCCAGCCGCTCCCTCTCCAGCAGCACAACCTGTGCTGTTCCGCGGTTGGCGAGGTGCCAGGCAACACTGGTGCCGATGACACCGCCGCCGATGACCAAGCATTTCATGATCGAGCCAGCCTGTTTGGCCAACGACGACCTAGTCTAGGCGAGTGCCGATCATCGCACAGCCGAATTCGACCCCCGGACAGGGCGTCGTCCTCCCTTGAACGGTCGGAAATGATCGACCGACGGCCGCGGCTCGTACCTTAGCGTCTCCCCATGGCATCGGCATTGGAAGCGAGCAATCGGGGCGTACGTCCGCGCGACAATCCGGCGCTCGCCGCGGTCTGCGCCTGCCTGGCAGTGCTCTGCGCCTCCATCATGGACGCAGGAATGAAGAGCATGAGCACGCGCTATCCGGTGCACGAGCTGATGGTCCTGCGGGCACTCGCGGCGGCGCCGTTCCTGAGCTTTCTGGCGTGGCGGGAAGCCGGCCCTCGGATGTTCCGTCCACCGCGCTACCCGGCGATTGCCCTGCGCGGCTCGGTCATGTGCTCGGCCTACACCTCCTATGTGATGGCGATCGCGGCCATGCCACTGGCCGATACAGCTGCCATTTATTTCACGATGCCGCTGTTTGTCGCCGCGCTCGCCGGCATAACCCTTGGCGAGCGCGTGCCGCTCCACCGGATCGTGGCCATCCTGGTCGGGTTTGCAGGCACCGTCCTGACGATACGTCCAAGAGGCGACGTGTTCGAACCAGCCGCATTGCTGGCGCTCTATGCCGCCTTCGGCTATGCGATCGGCCAGTTGCTCGCTCGTTCACTGGGTGCGCAAGTGACGCCCGGCGTGCTCGCCTTTCACCAGAACGTCATCTATCTGGTCCTGGCTCTCGTCATGGCAGCCATATTGTCCGGCGTCAGTTCCGCCTCCGGCATGCATCCGAGCCTCGCCTTCCTCACGCGTTCCTGGGCGGCACCGCGGGCCGCCGACCTCGCCTTCGTCCTGCTCATGGGGCCGCTGTTGACGTCGTCCATGTATCTATTCTCGCTTGCATATCGGCTCGGTCAGGCCAGCTTCGTCGCTCCCTTCGAATATTCGGCAATATTCTGGGCTGCCACTTTCGGCATCCTGTTCTGGGGCGACGTCCCGAGCGTTGCAGTGCTGATCGGCGGCGCGATGGTCGCGTCGGCGGGGATCTACATGCTTCAGCGGGATGCCAGGCAACGCCTGGACCGAAACCAGACGAGAGCCTGATCAGGAGACTGCCCGACGAACAACCGGGCGATCACATGGCGTAGATCCAGCTCGGATGCCACGGCCGAGGTTGCTTCGGCGGTTGCGCCGCTACGCCCGGCGGGTCGCCTTCCTGCGGTGCTGCGAGGGGGAGTTGGACAGTGTCGACAATGGGTGCCGCCGCCTGTTTTTCTTCGGTTTTCATAACCGTTGCTTCCTTGGCAGCCGTCTCAACTCGAATCATCGTGTAAATTGCGGTCCACATTATGGCGAAGATGCAAACGCATTGCGGCGCGAGGGGCTGGACGCCGGCAACCGCCTGCATGTGGACTCGGCATCGCTCGACCATGATAGTCGGCATCGAGATGCGCCTGGCGGGTCAGCATGGATAGGCAGGGGCCACTGAGCAGCGTGCGTGTCGTGGAATTTGCCGGCATCGGTCCCGGTCCATTCTGCGGGATGCTTCTGGCCGACATGGGCGCCGACGTCCTGCGGATCGATCGCCGCGACGCGAAACCGGCGAAGCGGCATCAGGTCACCCAGCGCGGCCGCCGCTCGCTGGCGCTCGATCTTAAGAATCCGGCGGCTGCCGCACTCTGCCTCGAACTCGTGGAGCGGGCGGACATCATGTTCGAAGGGTATCGGCCCGGCGTCATGGAACGGCTCGGATTGGGGCCCGATGTCGCGCTGAGCCGCAATCCCAGCCTGGTCTATGGCCGAATGACGGGTTGGGGACAGACGGGGCCCCTCGCGCATTCTGCCGGCCACGACATCAACTATATCGCCATATCGGGAGCGCTGCATGCGATCGGGACGAGCGCGCGACCGGTGGTGCCGCTGAACCTGATCGGCGACTATGGCGGGGGTGCGCTCTATCTGGCGATGGGCCTCCTTGCAGCATTGGTGCATGCGCGCTGCACCGGACAGGGCCAGGTCGTCGATGCGGCAATGTGCGACGGCGCAGCTTCGCTGATGTCGTATTTCTATGGATTGCGCGCCGAGGGCAGCCAGCGGCGGGAGCGCGCTTCGAACATGCTGGACAGCGGGGCGCCATTCTATGAGGTGTATCGTTGTTCGGATGGCGAATGGATCGCTCTCGGCGCCATAGAACCGCAGTTCTATGCAATTCTGCTCGAGAAGCTGGGCCTGGAGCATGAAGGCTTGGCGAAGCAGATGGAACGCGACGGCTGGCCGTCAGACAAGGAAAGGATTGCGGCGGTGATCGCAAGGAAGTCGCGGGCCGAGTGGTGCGCCATCCTTGAAGGCACCGACGCATGCTTCGCCCCGGTGCTGGAGATGGACGAGGCGCCGGCCCATCATCACCATCGCGCGCGGAAGACCTTCGTCGATCTCGCAGGCGTCGTTCAGCCGGCGCCGGCGCCGCGGTTCTCCTCGACCCCGGGCGCGATTCAGGGTCCGCCGCCGATGGTCGGGGAGCACAACCTCTCGGCATTGCGCGATTGGGGGCTCAGTGAAGAGCTGATCGACCGGCTGCGCCGCGATTCCGTCATCTGACGTGGACCATCGCCGCGATCCGATCATGGGTCACCTCTGACCCGAAGCGGTGCAGCGCCATCTGTGGTCCGGGACACAGGCGAAGAAAGGGGGCGTGCAGACGACTCCCTTCGGCCCGAGGACGCACATGATGCAGCTGTCCGCCATCATCGAGCAATTGGGCTCGGCCTTCAGGAGCTCGCTCAGCGCCGTATAGGTGCGGTTTGATGCAGCCGGATCGGAAGAGCTCAGCAAGGCGGCGAGGAGGAGCATCTGCGGGCCGTTCGTCATGTGCCCTTCAACCGTTCGGCGAGGCGGGTCGCGGCCTCGGGCCAAGCCTCGAAGGCGTGGTTCCGACGGAGATCCTCGAGCCCTGCCAACGTAAAGGAGCGCGGGGTGGCGAGCTCGGCAAGAAGCTGGGCCGGCGCGGCGTCGGTGCGTTCGCGGATGATCGTAGCGGCTGCTCGGGTCATCTGGGCTACCAGCAGGCGCGCCGCCGCCCGATCGACCCCCTGGGATGCCGTCCAGTCGATCATGCCGCCGATGAGCTCATGAACCCAGCCGAAATAGCAGGCGATCACCGAGGCAGGGGCGAATTGCGTTGCCTCGGCGAGCGCGATCACCGGGCCGCACGGTTCGAGCAGGGCGCGGCATGCCGGATTGTCGGGAAAGAGCAGCGTCGGGCTCTCGCCATAAGCAGCTGCGACGACCGGCATCGCCATGACGAGCCGGGCCGGCGCGACAACGGGCGCGAGCGCCGAGGCGGGCACGCCGGCACAGAAGCTCAGCACGATGTGGTCGCTGCGGAACCGAAGGGGGCGCATGGCCTCGACAGCGTGAAACGGCCGCACGGCCAGGATCACCAGATCGCTTCGATCAACGATTTCCTGGTTTGCCTCAACGATCTCGAGGCCATGGCTGCCGGCGAGACCCGTTGCAACCTCCCGGTTGCGGGCCGACAGCAGGAAACGGGCATCGGCCTTGAGCAGGCCCGGCATCATATGCTGGATCAGGTGGCCGACGCCGATGATGCCGCAGGTGATCGTCGGTGCACGCATTGCCCGCAATCTTTCAACCCGACACTTTCCGCATCCTCGCCTCGTGGCGTCCGTAGCCATAGCGCTCCTCGAGACCAAGCCTCGCGAGAATGTTCAGGCCGGCGGCGACAGCGCGTTCATCAAGCCCGGTCAGCGGCCGTCGCAGGTCGCCGGCAGGCAAGCCGAGAGCCCGCATCAGCGACTTCACGGGCACCGGGTTCACCGCGGAATAGGTGAAGTGGAGTAGCGGGAGCAGGCGCAGGTAGGTGTCGCGGAAAGTCGTCGCCCCGGCTTCGGTCGTCCATGGCTTGGACATCAGCGCCATTTCGGCGGGGGCGATATTGCCGGTCATGTTGGCCGTTCCATGCCCGCCCAGCGCCATGGTCGGCACGACCAGCCCGAGATTGGGGCTGTCGCAGCACATGACGGAGACATCGGGCCGTGCTGCCAGGATCTGGGCGACTTGCGCCACCCGCGTGGTCGACTCCTTGTGAACCACGAAGTTCGGATGCTTGAAGATGCGCAGCAGCGAGTCGGCCGGGAGATCGGTCTTGACGCGTGGGGGGTTGTTGTAGACGCCGAGCGGGAGATCGGTCGCATCGGCGACCTCCAGGAAATAGCGCTCGATATCGGCCTCGCTGGCGGCGATATAGGACGGGGCTGCGAGGATCGCGCCATCGGCGCCTTCGGCCTTGGCGAATTTCACCATGGCAATCGTCTCGGCTGTATTGTTGGCCGTACAGCCGTAAAAGAACCTCATGGCGCCCCGCCGCATCGCCACGGTCTTCCGGATGACCTCATGGCGCTCCTCGCGCGATAGAAGGCTGACCTCGCCGGTCGAGCCGAGGATCAGCACCGCAGCCGTTCCATGCTCCTCCTGGAGGGCGAGATTGGTGCGGAAGCCTTCATAGTCGACGGTGCCGTCGCCGTTGAACGGCGTGATCACGGCAACGAAGGAACCTTCAACGCGCAGCTTTGCCATGAGCCATGTCCATTCTTGGGTTTACCTGTCGTATTCGGCTGGCGAAATTGCCGAACGCAGCCAATTGACCAGAGTGACGATATCAAATACCGGGAGCCGGAAGCGGCGGGCGATCGCTGCCGAAAAACTGGGGAGATTGGCGCATTCCAGGACCAGCGCGCCGATGTCGGGATGACTCGCAAGGAAGCTCGCCACCACCTCCTCGATCTCGGCGGCAAGCGGCCCATGCTCGGGCGTGTCGGAGCGGCGAATATAACCGTGAAACCGTCCATTCGGCGGCAGGCCGGCAATCGGCGTATCGGCCGGTGCGCCGGCTGCAGCGAGAATGTCAGGCGTGAGCCGGTCGCGGTCGAAGGTCACGATTCCCGGCCGGCGTCCTGGCGGCAGCAGGCGCGCGACGCTTGGCACCTGCAGCAGGGACGAGGTGGCGACCGGCACGTTCAGGCTGGCGGCCATGGTCTCCTGATGGATGGCAAGGAAGCCGCAGGTCGTGGTGATGGCATCGACGCCGTCGCGCTCGATCATGGCCCGGGCGGCGGTTATGAAGGCCTCCTCCAGCCCGCGAGCCTTGCGGTCGACGACCGCCGACACGCTAGCGCCCGGCACGATGCCGATGCGGACCGGGAACGGCCAGGTTGCCGGATTGCCGGCATCGCCGGGCAGGCGGGCAAATTGCGTGTCGAGCATCAGTATGCCAGTCGGACCAGCTTGCATGTCGGTTGGCTCGCGCTTGACCGAAAAACTGCGCTGAACCTACCGTCTCGACGTCCGGAGTTGAAGAGGGGCATATGGCAATCGATTGCGATTTCGTGATCGTGGGGGGCGGGTCGGCCGGCTGCGTGCTGGCCAATCGGCTGAGCGCCGACCAGTCCTCCAAGGTGGTGCTCGTCGAGGCGGGACGCGATACCCCGCCGGGCCGGGTAGAACCTGAGATTCTCGACAGTTACCCGCGTATCGCCTACTTCAACGCCAAGAACATCTGGGCCGACCTGCGGGTGAGCCTGACGCCGGTGCCGCACAATTCGCCCGACATGGTGCCGCCGCCGCGGCGCTACGAGCAGGCCCGGCTGATGGGCGGCGGCTCCAGTCTCAACGACATGCAGGCCAACCGCGGCACGCCCGACGATTATGACGAATGGGCGGCCTCGGGCGTTGCCGGCTGGGCCTGGCAAGACGTGCTGCCTTACTTCATCCGGATGGAGCGGGATCTCGACTTTGGCGGCCCGCTCCATGGCGGCAACGGGCCACTGCCGATCCGACGCATTGCACCGGACCTCTGGCCCGGCTTCTCGAAAGCGGCAGCTCAAGCCTGTGCCGAGATTGGCTTTGCATCTGTCGCCGACCAGAACAGCGAATTCGGACCGGGGTATTTTCCGGTGGCGATCTCGAATGTGAATGATCAGCGCGTCTCCTCCGCCATCGCTTATCTCGACGAGGCCGTCAGGCGGCGGAGCAATTTGTCGGTCCTCGCGAATTCCCAGGTGACCGAACTCTTGTTCGAAGGACTCCGCGCGACCGGCGTCCGGTTGATGCGCGGCGGACTCGAGGAGACCATCACCGCGCGCGAAATCATCATCTCCGCCGGAGCGCTCCATTCTCCGGCCATTCTGCTGCGGGCAGGCATCGGTCCGGGCGATCGGCTGCGCGGCCTTGGCATCGAACCGGTTGCCGACCGCGAGGGCGTGGGGAGAAATCTCCAGGAACATCCCGCAATCTCGATTTCCACCGTCATGGCACGAACAGCCCGGCTGCCGTCGTCGCTGCGGCGGCACATCCATCTCGGGCTGCGCTACTCCTCCGATCCGACGGGGCCGCTTCCATGCGACATGTATCTGGTGGCGTTGGCAAAGACCGGCTGGCACCCGGTGGGCGAGCAGATCGGTGCGCTGATGACGTGGGTGAACAAGCCCTTTTCACGCGGCCTGGTCCGGCTCAGAACAGCTTCGCCGTTCGATGAGCCCGAAGTGCAGTTTGCGCTGCTTTCCGACGAGCGCGACTATGATCGGCTGCGCCTCGGATTCCTGCTGCTCGCCCGGCTTCATGCAACCAGTGCAATGCAGACTATCGCCCACTGCCCATTCCCAACGAGCTACAGCGAAAAGATCCGTGATCTTGGAATCGTGAATACCAGAAACCTGGTTCTCACCACAATTCTGTCGCGGCTGCTCGATGGACCGGACTGGCTGCGGCGCCGGCTGATCGATGGTCTGGTGACGGAGGATCTGCCGTTGTCCGAACTTCTGCGCGACAACCGGGCGCTGGAACAGTTCATCCGCTCCAAGGTTCACGGGGTCTGGCATGCCAGCGGCACCTGCCGAATGGGAGCCGCCGATGATCCAGAGGCCGTTGTCGATTCACACGGGCGCGTGATCGGTGTCCAGGGATTGCGGGTGGTCGATGCCTCCGTCATGCCGTGGATCCCGCGCGCAAACACCAACCTCCCGACGATGATGATCGCCGAAAAGATGAGCGATCACATCCTCGCCGATACGAAAATGGATAGGAGATCATCACGATGAAGATGCGCAAGCTTGGCTCGCAAGGACTCGATGTCTCGGCGCTCGGTCTCGGCTGCATGGGCATGTCGGACTTCTATTCAGGGCGCGATGATGCAGAATCGGAGGCGACCATCAATCGCGCGCTCGATCTCGGCATCAATTTCCTCGATACCGCCGACATGTATGGCGTCGGGCGCAATGAGGAGTTGGTCGGGCGGGCGGTGCGGAAGCGGCGCAATGGCGTGGTGATTGCAACAAAGTTCGGCAATGTGCGCGCACCGGATGGAACTCCGAAGGGCATCTGCGGCCGGCCCGACTACGTGCACTCGGCCTGCGATGCAAGCCTCCGGCGGCTCGGGGTCGAGGTGATCGATCTCTATTATCAGCACCGGGTCGACCCGACGGTGCCGATCGAGGAAACGGTCGGGGCAATGGCAGAGCTCGTGAAGCAGGGAAAGGTCCGCTTCCTCGGCCTGTCGGAAGCGGCACCGGCAACCATTCGCCGCGCTCATGCCGTTCATCCGATCACGGCGCTGCAGACGGAATATTCACTGTGGAGCCGCGATCCCGAGGACGAGATCCTGCCGACGGTGCGGGCACTCGGCATCGGCTTTGTGCCCTACAGCCCGCTCGGGCGCGGTTTTCTTACCGGCCAGATCACTTCGCCCGAGGATCTCGCCAGCGACGACTGGCGCCGCAGCAATCCGCGGTTTCAGGGTGAGGCATTTCAGAGGAATCTCGATCTGGTGAAAGAAATCCGGGAACTGGCGCGTGCCAAGGGTTGCACCCCGGCACAGTTCGCGCTTGCCTGGGTGCTGGCGCGAGGCGAGGACATCGTGCCGATCCCGGGCACGAAGCGGCGAAAATACCTCGATGAAAATATTGGTGCGCTCGATGTCGAGCTGAACGATGGCGACTTGAAGCGCATCGACCGAGCGCTGCCGCGAGACGCTGCAACCGGCGCGCGCTATGCTGCCCCCCAGATGGCGGCCGTGAACCGATGAGATGGCTCACGCGGCTGTAACGGCGCGGCCTGCGGTGGCGCCCGTAGAGTTCTCAGCGGTCCAGCGATGCTTCCGATGGCGGCGATGCCTTGATGGCGGCTGTCGACTCCTCTGACGGCGTCTGATGAGCGGCCAGTGCCGATCTTGCGGCGGGTACGAAGACGCTTTGCACGAGTTCGCGCATGACCGGCTCTGTTCCACTCTGGCCGGCGCGCTCGGCGAGCGTGTGCATAAGCGCATCCGCCTGCTTGCGGCAGGTGACTTCGGTGGCCCGGATGAGCAGGGTGGCGAGCGTGGCGTCCTTGTCGCGATCGGTCTCGCTCGCGGTATAGGCAACAACGCAATTGCGGAAATCGAGCACGGCAGGATCGGCCTTGAGCCGCTTCCACCACGCCGCCGAGTTCGACCGATCGGATTGCAAGGTCCTGTTTCGCTTCGATGAGGTGGCAGGCGGCGACTTCCTTAAGCGCGGCCGCGGTGTTGCGGTCGGTTCGGCCGTGACGTTGGCGACATTCCAGATCTCGGGACGGATATCGCGCGGCGCTTCTTCGCGCCGGTACGGCTTGCCCCACCAATCCTTTGAAGCGCCGCCGTTGAAGGAATTGTCGATTGCGGGGTCGGGAAACGGGGGGAATTGCTGCGCCGCGATACGGCTCGGCACACTCAGAAAACCGCAAAGGACAAGAAGCGCAACGTAACCTCGCCGGCGCCCATGTGGCATGGTCGTCACCGCTCGTGTTGGTGGAGCTACACGGAACGCGACTGACCACGCCTTCATCATCATCCACGACCGCGGCCGCAAGATGGCGTTGCCGAGGCCGGTG
>DATAOT010000224.1:0-3873 GCA_036265615.1 Aestuariivirgaceae bacterium
GAGCTCAACCGGGCGATCCGCGACGTCACCGCCGCCTATATCGCCTGCGGCGTCGATCCCAAACGCAGCATCATCTTCAACCAGAGCCAGGTCGGCGAGCATGCCGAGCTCGCCTGGATCTTCAACTGCGTCGCCCGGCTCGGCTGGCTCGACCGCATGACGCAGTTCAAGGAGAAGGCCGGCAAGGACAAGGAGCGGGCCTCGGTCGGGCTCTATGTCTATCCCAACCTGATGGCGGCCGACATTCTCCTCTACCATGCGACCCACGTGCCGGTCGGGGAGGACCAGAAGCAGCATCTCGAGCTGGCGCGCGACATCGCCCAGAAGTTCAACATCGACTACCAGCAGGCGATCGCCAGGCTGGGCTTCGGGGAGGCGTTCTTCACCTTGCCCGAGCCGCTGATCCAGGGGCCGGCGACGCGGGTCATGTCGCTCAAGGACGGCACCAAGAAGATGTCGAAATCCGATCCCGCCGAGCTGTCGCGGATCAACCTGACCGACGATGCCGAGACGATCGCCCGCAAGATCCGCAAGGCGCGCACCGATCCCGAGCCGCTGCCAGGCGAGGTGGCCGGGCTGAAAAAGCGACCGGAGGCGGAGAATCTGGTCGGCATTTATGCGGCGCTCGCCGGAGTCGAGCGGGCAGCGGTGCTCAAGGATTTCGGAAACGGGCCGTTCTCCACCTTCAAGCAGGCGCTGGCGGATCTCGCCGTGGAGCGGCTGTCGCCGATTGCCGGGGAAATGCGGCGGCTGACCGCCGATCCGGCCGAGATCGACAGGATTTTGGCGGATGGAGCGGCGCGGGCGCGGGCCATTGCACAGCCTGTCTTACGTAACGTAAAACGCATTGTCGGGTTCGTCGGGGCTTGAGACCGGGGCGGTTCAGCCCTAATTAAATTGGAATCGTTCCAAGGAAGCTCCTCGATGTTCATCCAAACCGAAGCCACGCCAAATCCCGCAACCTTGAAGTTCATTCCGGGGAAGAGCGTCGCACCCGGCCCGCCGCGCGAGTACCGCAACCCGGACGAGGCGGCGGAATCGCCGCTGGCACAGCGTCTGTTCGAGGTCGAGGGGGTTACGGGGGTGTTTCTCGGCGGCGACTTCATCACCGTCACCAAAGGGCAGGGCGACTGGCAGCATCTCAAGCCAGCGGTGCTCGGCGTCATCATGGAGCATTATCTCTCGGGCGCTCCGGTCATTCTCGATCAACCGCCGCAAGCCGCCGGGGGTGAGGATTTTGCCGAGGCCGACCAGGAGATCGTGCAGACGATCAAGGAGCTGCTGGACAGCCGGGTCAGGCCGGCGGTGGCCCAGGATGGCGGCGACATCACCTTCCAGGGCTATCGCGACGGGGTGGTGTTCCTCAACATGAGAGGGTCGTGCTCCGGCTGCCCGTCCTCGACCGCCACGCTGAAGCACGGCATCGAGAATCTGCTCCGGCATTTCATCCCGGAGGTGACCGAGGTCCGCCCCGTCTGAGGAATGCTGATCCTCGGCATCGACACGGCGCTCCAGGCGTGTTCCGCCGCACTCTACGACGCCGCCAGCGACCGTGTGCTCGCCCGCGCCTTCGAGCCGATGGAAAGCGGTCAGGCCGAACGCCTGGCGCCGATGGTGCGGGAGCTGCTCGCAGCAGCATCGGTAAAGATCGAGGATCTCGATCGCTTTGCCGCCACTTGCGGCCCTGGAACATTCACCGGCATCCGCATAGGGCTCTCCTTCGTGCGCGGGCTCACGCTCGCCTCCGGCCGGCCGGCGCTCGGCATCCCGACGCTCGAGGCCATCGCGGAGAGCGTCGATGACAACCCGACCCGGCGCCCGGTTGCCGTTGCGGTCGATGCCCGGCGCGGCGAGGTCTATTTCCAGCGCTTCGGAAACGGGCCCGGGGCGCCGGAGCTCCTGCCGATTGCCGCAGCGGCCGCGCAGTGCCAGGGGCGGGCGGTCCTGCTGGCCGGAACCGGGGCGGCGCTGCTCCTGCCGCATCTCGAGGATGCGGTGCGATCGGCCGGTGCGGGGCTTCCGGATGCGGCCGTGGTGGCAAGGCTTGCTGGCCGGCGCGATCCCGCCGGTTCGCCGCCCGATCCGCTCTATATCCGTCCGCCCGATGCCCGCTTGCCGCCGCCGGAGATCACGGTGGTGGGTCTCACCGCAGCACCGGTGCTCGCCGCGCTTCATGCCGAGTGCTTCAGCGCCCCGTGGAGTGCCGATGATTTCTCGGCGCTCACGGGCATGCCTGGTGCGCTCGCGCTGATCGCCCGGGTGGGCGCGGAGCCTGCCGGCTTTCTCCTCGCTCGCGAGGCGGCAGGAGAGGTCGAGGTCCTGACCATCGGCACGCGCCCGGGCTTTCGCCGCAAAGGCATCGCCCGTGCGCTGATGGCGGCGCTCGTCGAATGGGCGCAGGCTGCTGCGGGATCGGTGCTTTTCATCGAGGTTGCGAAGGGGAACGTGGCGGCGCGGGCGCTCTATGGCGCACTCGGCTTTGGCGAGGCGGGCCGGCGCCCGGGCTATTACGCCAGCGGCGAGGACGCGCTCATTCTGCGGCGGGATCTTCCGCCTGGGTCATCGCCAACCCGCCGGTGACGCCCCAGGTGTCGGCGACGCGATAGCCCTCCGGCCAGGGATCGGCCGGATCGAGCAGGTACTGCATGAAGCCGGTGAGGAAGGCCCGGCCCTCGATTGCCGGTAGGATGGCGGGGACGCCGCCGACCCGGGTCTCGCCCAGGATGCGACCGCGAAACTTCGAGCCGATGATCGACTCATGGATCATCTCGTCGCCGACCTTCATCAACCCGCGGGCATAGAGCACCGCGAGGCGGGCGCTCGTACCGGTGCCGGTCGGGCTGCGGTCGGAGCGGCCGGGCGCCACGATGCAGGTGTTGCGGGTCGCCTTGCCGACACCTTCGAACGGACGGTTGAGCTGCACGATGGAGACGCCGGAGATCGCCGGGTTCTCGGGGTGGATGACGGCGAGCTGCTGGCGCGCAGCGAGGCGGATTTTCTCGCCGAGAATGGCGAGGTCGCGGGCCTCGTCGGGCGTCACCGCAAAGCCGAGCCGGGTGGCATCGACGATGGCGTAGAACATCCCGCCATAGGCGGTGTCGAGGGTGACGGTTCCGAGGCCCTCGACCTCGATCACAGCGTCCAGCCGATCGACGAAAGCCGGCACATTGGCGATCTCGACCGAGCAGCAGCGGCCGCCGCTGCACCGCGCCCTGGCAGTGACCGGTCCGGCCGGCGTGTCAAGGCGCACCACCGTTTCCGGCTCCTTCATGGCGATCATGCCGGTCTCGAGCAGGACCGTGACGGTACAGATTGAGTTCGAGCCGGACATCGGGGGATATTCGGTCGGCTCCATGATGATGACGCCGGCATCGCAGTCGTCGCGAGCCGGCGGCACGAGCAGATTGACATGGCGGGCGACGCTGCCGCGCGGCTCACTGATCAGGAACCGGCGAATGTGGTCGAAGTCGCGCTCCATGTTGCGCATCTTCTCGAACATGGTGCGGCCGGGCGGTGGCAGGACGCCGCCGATGATGACGTCGCCGACCTCGCCTTCGGCATGACATCCGACAAGCGATATCAGGCGCCGGCTTTGCATCCCTCGAGGACCTTCGCGGTTTCGGTGATGGCAATCTCGGCGGCGCGGATGATCCGCCCGAGCTCCATCGATGAGAGCTCGGCGCTTCGTGCCGGCACAGGCCGACCCGCCGCATCGTCGAGGAAACGCTGCGCCACCTCCTCGGGCGTGTGCGGCACATGGAGAAAGCCGCAAAGCGGCGGCCGCGGACGTCCAGCAGCCAGGTCGAGGAAACGGTAGAGGCAGGCATTGCACAGATAGCTGCCGGCGCTCAGCGACAGGCGCGCGGGGATGCC
>DATAOT010000225.1:0-19395 GCA_036265615.1 Aestuariivirgaceae bacterium
GCCGCGGCGGCTGAGCGCGATCATCTCGGCCCCGGACCTGAGCGAGCGCTTGAGGCTCGCCCGCACGTCGACCACTTCGTCCCGCGCCGGCGTGAAGCGGCGGGTCCTCTGCTCCAGGCGGTTTCGCCGCATGCGGGCGATGGCCCGCCGCGCTTCGGCCTCCTCGGCCGCCGTCATCTGCTCGAAATCCTTCGCCCGCAGCACCTCCAGGGCCGATGCCGTGGCGATGCTCTCGATCTCGACCGCCTCGCCCTCGCGCCGCTCCGCCTTGCCCGGATCCTGGAACATCGCCTCCCCGACCCGGCGCTGTCCGGCCCGCTTCGGCCGCTGGACGGCATCGCGGCGGGTTTGCTGAAAGAACATCTCCATCATCTGCTCGATCACTTTCGGCCGGCGCCAGAAGATCTCGAAGGCCTGCTCGAAAATGACCGAATGCTCGTGCCGGCGCACCAGCACCGCATGCAGCGTCCAGTAGAAATCCGACCGGTTGGCGAGCCCGCCGCATTGTGCCGCGTCGATGGCGTCGAGCACCTGGCCAGGGCCGACCGGCAGCCCGCTCTGTCGCAGCAGACGCGCGAAGTGCATGATGTTGTCGGCAAGCCGGCCTTGCGGCGGGGCAAAGCCCGCAATGGCGCCGGCCGCATCAGCCATTGTCCGCCTCCGGTCCGCCGCCTCCGCCCGCCGATCCCTTCGATGCGGCCAGGACCTGGCGCAGCGTGCAGCGCAGCCCGTAGAGCTGGTCGAGCAGGTCAAGAATGACATCGATTCCCGCCTCGTTGACGCCAAGCCCGTTCTGCAAATCGCGGATCAGCTGGGCGCGCGCCACATCGACCTCGGAGAAGCTCCGACGGTCGCCACGGCGATCGGGCAGAAGCCAGCCCTCGGTCACCCACATTTCCAAGATCTCGGCCCTGAGGGATGTGCGCACCAGAAATTCTCGTGTCTCCATGGCTCATGCCTCCGCTTTGCGCCGGGGATCTTGGCCCTGGCCCTGCCGCCACCCGGCCATGAAGGATTCGAGCTCGGGATCCGGCCCGTCGGGCAGCACGATCTTGACCTTCGCATATTGATCGCCCCGCGAGCCGTCAGGCCGCACCACGCCCTTGCCCCGCAGCCGCAGCACCTTGCCGCTGTTCGACCACGGCGGCACGGTCAGCGTCACCGTCCCGGTGGTGGTGGGGACAGGCACCTTGCCGCCCAGCACCGCCTCGCGCAGCGACAAAGGCAGCTCGACATGGATATCGTCGCCCTTCCGCTCGAAGGCGGGGTGCGGCTGGACCGTGATCTCGACCAGGGCATCGCCGGCCGGACCCTCGTTTCGCCCGGGCTCGCCTTTGCCGCGCAGCCTGAGGACCTGTCCGTCGCGGGTCCCCGGCGGAATGGTCACCTTGAGCTCGGACCCGTCGGCGAGCCTCACCTGCCGCGTCGCGCCATTGACCGCATCGAGAAAATCCACCGGCAGCGTGTAGCGGATGTCGAAGCCGCGGCGCGGCCGGGTGGCGCGTGCCCCAGCCGATCGGCCGAAGATCTCGGACAGGATGTCCTCGCCCTCGAAGTCGGCAAAGCCCGCATCGCTCGAATAGGCATGCGTTCCTGCCATGTCGTCGGCAAAGTCGCGGTAATAGCGCTGGCGCGGCCGCTCGGCGCCCGATTCATCGATCTCGCCGCGGTCGAACCGGGCCCGCTTCTCGGGATCTCCGAGAAGATCATAGGCGGCCGACACCTGCTTGAAGTTTTCCTCAGCCGTCTTGTTGCCGGGGTTGAGGTCGGGATGGAGCTTCTTGGCAAGCTTGCGATAGGCCTTCTGGATGTCCTCCTGCGAGGCATCCTTGCTGACGCCGAGCAGACTATAGGGATCGGCACTCAATCCATTCTCCTTTCGACTTTTGGGCCCTTCTTGCGCTCAGCGGCCGGCGTGGCGCGGGATCCCGGGCGGGACGGCGTCCCGACCCGCGTCATCGTCCATGGCGGCGGATCGCTTGCCGGGAAGCTCTCCAACGAACTTTCTTGAATTTCATCAAGGGGTTCAGACGAGGAGAGCCGCTTTTGCCGTTCTGCCGGAGAAGCCTTTCGTACCATGGTGCCGATGATATCAGGCCGGCGGAGCTTGAGCGAGATCGCTCCTCACCTGTTCGATCAGCCGTCGCGCCGGGGAGCCCTCGAGCCGGGCGATGTCATCCTGATATTTCAACAGCACGCCAAGCGTATCGTTGACCGTCTGCGGGTCGAGGGCGATGGCGTCGAGCTCGACCAGCGCCCCCACCCAGTCGAGCGTCTCGGCAACGCCCGGCGGCTTGAAAAGCTCCATGCTGCGCAGCGCCTGGACGAAGCCGACCACCTCCCGCGACAGCGCCTCCGGCGCCGTCGGCAGCCTGGCACGGATGATCGCGAGCTCGCGCGCCGCATCGGGATAGGAGACCCAGTGATAGAGGCAGCGCCGCTTCAGCGCGTCATGGATCTCGCGGGTCCGGTTCGACGTGATAACGACGATCGGCGGCGCCGCCGATCTGAGGGTCCCGAGCTCCGGCACCGTCACCTGGAAATCCGACAGGACCTCGAGCAGGAATGCCTCGAATGCCTCGTCGGTGCGGTCGAGTTCGTCGATGAGCAGCACCGGCGCCTCCCCCGGCGCGCCCTCCAATGCCTGCAGCAGCGGGCGGCGGATGAGGAAGCGCGACGAGAATATTTCCTCCTGCAGGCGGTCGCGATCGCTGATCCCCACCGCCTCGGCAAGCCGGATCTCGATCATCTGGGCCGAGTAGTTCCACTCATAGACCGCGGTCGAGACATCGAGCCCTTCATAGCACTGGAGCCGGATCAGACGCCGCCCAAGCGCCTCTGCCAGCACCTTGGCGATCTCGGTCTTGCCGACTCCGGCCTCCCCCTCGAGGAAGATCGGCCGCCCCATCTTCAGCCCGAGAAACACCACCGTTGCCAGCGCCCGGTCGGCCACATAGCGGCCGACCGACAGCAGCTGAAGCGTCGCATCGATCGAGGTGGGGAGAGGCTCGGCCAGGGGTCCCGCCTATCCCGCCAATGCCGCCTCGACGGCGCGCCGCGCCATCACCCCGACGAGATGGGCGCGGTAGTCGGCCGAGGCATGGATGTCGCTGTTTAGATTGGCCGCATCGGTCCCGATGCCCTTCACCGCATCGGGCGTGAACGAGCGTGCCAGTGCCGCCTCCATGTCGCGCTGCCGGAACACGCAAGGGCCCGCCCCGGTGACCGCCACCCGGACATTGCCGCCGCCATGATCGGCCACGAACACCCCGACCATGGCATAGCGCGACGCCGGGTTGCGGAATTTCTGATAGCCTGCGCGCTGCGGAACGGCGAATTCCACGGCGGTGACGATCTCGCTCGGATCGAGCGCCGTCTCGAACATGCCGGTGAAGAACTGGTCGGCCGCGATCCGGCGCGCGGTGGTCACCACCGTGCCGTTGAGGGCCACCACCGCCGCGGGGTAGTCGGCCGCCGGATCGTTGTTGGCGATCGAGCCGCCGAGCGTTCCCTTGTGGCGGACCTGCGGATCGCCGATCAGACCGGCCAGCGCCGCCAGCGCCGGGATCGCCTTCGCGACGTCGCGGCTCTCCGCGACTTCGGCATGGCAGGTTCCGGCCTTGATGGTGATCGTCGAGCCGGACACCGACACCCCGGTGTTCCTCAAGCCCGACAGGTCGATGATGTCGCTGGGCTGCGCCAGCCGCTGCTTGAGCGTCGGGATCAGCGTCTGGCCGCCGGACATGACCTTGGCTGCTTCCGAGCCCTTGAGCAGCCGCACCGCATCCTCGATCGTCGCGGGCCGATGATAGGTGAATTCATACATGGCAATCGTCCTCTCTAGCGCCCGTCACTCTGCTGCCTGCCGGGTGGAAGCTGCCTCCCACACCACTTGCGGCGTGGCCGGCATCGGCAGCTCGCGCACCCCGAGCGCGTCGGTCAGCGCATTCATCACCGCTGCCGGCGCGGCGATTGCGCCGGCCTCGCCGCACCCCTTCATGCCGAGCGGGTTGGATGGGCTTTTGGTTTCGACGAAGCCGAGCGTGAAGGACGGCAGATCCTCCGCGCGTGGCATGCAGTAGTCCATATAGGAGCCGGTGATGAGCTGACCCGATTCCTCGTCATAGATCGCCCCCTCGGTCAGCGCCTGCCCGACGCCCTGGGCGATCCCGCCATGCACCTGGCCCTCGACGATCAACGGATTGATCAGCGTCCCGAAATCGTCGACCGCCGTCCATCGCGCGATGGTGACGGTGCCGGTCTCGGGATCGACCTCGAGCTCGCAAATGTGGCAGCCGGCCGGGAAGGTGAAGTTGGTGGGATCGTAGAAGGCTCCCTCCTTGAGCCCGGGCTCGATCTCGGAGGTTGGGAATTTGTGGGCCACATAGGCGGCAAGCGCCACCTCGCCGAATGCCATCTTGCGGTCCGTGCCCTTCACCGTGAAGCTGCCGTTGCGGAACTCGACGTCGCCCTCCGCCGCTTCCATGACATGGGCGGCGACCTTGCGCGCCTTGGCCTCGATCTTGTCGAGCGCCTTGGCGATGGCCGACATGCCGACCGCGCCCGAGCGCGAGCCGTAGGTGCCCATGCCGAACTGCACCTTGTCGGTGTCGCCATGGATCACCGAAACCTGCTCGAGGCCGATGCCGAGCCGGTCGGAGACGAGCTGGGCGAAGGTGGTCTCGTGCCCCTGGCCATGGCTGTGCGAGCCGGTCAGTACCTCCACGGTCCCGACGGGGTTGACCCTGACCTCCGCCGATTCCCACAGGCCGACGCCGCAGCCGAGCGAGCCCACCGCCGCCGAGGGTGCGATGCCGCAGGCCTCGATATAGGTGGAGAAACCGATCCCCCTGAGCCTGCCGTTCCGGCTCGACTCCGCCTTGCGCGCTGCAAAGCCCCTGAAGTCGGCGAGCTCGAGCGCCCGGTTGAGCGAGGCATGATAGTCCCCGGCGTCATAGGCCATGATGACCGGCGTCTGGTGCGGAAACTGGGTGATGAAGTTGCGCCGCCGGAACTCCGCCGGGTCGATCTTGAGCTCGCGTGCCGCCGTTTCGACCAGCCGCTCCACCACATAGGTAGCCTCGGGACGACCCGCCCCGCGATAGGCATCGACCGGCGCCGTGTTGGTGTAGACCGCATCCACTTCGCAATAGATCTGCGGGATGTTGTACTGGCCCGACAGCAAGGTGGCGTAGAGATAGGTCGGGATCGAGGAGGCGAAGGTCGAAAGATAGGCTCCCATATTGGCGATGGTGTGCACCCTGAGCGCCTGGATCTTGCCGTCGCGATTCAAGGCGAGCTCCGCCGTTGTCACGTGGTCGCGCCCATGCGCGTCCGCCAGGAAGGACTCCGACCGCTCGGCCGTCCACCGGACCGGCCGCCCGCCGATCCGCTTCGAGGCCCACAGGCACACCACCTCCTCGGCATAGATGAAGATCTTCGACCCGAAGCCGCCGCCGACATCAGGCGCGATCACCCGGAGCTTGTGCTCGGGCGCCATGCCGACGAAGGCCGAGATGACGAGCCGCGCCACATGCGGATTCTGGCTGGTTGTGTAAAGCGTGAATGAATCCTCCGCCTGATCATAGGAGCCGATTGCCGCCCGCGGCTCGATGGCATTGGGGATCAGGCGGTTGTTGCGGATCTCGAGCTTGGTGACATGCGCCGCCTTGGCGAATTCGGCATCGGCGCCCTCCTTGTTGCCAAGCGACCATTCGAACACCGTGTTGCGCTCGATCCCGTCATGGACCAGGCTCGCGCTGCCCGGTGCCTCGCCCGGATCGACCACCGGGTCGAGCTCGCTATAGGAGACATTGATGAGCTCGGCTGCCGACTTGGCATCCGCCAGCGATTCCGCCACCACCACCGCCACATGGTCGCCAACATAGCGCACCTTTTCCTGCGCCAGCACCGGATGCGGCCCCACCTTCATCGGCGAACCGTCCATCGAGTGGATCATCCAGCCGCAGATCAGCCCGCCGATCTTGTCGGCTGCCGCATCCTCGCCCGTCAACACCGCCAGGACGCCGGGCGCCGCCCGGGCGGCCGTGGTATCGATCGCATCGATCTTGGCATGGGCATGCGGCGAGCGCAGAAAATAGGCGTAGGTCTCGCGCGGCAGGTGGATGTCGTCGACATACCGCCCCTTGCCCATGATGAACCGCTTGTCTTCCTTGCGCGCCACGCGAGCGCCGATACCGGTATCGGTCATGATCTTGACTCCTCGCTCCTGCCCTGCGGCCGCGCCTACATGCGCGACGCGCCGGCCTGAATGGACTTGACGATATTGTGGTAGCCGGTGCAGCGGCAGATATTGCCCTCGAGCTCGTGGCGCACCGTCTCCTCCGACAGCGAGGTGCCCTTGCGCTTCACGATGTCGAGCGCTGTCATGATCATGCCCGGCGTGCAGAAGCCGCACTGCAGCCCATGGTGCTCGCGGAAGGCCTCCTGCATCGGGTGCAGCTTGCCGTTCTTCGCCAGGCCCTCGATCGTGGTCACTTCCGCTCCGCCGCAGGCTGCTGCGAGCACCGTGCAGCTCTTGACCGCCCGCCCGTCGACCAGCACCGTGCAGGCGCCGCACTGGCTGGTGTCGCAGCCGACATGGGTGCCTGTGAGATTGAGCTGGTTGCGGAGAAAGTCGACGAGCAGCGTCCGTCCCTCGACATCGCCGGAGACCTGGCTTCCATTCACTTTCATCGCCACGGCAGGCATTCGCGTCCTCCCTGATCATCGCGCGGCCGTTTGCTGAGGCTTGTCAGGTTTGGATTTTGGCAATCCGGCCGCGGATTCCTCCAATGTGTGAAGCTTGCTTCACTTGCCGAGGGCGGTCAAGCAAACCTCGCTCAGGAAGGGCGTTCGTCCTGCTCTTCCCTCATGGCCGGCCCCCGGAGCCGACCATCCAGGGGACGGGCTGGAAAGGGACTGGATGGCCGGGTCAAGCCCGGCCATGAGGGAGAGAGTAACCTCGCGATGGCGTGGGGTCGTCAGCCCATGTCGCAAAAGATAAAGTCCACGGTCGCGGGGCGCCTAAACTTCGGCCGAGTTCGAGGCAGCGAGGAACAGCGCATGAATCCCAAGGTCATCATCACCTGCGCCGTGACCGGGGCGGGCGACACCGTCGGCCGGCACCCGGCGATACCCATCAAGCCGCGCGATATCGCCGCATCGGCGCTCGAGGCAGCCTCTGCCGGCGCCGCCGTGGTCCATTGTCATGTCCGCGACCCTGAAACCGGCAAGGGCGCCAGAGGCGTCCACCTCTACCGGGAGGTGGTCGAAGGCATCCGCGAGCGCAACAGCGACGTGATCATCAACCTGACCGCCGGCATGGGCGGCGACCTCGAGATCGGACCCGGCGAGGAGCCGAAGCGCTTCGGTCCCTTGACCGACCTCGTCGGGCCGGTCGAGCGGCTGCTCCACGTCGCAGAGCTCCGCCCGGAGATCTGCACGCTCGACTGCGGCTCGCTCAATTTCGGCGACGGCAACGGCATCGTCGTCCAGACGCCGCAGCAGCTCAGAGACATGGCGCGGCTGATCCAGTCCTACGGCGTCAAGCCCGAGATGGAGATCTTCGACTCCGGCAATCTGTGGTTCGCGACAGAGCTCTGCAACGAGGGCCTGATCGACGACCCGCCGCTGTTCCAGCTCTGCCTCGGCATCCCGTGGGGTGCCCCCTGCAATCCGGCGACCCTGGTCCACCAGGTCGGTCAGCTGCCCCCCAATGCCATCTGGGCCGCCTTCGGGATCGGCCGCAACCAGATGCCGATGGTGGCCCAGGCGGCGTTTCTCGGCGGTCATGTGCGAGTCGGCCTCGAGGACAATCTCTGGCTCGAAAAGGGCGTCTATGCCTCGAACGGCTCCCTGGTCGAGCGCGCCGCCAAGATCCTCGAGCTGATCGGCACCAAGCTCGCCACTCCGGCCGAGGCGCGCGACATCCTCAAGCTCAAGCAGCGGTGAAGGCGATGAGCGCGATCGCAACCGTCGGCATCGCCGGCACCGGCCTCATCGGTGCTGGCTGGGCGGCCCGCCTGCTGATCCGCGGCCATGATGTGATCGCCTACGATCCGGTCGCCGCCGCCGAGCCGAAGCTCAGGGCAGCCATCGACACCGCCTGGCCTTCGATGGAGCGGCTGATCGGGCACAAGCCAGTCCGCCGCGGCAAGCTCGCCTTCACCACCTCGCTGCGCGAAATGGCCGCGGCCGTCGATTTCATCCAGGAGGCCGCGCCCGAGCGCGAAGATCTGAAGATCCGGCTGTTCCGCGAGATCGGCGAGGCTGCCCGGGCCGACGTCGTCATCGCCTCCTCCTCGTCGGGCTTCCTGCCCTCGAGGCTGCAGTCGCAATGCCCGCACCCCGAGCGGGTGCTGATCGGCCATCCCTTCAACCCGGTCTATCTGCTCCCCCTTGTCGAGCTCGTCCCCGGCAAGGAGACCGGCGACCGTTTCATGGACGACGCCGCCGCCTTCTACACCGGGATCGGCATGCATGTGCTGCGGCTCAAAAAGGAAATCCCAGGCTACATCTGCGACCGTCTGCAGGAGGCGCTGTGGCGCGAGGCGCTGCACTGTCTCAACAAGGACGTCGGCACGACCGGCGATATAGACGATGCGCTGATCTATTCGGCCGGCCTGCGCTGGGCCTTCATGGGGTCGTTCCTCACCTATCATCTGGCCGGGGGTCCCGGCGGCATGCGCGACTTCATCCGTCAGTTCGACCCGAGCCTCGAGCTGCCCTGGACCGAGCTGCGCTATCCCAAATGGAACGACAGGCTGGAGCGGCGGCTGATTGAGGGCTGCGAAACCCAGGCGGCCGGCCGCTCGGTTGCCGAGATCGAGGCCAAGCGCAACGAGGTTCTGGTCGACCTGCTGCGCCTCCTGAAGCAGCACAAGATCGGCGCCGGCCTTGCCCTCCTCCGCGAGGAGGAAGCAGCAAAGGCCGAGCCGCGGCCGGTCAAGCGCTGGAAGCCCGGCACCAAGATCGCCGCCCCACTCAAATCATGGAAAGGCACCGTCGACCCGGCCTGGCTCGACTATAATGGCCACATGACCGAGGCGGCGTATCTGACGGCTTTCGGAGAAGCGGCCGACCATGTCTTTCGCCTCATCGGCGACGCCGACGGCTACCGCGCCTCGGGAAGGAGCTTCTACACCGTCGAGACTCATATGAATTTCTTCCGCGAGCTCGAGGCCGGCCAGGCTTTCACCATCGAGAGCCAGCTGATCGGTTTCGACGACAAGCGCATGCATCTGTTCCACCGCATGTTCCGCCGCCGCGAGCTCGTCGCCACCGCCGAGCAGATGCTCGTCCACGTCGATTCTGCCGCCGCCAAGGCGAGCCCGATGCCGCCCGAGCTGTTTGCGGCGCTCACCGCCCTGGCCGAGGCCCATCGCGGCCTCGACAAGCCGGCCGAGCTCGGCCGGACGATGCGCGTGCCGAAGCGCCTGCCAAAGCTGAAGCGGGCCGCGCGATGACCGCCTCGCTCAGGGTGATGATCACGGCTGCCGGTACCGGCATCGGTGCCGCGACCGCCCGTGCCTTTGCCGATGAAGGTCATCGCGTGCATGCCAGCGACATCGACGAGGAGGCCCTGTCGCGCCTCAACGACGACTATCCCGACATCGTGACGACGCCGGTCGATGCCCGCGATGAGGGCGCGGTCGACACCTGGTTCGACGACACGATCGACCTCCTGGACGGGCTCGACCTCCTCATCAACAATGCCGGCATCGCCGGGCCGACCGCGGCCGTCGAGGACATGGACTTCGATGACTGGCGCGACTGCCTGGCGGTCTGTCTCGATTCGCAGTTTCTGACCTGTCGCCGCGCCGTGCCGGTGATGAAGGACCAGCGCTCCGGCTCCATCATCAACATCGCCTCGACCGCCGGTCTTTATGGACTCCCCTTCCGCACCCCCTATGCCGCCGCCAAATGGGGCGTGATCGGCCTTACCAAATCGCTTGCCATCGAGGTCGGGCGCTGGAACATCCGCGTCAATGCCATCTGCCCCGGCGCGGTCGAGGGCAACCGGATGGACCGGGTGATCGCCGCCGAATCGCGCACCTCGGGCCGCAGCCAGGCGGCGATCCGCGCCGATTACACCAAAGGCGTGTCGCTCAACCGCTTCGTGCGCCCGCAGGAGATCGCCGCGCTCGCCCTGTTCCTCGCTTCGCCCGCCGCAGCGATGATTTCCGGCCAGGCCATTGCGGTCGACGGCAATACCGAGACATATCATACCGAGTGACCATGTGCCGCCGAGCAAGGGAATTTCGGCCATGAATTTCGCGTTGAGCGAAGAGCAGCGAATGATCGTCGAGACCACGCGCGCCTTCGTGGAGAACGAGCTCTATCCGCATGAGAGCGAGATCGAGCGCACCGGCGAGCTCCGGCCCGAGCTGCGCCACGAGCTCAAGGACAAGGCGGTTGCCGCCGGGCTCTATGCCGCCAACATGCCGGCGGAAGTCGGCGGCGCCGGGCTCGATACCGTGAGCTGGGTGCTCTACGAGAAGGAGCTTGGCAAGGCCAATTACGCGCTGCACTGGAACTGCGTCGGGCGGCCCTCGAACATCCTGATGGCCTGTGTCGGCGAGCAGCGCCAGCGCTATCTCCTGCCCTGCGTCAGCGGCGAGAAATCCGACTGCCTCGCCATGACCGAGCCGGGGACAGGTTCCGACATCCGCAGCATGAAGACATCGGCGGTGCGCGACGGCTCCGATTTTGTCATAAACGGCGTTAAGCACTTCATCAGCCACGCTGATGTCGCCGACTTCGTCATTCTGTTCGCGGCCTCGGGCGACGAAGAGACGCCCCGCGGCAGGAAAAAGCTCATCACCGCCTTCCTGATCGACAAGGGCACGCGCGGCTTCCGCGTTCGACCGGGCTATCGCAACGTGTCGCACCGCGGCTACCACAACATGATCCTCGAATTCGACGACTGCCGGGTTGAGGCGAGCCAGGTCCTGGGCGAGGTTCATCGCGGTTTCGAGGTGGCCAACGAATGGCTCGGCGCCACCCGCCTCCAGGTCGCCGCCACCTGTCTCGGCCGCGCCGAGCGCGCCCTCGGCCATGCCCTGCAATGGTCGGTGGATCGCCAGCAATTCGGCCAGCAGATCGGCAAGTTCCAGGGCGTTTCCTTCAAGCTCGCCGACATGGCCGTGGAGCTCAGGGCCGCCGAGCTCCTGACCCTCGATGCCGCCTGGAAGTTCGACCAGAAGACCGTGACGGACATGGACATGGCCATGGCCAAGCTCAAGGCCACCGAGGTGCTTGCCTTCATCGCCGACGAGGCCATCCAGATCCATGGCGGCATGGGGCTGATGGACGATCTTCCTCTCGAGCGCATCTGGCGCGATGCCCGGGTCGAGCGCATCTGGGAGGGCACGAGCGAGATCCAGCGCCACATCATCTCGCGCTCGCTGCTGCGCCCGCTCGGCGGCTGAGTCATGAGTCAACCCGCACCGCTGTCGCGCCTGGTATGGCCGAAGTCGCTCGCCTTCATCGGCGGCACGGAGGCCGAAATCGCCCTCGTCAAGACGCGTGCCCTCGGCTACTCCGGCCGGCTCTATGCCGTCAATCCCCGTCGTCCGACCTTGGGGGGCGTCGCCTGTCACCCGAGCATTGCCGAACTGCCGGAAGCCCCGGATGCCGCCTTCATCTCGGTCAAGCGCGAGCCGACCATCGCCATCGTCGCCGAACTTGCCCGGCGGGGCAGCGGCGGCGCGGTGGTCTATGCCTCGGGCTTTGCCGAGGTCGGCGGCGACGGCCCGGAGCTGCAGGCCGAGCTCGTGCGCGCCGCCGCCACCATGCCGATCATGGGGCCGAACTGTTACGGCTACATCAACTTCATCGGCAGGACGAGCCTGTGGCCCGATGAATATGGCGGCGAGCCGCGCGACCGTGGCATCGCCATCATCACCCAGTCGGGCAATATTGCCATCAACTTCACCATGACCCGCCGCGGCCTGCCGCTCGCCGCCATCTTCACCTTGGGCAACCAGGCAGCCATCGACATCGCCGCTCTGCTCGACATCCTCGCCGACGACGAGCGCATCACCGCGATCGGGCTGCATATCGAGGGCCTGCGCGACCCGGCCGCCTTCGCCGCCGCCATGGTCAAGGCCCGCAACCACCGAAAACCGGTGATTGCGCTGAAGACCGGCCGCTCCGAGCAGGGCGCCAGGGTGACGATGAGCCATACGAGCTCGCTTGCCGGCTCCGACGCGCTCTATGACGCCCTGTTCGAGCGCTATGGTTTGGCCCGGGTGACGACGATCACCGAGTTCGTCGAGACCCTGAAATTCCTGCATCATGGTGGCGCGCTCGCGGGCGGCCGCTGCGTGTCGATGAGCTGCTCGGGCGGCGAAGCGGCGCTGGTCGCCGATCTTGCCCTTGACCGCGAGCTGTCGTTCCCGCCCTTTGCGCCGGAGACTGCCGCCAAAGTCGCCGCCACCCTCAACGCCTATGTCGCGATCGACAATCCGCTCGACTACCACACCTTCATCTGGGGCGACCGCGACAAGCTCACCGCGACCTTCGCTGCGGTGCTGGCAGGCGGCTTCGATGTCGGCATGCTGATCCTCGACACCCCGACAGGCCCCGGCATCAACACTGCCGGCTGGCTGCTGGCGACAGAGGCGATGATCGATGCCGCAGCCCGCACGGGCGCCCGCTCGGCCGTCGTCGCCACCCTGCCGGAATGCCTGCCCGAGACAGTGGCCGCTCGGCTCTCGGCGAGCGGCATCGCGCCGATGGCCGGCCTCGATGATGCGCTTGCCGCCTTCGAGGCCGCCGCAACCATCGGTGCCGCCTGGGCGCGGCCCGCCCCGCCGACCAAGCTTTCCCGGCCCGAGCGCCTCGGCCATGGCGGCAAGCCGCTCACCGAATATCAGGCCAAGATGCTGCTGGCCGCCGCCGGTCTCGACATTCCCGAAGGCGTGATCGCGGCGCCCCTCGATGCGGCCGATGCGGCGCGCCGGCTCGGCTTTCCGGTGGTCGTCAAGGCCTCGAGCGCCACCCTGTCGCACAAGACCGAGGCGGGCGGCATCGCCGTCAATCTCACGACGCCCGAGGAGGTCCGCGACAGCGCCATGCGCATGCGGGATCTCGCCGACGAGGTGCTGGTCGAGAAAATGGTCGCCGGCGCGGTCTGCGAGCTGATCATCGGCGTCAAGACCGACCCGCAATTCGGCCTTGCCCTGGTGATCGGCGCCGGCGGCATCCTGACCGAGTTCCTGAAGGATGCCGTGACCCTGCTCCTGCCCACCTCGCGCCAGGAGATCGAGCGGGCGCTCGGGCGCCTGCGCATCGCGGCTCTGATCGACGGTTTCCGCGGCAGGAAGGGCGACCGCGCCGCTGTGATCGGCGCCATCGAAGCCGTGGCCCGCTTCGCTCAGGCTCATGGCCCTTACATCGAGGAACTCGACGTCAATCCGCTGATGGTCCTGCCGCCGGGCCAGGGGGCGGTTGCAGTCGATGCTCTCCTGCGGTTGCGAACGGGAGATTGACGATCCATGTCCAATCCGATCAGGTCCGAACGCCGGGGAACGGTGCTGGAAGTCACCATCGACCGGCCCAAGGCCAATGCCATCGACGCCCCGACCAGCCGCATCATGGGCGAGGTCTTTGCCGGCTTCCGCGACGATCCGGCGCTGCGCGTCGCCATTCTGACCGGCGCCGGGGAGAAGTTCTTTTGCCCCGGCTGGGACCTCAAGGCGGCGGCTGCCGGCGAGACCCCGGACGCCGACTACGGCATCGGCGGCTTCGGCGGCCTGCAGGAGCTGAAAGGTCTCAACAAGCCGGTCATCGCTGCCGTCAACGGCATCGCTTTCGGCGGCGGCTTCGAGATCGCCTTGTCGGCCGATCTCATCCTCGCCGCCGCCCACGCCACTTTCGCGCTGCCTGAAATCCGTTCCGGTACCCTCGCCGACGCCGCGACCATCAAGCTGCCCCGGCGCATGCCCTATCACATCGCCATGGAGCTCCTGTTCACCGGACGGGTCATGGATGCCGAAGAAGGCCACCGCTGGGGGGTGGTCAATGAGGTGGTTCCGGCCGACCGGCTGATGGCGCGCGCCCGCGACCTGGCCGAGCTGCTGGCGTCCGGGCCGCCGCTTGTCTTCGCCGCCATCAAGGAGACCATCCGCGAAACCGCCCACCTGCCGATCCAGCAGGCCTTCGACCTCGTCACCAAGCGCCGCCTCAGGACTGTCGACGTGCTCTATGACAGCGAAGACCAGAAGGAGGGCGCGCTGGCCTTTGCCGAAAAGCGCCCGCCGGTGTGGAAGGGCCGCTGAGGAAGGGAATAGTCACTAAGTGGTGGTCTTCCCTACTGCCTACTGCCTACTGCCTACTGCCTATTGCCTACTGCCTACTGCCTACTGCCTATTGCCTACTCCCCTCTAACCCCCCGGCACCACCGTCGGGCGCCCGATGCTGTGATAGATGAACGGCGTCTTGGCGACGTCGCCTGCCGAGTAGATGTTGCGCAAATCGATCAGCACCGGCTCGCGCATCTGCGCCGCCAGGCGCCAGAGATCGAGGCCGCGGAACTCGTTCCATTCGGTGAGCACCACGATGGCATCGGCATCCTTGGCCGTCTCGTAGGCGTCCTCGCACCACTCGACTTGCGACAGCAATTGCCGCGCTGCCGCGACGGCCACCGGGTCATAGGCCGCGATGTTCGCGCCCGCCCGCTGCAGCGCCGGGATCACGGCGAGCGACGCCGCCTCGCGCAGGTCGTCGGTTTCCGCCTTGAAGCTCACCCCGAGCACCGCCACCCGCTTGCCTCGGACGTCGCCGCCCACTGCCTGCGCGATCCGCTCGGCAAGGCTTTCCTTGCGAAGATTGTTGGAGTCGATCACCGCCTCGACGATCTTCGCCCGCGAGCCCGCCTGGCGCGCGATCGAGGCAAGCGCCCGGGTGTCTTTCGGAAAGCACGACCCGCCAAAGCCCGGTCCAGGCTGGAGATAATGGAGCCCGATGCGCCGGTCGAGCCCCATGCCGCGGGTCACGGCCGCGACATCGGCCCCCACCGCCTCGCAGAGATCGGCCATCTCGTTGATGAAGCCGATGCGCGTCGCAAGATAGGCGTTGGCCGCATATTTGATGAGCTCGGCCGTCTCGAAGGTGGTGAACAGCACCGGCACGTCGCGCAGCATCAGTGGCCGGTAGAGCTCGCTCATCCGCTCGCGGGCTCGGGCCGCCGACAGCCCGACCACGATGCGGTCCGGCCTGAGGAAGTCCTCGACCGCCGAGCCCTCGCGCAGGAACTCCGGATTGGACGCCATTTCGAAATCGGCATCGGGCCGCACGTCGCGGATCAGCCGTTCAAGCATGCGCGCCGTTCCGACCGGCACTGTCGACTTGGTGACAACCACCGTGAAGCCGTCCATCGCCCGGCCAATCTGTTCCGCCGCGGCGCGCACGAATGCGAGGTCGGCCGCATCCTCGCCGCGCCGGCTGGGCGTGCCGACGGCGATGAAGACGACCCCCGCGCCGCGCACCGCGCCCATGATGTCGTCCGAAAAATCGAGCCGCCCGGCTCGCCGATTGGCGAGCACCAGCCCGTCGAGTCCCGGCTCATGGATCGGGATCTCGCCCTGCCGCAGGCACTCGACCTTGTGAGCCTCCTTGTCGATGCAGATGACGTCGAAGCCGAATTCGGAAAGGCCCGCGGCCGTGACCAGGCCAACATAACCGGCGCCCACAACCGCCACTTTCATGCTCTCTCACTCCCGGATTGATCAGCCGTTCTGGCGGTAGATGAAATAGCGGTCCTGCCGCGCCCCGGCGGGCAACGGTAGCCGCTGCGCCCCGCCAAGATCGAGAGGCAGGTCGCTGAGCACGAGGCCGCCGGGTGCCAGCGCCGGCGGCAGCTCGGCGCTGACCAGCTTTGCCATCGCGACATTGCGCTCATGATCGAAGGAGCCGACATCGCTGTGGGCGAGCACGACCTGGCCTCTGAACCGCTCGGCCGCCGCCGGCAGGGTTAAGGCCATGTCGCCTTCGATGAGATAGGCCGGATCGGGACGGCAGTCGGGAATCGCGTCGACGTCGCGCTCGAAAACCCAGATCTGCCGCTCCGGCAGGTGCCGCCGCAGATGGTCGAAGGTCCGGCCCTTTCCCAGTCCGAGCTCGAAAACGACGCCGTCGCGACCGGCAATCTGTTCGAACGCCCAAGCCAGCACGGCACGCTGCGCCTCGAGCCGGTACAGCAGCTTTTCGAGCCGCGTCAGCGCGACTTTTCGGCCCAATTCCGGTCGCAATCGGTTCTCCATTGCCGGTCCCTAGCACAGGAGGTCGGCCATGCGGTAGCGCAAGATCGATTGACCCCCGTTCCTTCCCCCGTAATTGTTCCGTGACTTCCGATGGTTGAAACGGCAAGGTCGATCGATGTCCGAGCAAGCTCTCACTGTCCGGTTTTGGGGAACCCGGGGCAGCGTTTCCGCCCCCGGGCCTGCCGCCAGGCAGTTCGGAGGGGATACCGCCTGCGTCGAGGTCTCGAACGGTCCCCACGCCATCATCTTCGACGCCGGATCGGGATTGCGGCGCCTCGGGCTCACCTTTCGCGAGCGCGGTCTCGAGACGGCCGACATCTTCTTCAGCCATTGCCATTATGACCACATCATCGGCCTGCCGTTCTTCAGCCCGCTGTTCGATTCGACCATCCAGGTGACGCTGTGGTCGGGCCACCTTCACGGCCACATGACCACACGTCAGATGGTGGAGGAATTCATGCGGGCGCCGTTCTTTCCGGTCAGGCCCGCGGTCTTCAGCCCGAACACCCGCTATCGCGACTTCGTGCCCGGCGACACGTTGCGCCCCCCCGGCGCCGCCATGATCCATACCGGCGCGCTCAACCATGCCGACGGTGCGGTCGGCTACCGCCTCGAATCCGACGGCAGGGTCGTCGCCTATATCACCGATCACGAGCACGGCAATGCCACGGCCGATGCCACCGTCGAGCGCCTCATCCATGGCGCCGATCTTCTCGTCATCGACGCCACCTACACCGATGCCGAATACCCGAGCCATCGCGGCTGGGGCCATTCGACCTGGCAGCACGCCACCGCGCTCTGCCGGCAGCAGCAGGTCAAGCGGCTGGTCCTGTTTCATCATCGCCCGCGCCGCACCGACTCCGAGCTCGTGGCGATCGAGCAGGAAGCCCGCCAGGCATTTCCCGACACGATCGTCGCCTGCGACGATCTCGAGATCACGCTGTAACTTCGAGCAGCTCGCCCGCCGATGCCCATCTGAGCCCGGGCTGGCGCGCCGTTCCCTCGAGAATCTGGATGAGCATCCGCTGCGTCGCGGCGTTGCCGCGCAGATGATGCGAGAGAATGCCGATCGGAGCATATCCATGAGACGTGCGCGATGTCGCGAGCGCCTCCGTCAGGAGCGAAATGACCGCGTCGAGCTCGCGCCATCGTCCCTGATCTTTCCAATCGATCAGATCGACATGAGTATTGAGCTGCCGCACTCCGGATCCGGCCGGCGTCCATCCGAAGGCCGATATCGCCGTGAAGCCGGCCTCGCCGATCCGTTCCGCGACCCCCCGGGCGATGCGGTTCCATGGCGGTACCAGAATGCCCGACAAGGACGGGAAGACCCCCGCCATG
Organism: Aestuariivirgaceae bacterium; assembly: GCA_036265615.1. Classification (GTDB taxonomy): domain Bacteria; phylum Pseudomonadota; class Alphaproteobacteria; order Rhizobiales; family Aestuariivirgaceae; genus DATAFF01. The sequence continues at coordinate 17,610 of DATAOT010000225.1, forward strand.
CGCTCGCGCGCCGCACCGAGTTCGGCAAGGACGACATCCGGCGAACGCGCCTCCCCGAGCTCGGACTTCTTCTCTCCTTGGCCGGCGTGATTGTGATGGCTGACCCCGTGAACCGCCGGCTCGACATGCCGCAGGCCGTGAAGCCGCTCGGCAAGCGCCTCGACCATTCGAACCGGAATGATGGCGAGGAGCAGCTGAACCCCATGCGCCGCGGTGATCTCGAGCAGGCTGTCGAGGGCCGGACTCGGCACCTCGGCGTCGTCGTCCCTGAGCCACAGGGCGGCGACCCGGCCGTTCTCCTGCCACAGGCCAAGCTCGCGCTCGAGCGGCCGCCAATCGGTCATCCGACCGTCTCCTTCGCGACCTTCGCGAGGAGGCTGCCGAGACGCGCCGCCCCGTTGGCCATGCTGCGCTCGCCAAGCGCGAAGGCTTGCGCCCCCTCCGCAAGCTTCCGCCTGAGTGCCGCATCGCCGAGGAGCGTCCCGACGGCATTGGCAAGCGCCGCCTCGTCGGGGAAGGCTGCGAGCAGCCCGGTCTCGCCATGCCGCACCACCGATGGGACGCCGGCGGTGTCCCACGCCGCCACCGGCAGGCCATGCGCCTCAGCCTCGAGATAGGCCATGCCATAGGCCTCCTCGCAACCGGGCCACAGATAGACATCTGCCCCCGCCATGATGGCGAACACCTTCTCGCGCGGTCGCTGGCCAAGAAACCGGACCCGACCCTCGGGGAAGCCGGCAAAGGCTGCCTCGGCATCCGGCTGGCAGGCACCGCCGCCGATCACGGCGAGCCGCCACGGCAGCTCGAGAATCCGGGCGAGAACCGACGCCATGATCCTGAAATTGTGCAGCTTGCGGCCCGGCCGGGCCATCGCCACCGTCACGATGGTCGGCGGCTGCTGCGGCGGTCGGCGTGGCGCCGGTTCGATATCGAGGCACGGCGGAAAGGCGGCCAGCCGATCGGGGGCGGTGACCATCGCCAGTCCGGGAAGGTCGCGCGGCGCGAAATAGAGATTGAGAGCCGAATCGGCGAGCCCCCTGGCGACGATCGCCTGATAGGGCTGCCATTCGCCTTCCTGCCGCTTGATCGAGATCGAGGCGCCCGCAGTGACATAGCCAATGCCGGCCCGCGCCGACAGCGCCGGCCCGAGCAGGTCGGGCGATTTGTAGTACGGGTGATAGGTGAACCAGAGGTCCGGCGCCCCGCTCTTCTGCCAGGCGGCTGCGATCCTCGCCCTTTCTGCGGCGGCGCGCTGCTCGAGATCCGCAAGATGCTGCTCCGAGGCGTCCCGGCTCCATGACCGCAAGCGCGAAACCACCGTGGTGTCGTGGCCCGCCATTGCCAAAAGCTTCAGGAATTGCCGTGCCATCTGCCGATCGCCGGATGGCGATGCATGATCGACCGGCACCAAAGGGGAATAGAACGCGACCCGCATGGCGATGACCTCCGGCCCGCAGCCGGTAGGCTTGTCGTCAGTCCCGCTTCGGCGTCAGGCCCGGCGGATCGCTCGCCGGGAACGATTCGTCGAGCGCCTGGTCGTGCTCGTCCCACCGCCGCGGCGGACTCTGCATCGCCTCTGGCCCTGCCGAGCGCACTTTCGGCGGCGCCGTCGGGGCTGGCTGGACCGCCGACTGGCCCCTGAACCAACGCGCGAGCAGCGCGCTCACGCCCACCGCCGTCAGCAGGGTCATCCAGAACCCGGACTTCGACATCCGCATGGCTGTTCTCCTTCAGAGAACTCTTACCGCAACGCCTCTGGCGGAGGCAGCAAAATCCTTGCGTCTGG
>DATAOT010000226.1:0-4979 GCA_036265615.1 Aestuariivirgaceae bacterium
TTTGCGGCTGATGCCGAGCTTCTGTAGCCGCTTCTCGGCAATATAAGGATGGATCTTGAGCGGATCGGGCGGCGGCACATCGTGCATTGCTTGGAGATGGGTTCCGAGCCTCTTCCATGGCTCGCTGGATTCCAGCTGCTCGTGCATGGACTTGAGCTGTCTCAGCGCCTCGTTGAGAGCGGTCCGTCGGAGCACAGGTTTTCCCGCCAGCGCCTTCTCGAGCAATGCGATGTCTTTGTCGAGCTGCTCCAGATGAAGGCGCATCTCCCGCTCGATCTGTCCGGCGTCTCCTCGCGATGTGGCGTTGAGGATGAGCTCCACCCAGTTTCTCATTTTCTTCGGCAGGTCCCAATGAATGGCCAGGGACGTGCGCTCGCCAGTCAATTCGAAGATCCGCTCGTCGAGAGACTTGCAATCCGGCCGGTTTGCCTTCGAGAGCAGGTCGGCCAAAGCCTTGTCCTGATCTTCGAGTGCAAGTCTGGTCGTGCCGTTTTTGGCATGGCGCTCGATCGCTTTGAAAGATTTGTAGAGGGCGTCCTTGGCGCGCTTCAATTCCTTGGCGCTGTACTGCCGTTGCGTGGGAGCTTCTACCCGAGGCAATATCTCCTCGGGCTTCTTCCCCTCTGCTGATCTCTGCTGCTCTGCCCTATTTCGGGCGAGGAGAGGCTCCCTTCTCCCGCCCTGCCGCTGCACCTTCGGGTCCACGGGTACCGACAACCCTTGCGAGGGCGCTGGAGGCGGGGCCGCATTGAGGTCCCGCTCCTTCCCCTTTTGGATTCCTGAGTACGGGAACCCAGTGACCTTGTCGTTGATTTTGAAGGGCGGCGCGCGTGGCGGCAGCGGGGCCGGCGTCGGCGCATTGAGGTGCTCCGCGAGGGAATTCACCAACTCTGGGGCTTCATTGTCCAGATCTATTTTGCGATACGCCTCTCCAACATCGATGATTTCGATCACGTCTCGCGAACTGAGCGGTGTGCCCTCGTCGGGTAGGAATAGTGACAAAAAAGAATCGGTCATCTCCTTGCCGAAATCTCGGGCGAGGCTTTCGACAAACGCTTGGCGTGCTCGATTGCTCGCCCACTTTTGCCACCGGGGCTCGCGGCCAGCCCACTCGCGGTCGGGTGCAACCCGGTATCCTCCACGGGACGTGTCGGGAACGAAGTAGCCAGTCTCATTCGCATCCGCCCGCTTGCGAAACTGCGCAACCGAGAACGTCATGTCTTCCTCCCCCTTATCCTCTGATCACCGCGGCGCCATTCGCGTAATCCACAGCCGGTTCGCCCTTGCCCTTGCCGTTCGTGCGTGAATGCCTGAGCTCCTCGACCACCCGCTGCCAGGTCTCGATGCGGTCGACAAGCCGCCGGATCTCCTCGGTGAAGTCAGGAGCCGTCAGCCCGCGCAACGGGATCGTGTGGACGAACATCACCGTCCCTGCCACGTGATCGAGGCCGATGCCGCCGCCATTGGCGAGCGCGGCGGCATAGCCCGCCTGCATCAGCCGCCCGAGATAGTCGGCCGGCGGGTGCGCTTCGATCCGCCCGATCGGCGCATAGATCAGGAAATCGCCGCGGTCGCTGCGGAACTCGAGATTGACCATGATCTCGTCGAAGCTCAGGCAGCAATAGCCCTCGTCATCGAAGGCGAGGTCGGGAATGGCGACCGCGCGCCCGAGTTCGCCGAGAAGCATGTGATGGTCGAGCACTGCCATGGTGATCCCCCGCGCGGCCGCGGCAAAGCCGCACCGACCAGATCTGTCATGCAGTCACTATGGCGCAGGCTTGGGGAAGGGGGTGTGCCGAACAGCACTATTTTTTCGGTTTTTCGCTCATCGAGATCATTTTCAGATTTCGATCGTAAACCATGTCATAAAGCTGATCGCCACCGCAGCGCACATCCTTGACCTCATAGGCGTCGTTCACCACCCGCGCTTCCCCGAAGGTGGTGCAGCCTTGCGCCGTCAGCACATCGGCGATCTTGCCGCGCTCGGCCGGCGTCACCTGTCGGACATCGGAGGTCTGCGCCGCTGCCGGAGCGGCGGCTGTCGCGAGAATGGAGAGTATGATCGCCCAGCGCATGCCGCGTCCTTTCGGATCAAGCCCCGAGATGACCAACGCCCGAACCCGCGTCATAGTTTCGACGAGCGCCGAAAGTTGTCGAACAGCCGGTCGGTCATGTCCTGGATCTCCGCCATGGCGGGTGTGCACGCCGCCAGGAATTGAGCGTGCCCCCCGGCTCCGAACGCCTCGTCGAGGGCGCGGATCCATCCCGGCAGCGTCCCCCATTGGCGGACCTGCCCGAGCGTCCACTCGCAATGGAACTGCACGCCGAGCGCGTGACCGTCGACTGCCATCGCCTCGACCGGCGTCGTTGCCGAGCTCGCGAGCATCGTCGCCTCCGCCGGCAGCCGCTTCACCTCGGCGCTGTGCCATTGCATGACCTGGCGCCGGCCGCCGAGCCCGGCGACAAAAGGATGCGGCTCGGCGGCATCGATGTCGACGGTCCTCACGCCGATCTCGGCCTGGTCCGCGGGTCCCACGGCGCCCCCGAGCGCCGCCGCCAGGAGCTGGTGGCCGAAGCAGATGCCGATATAGGGCCGAGCCCGCTCGCGGACCCATTCGCGGATCGCTCGTTTCTCATCCTGGAGCCAAGGGAACTCCGCCTCCTGCCACACCTGCTGGGTGCCGCCGAGCACCACCATCAGGTCATAGGGCGCAAGCGAGGGAATGGCCTCCCCGCGATGCAGCGCAACGGTCTCGCCGCGCACATCCATGGCCGCGAGGAGCTCGCCGATGCGCCCGCCGCCGTCATCGTTGAAATGCTGGAGAAAGAGGGCCCGCCGCGTCATTGCGTCACCGGACCGGCGGCAACACGAGTTCGCGGGCCCGGCATTGCCGCGCCTCATTGGGTCCGCACGCGATGAAGGCGCCGTCGCGGTCGAAGCAGATCCTGAGCTCCTGCAGCCGTCCGCGGTCGCGCCGGTTGCCGCAGCTCACCGCCATCATGGTCGGCTCGAGCCCGGGATTGGCTGCTGCAAAATCGGCCACGAGATCGGCCGGCGCGGCGCTGATCGGCTGCTCCGGCTCATGATACCGCGCCGGGATCTGGACCTTCGAATAGAGCTGGCGGGCGAGCGCGAAATAGGCCTGCTGATCGAGCCCCGAGCAGGTGCCGTGCTTCTTCCATTCATGGATGACCAGCGGTCGCGACGGCATGATGTCCAGCATGCGCCTGACAATGTCCTCGGCAAGGAAGCTCGCGCGCGTCGCACAGAATTGCGGCCATCCTCGCTGCCATTGCGGCCACAGCCCGTGCAGCACGAAGGCATAGCGCCGGCCGCCGCCGCATTGCTGGGCATCGTCCTGCCCGGCCTCGGAGCCGCAATAGGTCGGCGACCAGGACAGCGCCAGCACGTAATAGTCGAAATCGCCCGCCTGCGGTCCCCGTGCCGCCGCGCCCGAGGCGGCTGCCCAGAGCGCGCAAGCGGCAACGGCGATGGCCGAAAGCCCGCGCCTCAGCTGCTGGGTGACGGGTGTGGTTTCAGGCATGCGGCGAGGACGCTGTGGCGGCGCGAGCCGGGCGGTGGCAGCACCCGGGTCTCCGGGCAGCTGTCGGCAATGATTTTCCACGACGTGTTGTTGAGGAACATCTCGCAGCGGGCGAGCTGGCCGCGGATGCACACCACCGCCCCGAGATCGTAGCTCTGTCCCGCACTGCGGCATTTGCATCCCGGCCCGGCATTGGCGCCAGCCGCCAGGCAGGCCGAAATCATGCCGGCCAGGACTGCAAGCCCAGATATGCGAGAACCTATCCCATGCGTCGAAGCCCTGCCGAGCAGAAATGATCGAAAATCAGACGAGTTGCAGTTCGACTGCCTGCGGCCCGCGCCCGCGCTTGTCGGGCTGCACCTCGTAGGACAGCTTCATGCCCTCGGTAAGGTCCGGCAGTCCGGAGCGCTGCACGGCAGTGATGTGCACGAAAATGTCCTTGCCGCCGCCCTCCGGGGAAATGAATCCGTAGCCCTTGGCCTGATTGAAGAACTTGACAGTACCTCTCTGGCGCATGGGAAAGTCACTCCCTCGTTCCCTTCACGTTTCGCTCCGGCCCGACCCGAACAGCCTCTGGACGGGCCGGTGAAGCAAGCTCCTGCACCGGAAAGTCAAGCAACGGTGCGCCCCCATGCGCCGAAAGCAATCATAACCGTTGGCACAAGCTTGGCCTGCGACGTCGCCTGAGGCGAGAGCCGCGTCGATCTTTATGAGGGAGGGTGGGACCGCCGACAAGTGAAGTTTTTGTGCCGAGGATTGAAACCAAGCTCCCGCTTGGGTAATGCTAGCGCCGGGAATCCGGGAGAGATCGCCCATGCTGAGCCGCAGTGTCGTCGGCTGGTTTGTTGCCAGCACGCTGGTCGCCCTTGCAACCGCAGAGCCGGCCTTGTCCAAGCCCATCGTCACCACCCGCTACCAGTATTTCACCGTGTCGGGGATCGACGCCTCGGCGCTCCACCGGTCGCTGGTCGAGAAGGGGCCGATGGTCAATGGCGACAAGGCCTATGCCGCCACCGAGGTCGCCGGCGGCCAGGACGGCTCGCTGGTCGGCGGCACGTCCGGCTGCCGCATCGCCAACTATCGGATGAAGCTCGATTTTACGATGCGCCTGCCGAAACTTCGGCCCGGCGTAACCCTGTCCCCGGGGCTTCGCAGCCGCTGGCAGGCTTTCGAAGCCTTCGTCAAGCAGCATGAGGGCGTCCACCGCGACATCTGGATCGGCTGCGCCGCGGATGTCGAGCAGGCGGTGCGCGCCGTCAATGCCAAAAGCTGCGAGGCGGCGCAGGCCATGGCCACCGGCATCCTCAACCAGATGTGGAAGCAATGCGCCAAGAAGCACGATGCCTTCGACGCGGCGCAGCGCCACCCGCTGATGCGCCAGCCCTTCATCATCGCCGCCAATGCCGCGCCGCAGCCTTTGACCCATGGCGGCGC